>JAMOMH010000072.1 GCA_027068675.1 Sedimenticola sp.
CTTTACCAAGAGAAACGCCAGCATCGGCTATTTTTTTGAAAGCAGGTACGCTCTCTCGGTCAATGATACTGAGTGGGTGATCGGTACCCTCATAACTGAGAATATTGGCCACCTGTACGATATCTAGGTAACTGACAAATTCACTCTTTGAGACTCTATCCTGCCTATCGTGGCTGGCAGCAACTGCGATCAACCCTGGGTCAAATTTCCATAAATTCAGCATGATTTTGCCAATTGGCATGTGTAGGGCTGCTATTACTTGATTAAGATGTGACTCATTGGCGATTAACTCGGGATAGGTGCAAGCGCGCATGAGAATAGGGATGGCCCCTACATCATGAATCAGACCCGCTAGCATTGCCTCCTCACGATTTAGGTGGGGAAAGGTTTCAGCTAATGCTGCTGATTTTGATGCGACGGAGACACTATGTTCCCATAGTCTCTCCATCCGTTCTTCGATTGCTTTGTGGGTGGTTTTAAAAACATCCTTCATCGACATCGTTAAAATGGCGTTTTTAACAACATCAAAACCGATGCGGGTGATGGCGTTTTTAACGGTTTTAACCGGTGCTGTGCCGTGGTAGATCGGGCTATTGGCATAGCGGATCAGCCGTGCGGCGATGGCGGCATCTTTATCTACAATGCCTGCAACATCGGCCACAGAGCTATCGCAATCGTTAACAACAATCAAAGCCTCCAATGCAATATTGGGTAGTGTTGGTAGTTTGACCTTGTTCTCTTTAAGGTCTTGCTGGATCTCTTCGGCAAATTTTTTGGCTGAGAAACTGCTTGTCGTTGATGTAGTCATTGTAAAGAGTTTAGCCGATTACTCGGGACGCATATGTGGAAACAGTAGCACATCACGAATTGAGGGCGAATCGGTTAACAGCATCACTAAACGGTCGATGCCGATGCCCTCACCTGCGGTGGGTGGCAGGCCATGTTCAAGTGCGCGGATGTAATCTTCATCATAGTGCATCGCCTCATCATCACCAGCATCCTTCTCTGATACCTGCTGTTGGAAACGCTCGGCTTGGTCTTCAGCATCATTCAGCTCGGAGAAACCGTTGGCGATTTCGCGACCACCGACAAAGAATTCAAAGCGATCAGTGACAAAGGGGTTGTCATCGTTGCGACGAGCGAGTGGTGAGACTTCAGTCGGGTAGGCGGTGATGAAAGTGGGGTTCATCAAGCGGTGTTCAGTTGTCTTTTCAAAGATTTCAATCTGAATTTTGCCTAGCCCATAGGTGGGTTTCAGTGGGATCTCAAGGCGCTCGGCAATGGCGCGTGCTGAGCTGATGTTATCTAGCTCTGCGGCGGTGATATCTGAGTTGAAGTGCAGAATAGACTCAGTTACTGTCATGCGGACAAAGGGTGCGCCAAAATCATACTCTTCACCTTGATAGGTGATTTTAGAGGTGCCATGAATCTCTTTGGTAAGCTTACGCAGCATATCTTCGGTCAGATTCATCAGATCGTGATAGTCGGCGTATGCCTCATAGAACTCCAACATGGTAAACTCGGGATTGTGGCGGGTTGATAGCCCCTCATTACGAAAGTTACGATTGATCTCAAATACGCGCTCAAAACCGCCGACGACTAGGCGTTTGAGGTAGAGCTCTGGTGCAATACGTAGGAACAGATCCATATCTAGAGCATTGTGGTAGGTGTTGAATGGGCGGGCGGTGGCACCACCGGGGATCGCCTGCATCATCGGTGTTTCAACTTCTAGAAAATTTTTCTCAACCAGATAGTTGCGAATAAACTGTACCGCTTGAGTTCGAATCTGGAATGTTTTTCGGCTCGTTTCGTTCATAATTAGATCAACGTAACGCTGGCGATAACGCTGCTCTAAATTGGTGATGCCGTGGAACTTTTCAGGCAGCGGACGGAGCGATTTAGTTAGCAGTTGCAGGTTATCAACCTTTACTGACAGCTCACCCGTTTTAGTTTTGAATAGTAGCCCTTCAGCCGCAATGATATCGCCGATATCCCACTTCTTAAATTGTCCGTTGTAGAACTCTTCAGGCAGGTTATCGCGCTGTACGAAGAGTTGCATACGCCCCGACATATCCTGGATGTGGGCGAAACTCGCTTTACCCATCACGCGGCGGCTCATCATACGGCCAGCGATCTTGACCCGTAAGCCTAAGCTCTTCAGCTCTTCAGCCTCTTTTTCGCTGTATTCGGCCATTAACTCACCAGCCATGCAGTCACGGCGGAAGTCATTGGGGAAGGCGCTGCCGTTTTCACGGATGAGGGCCAGTTTTTCACGGCGCTGGGCGATCAGTTTGTTTTCGTCGAGTTGTTCGGTCATTGCTTGATGTTCACTATAAAAAATGGATTAGAAGCCGCTCTTTAGGCTTGCTTCGATAAATAGGTCTATGCCGCCGTCGAGTACGGCCTGGGTATTACCCGTCTCAACGCCAGTGCGCAGATCTTTGATGCGTGACTGGTCCAGCACATAGGAGCGGATCTGGCTGCCCCAGCCGATATCAGATTTGCTCTCTTCCAATACCTGTTGATCGGCGTTGCGTTTTTGCATCTCCAGCTCGTAGAGCTTGGCCTTTAGCTGTTTCATCGCCTGGTCTTTATTTTTATGCTGCGAACGACCACTTTGACACTGTACTACTGTGCCGGTGGGTGTGTGTGTGAGCCGAACCGCTGATTCTGTTTTATTGACGTGCTGACCACCTGCACCACTGGCGCGATAGACATCAATACGCACATCGGCGGGGTTGATCTCAATCTCAATAGTGTCATCAATCTCAGGTGAGACAAAGACGGCAGAGAAGGAGGTGTGGCGGCGATTGCCTGAGTCAAAGGGGGACTTTCGTACCAACCTATGTACGCCGATCTCGGTGCGTAACCAGCCAAAGGCGTACTCACCACTGAAGTGGATAGTGGCTGATTTAATGCCAGCAACATCGCCGGCAGAGGCCTCTAATAGCTCCGTTTTAAAGCCACGCGCTTCACCCCAACGAAGGTACATGCGCAGCAGCATCTCTGACCAATCTTGTGCTTCAGTGCCGCCGGAGCCCGCCTGGATATCAAGGTAGGCGCTGCAGGCATCCAATTCACCAGAGAACATGCGTCGGAATTCAAGGGTCGCTACCCGTTTTTCAAATGCCTCAAGGTCAGATACGACAGCCTCAATAGACTCCTCATCCTCCTCATCAACGGCCATTTCAAGTAGCTCGGCAGCATCGTTAAGGCCACCTTCTAACTCTTGAACGGTGAGAACGATTGCCTCCAGAGTGGCGCGCTCTTTTCCTAGGGCTTGGGCGCGATCAGGGTCGTTCCAAACCTCTGGGTCTTCCAGTTCGCGAAGAACCTCAGTTAACTCCTCTTGCCTCTCATCGTAGTCAAAGGTACCCCCTAAGGGAGTGAGTTCGCCCTTGTAATTCGCTGATTTTATTGGTGATTGGATTGAGATCCTGCATGTTTAATCCGGCAAGAGTGAAAACAGTTAATTTTATATCAGAGGTGGTTTGATTGATAGCCTCAAACGGCTATTGAGCGTGGGATTCAGTGGCTATTAAAGAGTGTGAATGCCAAAAACGAGCATCACAGCTCGTGTGAGATTTATGGTAGTCAAAAATAGTTATATTTTAGGGAAATATGGATAAGTTGAGCTGTTACGCCAAAAAACGATCCAAATTGTTAGCAAACTCACGTTTGTCACTCTCTGAGAGTGGGGGAGGGCCGCCAGTATCGAGGCCGCTGGCGCGCATGGTGTCCATAAAATCACGCATATTGAGTCGAGCACGGATGTTCTCTTTGGTGAAGAGTTCACCTCGTGGTGTCAGTGCATAGGCACCTTTGGCAATCACCTCATCGGCGAGGGGGATGTCACTGGTAATAATCAAATCCCCCATATTTGCTCGTTTGACGATTTCATTATCTGCCACATCAAAGCCTTGTGGAACAAGGATGGCGCTGATGTGGCGAGATGGGGGCACCTGTAGCGGCTGATTAGCTACGAGTGTAAGTGAAATTCCTGTGCGCTCTGCGGCGCGGAAGAGAATAGTTTTGATTACCTTGGGGCAGGCATCAGCATCAACCCAGATATGCATACTCTCGACTCATTCACTCTGAGTGGTTATTAATCCTCTTCACAGGGTAGGTTGGCTACGATGGCCATGCGGACTAAATTGGCTAGTGAAGAGGCCTGCATCTTCTCCATAACACGAGCACGATGTGCTTCGACTGTTTTTGAGCTGACATCAAGCGTATTGGCGATCTCTTTGTTTGATTTTCCGTCCGTGACCATCGCCATCACCTCTAGCTCACGGGGGGTAAGCTGCTCTAGGCGTTGGGCGATTTCGGCACGATGTGATTGCAGATTCCGCATCTTCTCGTCTAGTGTCATTGCATTACGAATGCTGTCGAGCAGAAATTCATCGTTGAAAGGTTTCTGGATAAAATCAACAGCCCCCGCTTTCATTGCTCTGACCGCCATGGGTACATCGCCATGACCGGTGATGATGATGATGGGGATCTGAATCTGCTGCTCATTGAGATACTGCTGTAGCTCAAGCCCGCTCATGCCTGGCATACGAACATCAAGTAGTAGGCAGCCTGAGCGCCCTGGATAGTAGTTGTTGATAAAATCTTTTGCGGATGAATATGTCTCGACTTGCATGGCGACGGATTCGATTAGCCATTTGAGTGAGTTGCGCATTGCCTGATCATCATCGACTACAAATACTGTTGGTTCACTGCTCATCTATTCTGTTCCTGGTTGTTATCGGCGGGTAGGGCGATGACGAATTCTGTCCCCTCTCCAGGGGTAGACTTTACCGTAATTATACCCTTGTGGTCACCTATAATGCTCTTACTAATGGGTAGGCCCATCCCCATGCCGGTCTTTTTGGTTGAGAAAAAAGCATCAAATAAGTGGCTTATGGTCTCTTCATTCATACCTGAGCCAGTGTCACGCACGGAGACTTCATGCTGGTTATTGGCGGCTGTTCTTGTGGTGATGATCAACTGACGCTTATCTTTTGGCGTCTCATGCATCGCATCGAGTGCATTGCGTACTAAGTTTAGTAACACCTGCTCGATTTGTACAAAATCAACCTTTAGCATCAATGGGTGGCGAGAAAGGTTGATCTCAATTTCAATTCCCATCTTCCTTGAATCATATTCAACAAAGCTGGCGACTTCTCGGATTAGAGCATTAAGATCGACCAAGGTGCGTTCGGGGGGCTGCTTCTGTACGAGGTTGCGTAACCGCCGAATGATCTCACCGGCGCGTTCTGCCTGTAGGGTGATTTGCTCCAGCGTGCTTTCCAATGCGCTCTCTTCTATTGTTCCGCTTTTTATCCGGCGTACACAGCCGTTGGAGAAGTTCATGATTGCGGCGAGTGGTTGATTGAGTTCGTGGGCGAGGCCAGTTGACATCTCACCCATTGTGCTGACTCGACAGACGTGAACCAGCTCGGTCTGGTGTTGACGACTCTGTCGCTCTGCTTGGCGCATGTCAGTGATATCACGACCAAAGATGTTGATGTACTCAAGTTCAGAAATGGGGGCTAGTTGAAGTGAGTAGATCTTCTCTTCGCAGATCAGTTCCAACTCTCTATTTTTGCCATGTGAAAGAGGCGCTAATATTTTGTTGTACCACTCGATGGGTAAAATTTGGTTGCGCTTTCTGCACCAGAAGTTGAGTAGTGGTTGGCTGGCAGCATTGGCGTATACAATCATGCCATAGGCGTTTATACGAAGCACTGGACTGGGGTTTTCACTAGCAAAACGGGCGAGACTTTTGATCTCCTCCTCCGCTTTTTTGCGTTTGCTGATATCGTGAAAAGAGATGGTGAGAAGCCTGCGTTCCTCAAGTTGGACGGGAATGATTGCAATCTCGGCAGGAAAGATGCTCTTGTTTGATCGAACCATTAAAATTTCTTCACCTGATACGGTATTTGTCATCTCAGGGGCCGCTATGCTGATATCTAATAGCGCTTTGAAGTGTGCCTGGTCATCTTTGTCAACCAGCAACTCACCAAGATTTCTCTTGCTGAGTTCATTTGCACTATAGCCAAAGACTTGCTCTACCCGTGGGTTGACCTCGCTGATTTCTCCCTGTTCATCAGTGGTGATAATAAGGTCGGTGGTTGATGTTAAAACAGCACTGTTGATGGCCCGAATGTCATGTAGGCGGCTTGCATGCTCTCGGCGTAGATCGTCTCGTGTTCGTTTTACCACGAGAATAAAGTCTCGAATCCACTCCTCAAGCAAAATTAATTTGTTGCCCCGCTTGGCGATGGGTTGGTCAACAGCCAATGCCCGCCGAGCAAAATTTGATATGCGGCGCAGTATTCGCATTAACCAAGATGAGAGCAGAACCATCAATAGAGTAAAAATGCCAACAAAAACTAAGGCACCGATGATTCGCTGCTGGCGCTCAAAAGCGACAATCCGCTCACTAATGGCGAGCATGCTGGCGTGAGGAACAAAGGTGGCAATCTCTAATTGAGGTGTACTGGCCTTTCGTGAGCCAATTTTCCTTGCGGTGATGACATAGTCATCTTTCCATTGTGTGATAGTCGATCCTGTCAGGATACGCATATCATCGCTGCTGGCGAGGATAGCCTTACCATCTTCGCCTAAAAGAGCCAAAATGGTACCGGTGAAGTCGTCGCCACGTTGTGAAATACTTAAAAAAGCCTGGTCAATAGGGGTGACAAGAATGAGCCGGCCTGCTGGTTTTGCGTGACTCTCTTTTAGCTCCTCGGTGACGATGAGGTATGGCTCGCCACTTGGGGTGATATAGAGTGTTGAGCCATCTGAGGTTGATATATCTTCAACAATTCGCCTAAAAACGGTGATCTGTAGGAAGCTCCCGCGTGATGTGTAGATGTGCTCAATATTATCTTTTTCACCCACGATGACGATATAGCTTGGTGTGAGTCGGTGGCCTAACCAGCGCAGTTCATCCATCCAGCGAGCCAGTTTTTTGTCATACACCTCTTCAGCCGCTTTGTTTTCAGAGAGAATATGGGGATTGGTGGTTGTCACCGTCAGCATGTGCCACTGCTCTGCTAACAGATGGGTGACGAGGCGGTGGTGATCCATTCGTTGCTCAAACCTGAGCTGGTTTTCCCAAGCGCGTTGCTCAAGCTGGGATCGTAGTTCAGTCATAAAAATGGTGTTGAGCGATTGAGATTGGATGCGATCAAGTACGACCCAAACGAGTAGGCCTACGAGAAGACCGATAAATATAGAGATGATTGGTAGGGGGATAAATCGAGCGAGTCGAAATGAAGAGGATTTTTTCTTCGAATCCATATGTAAAACCTAATTTCCAGTTAGAAACTCGATGATCCTGCCTATCATATCGCTTTTCTATCTAGGAATTAGGGGTAAATGTTATTCATACTGAAATTTAATAGATGTTATGGAGGGTTGTTCAGAATGTACTGATTTTTGAGTGGAGTTTTTTACCATTTGTTGGTTGATTGTGTTCGCCATGAATTATTGAGAAGAGTGCAGCGTTGCAGTCATCACTCATTCCATCAAACATAATGCCAACACCATCTTCTTTACTACGAATAACAATACCTGAGATGTCATGTGTTTGATTATTGCATTCAATGTTGAGGCTAAAAAAGATTTTGATGCTGGAATTTGATGGTAAGCGGATGCGGCCAGTATCAATATACATACCGCCCATGCTGATATTGACTGTTTGAGCGTTGACGAGTCCTACTCCTTGATGATCAACCATCACATCAAGAGATATTGATTTTCGTTGGTTAAATCTGTTTTCCATTGCCCTTTTTGCTCCTGCAGTGAGGATTAGCCACCCTGACTCTCTTTTACTGCTAGAGGCATTAGCTTATAAAGAGGCTTTTTCCTGTAAACAGTAACCTAATATCTTGTGTAGTGGTGGCAGTAGTGGGTTAAAATGAACGGTATGAGCCAATACTTTACAAATATAGACCAAAATTTACCACTTAGCTTCTGGCGCCGACTGGCTGCGATGGTTTATGACACGCTACTGCTGCTTTCAGTGTTGGTGATTGCAACGGGAATCATCGTGATTCCACTCGGTATGGTGACGGGTGAAGGGGAGGTAGCAGATAACATGCTCTATCGACTCTATTTGATGGTGCTGATTATTGGTTATTTTGCCTGGCCTTGGTTACGAGGCGGTCAGACTGTTGGCATGCGTAGCTGGCGTGCACGCTTGGTGAGTATGGATGGTGGCAGTGTTGAACCGAAACAGGTGTTGATACGCTTTTTTGCCGCACTGCTCTCATGGGCGGTTATGGGGCTAGGTTTCTTTTGGGTGTTGATTGATCCAGCAAAACTTGCATGGCATGACCGCCTCTCCAATACGCGCTTAATTCTGGTTGAGAAAAAATAGGTGGGTTCAGTGCTTTCTTTAAGCAGCGGCTCGGATTAGTTTAATTAGCTCAACACTCTGCTGATCTTCTGGTTCTGCCTTGCCCATTACCCACTGCTGTAAGTCATGGTCTGAATTTAGCAGCAGCACCTGAAACCCCTCTTTTTGTATGGCGGAGAGTCGCTCATAGCCACACTCGCTGTTAAGAAAACTTTCAAAGATTAGATCGAGTTCAAGCATTCCCCGTCGGCACTGCCAACGGAGGCGTTGTAGAGTGATCTCATCGGTTGACACTAGATCGCCTTTTTCAGCATCAGCTCTTTGATTTTACCAATGGCTGAGGTGGGGCTGAGCCCTTTGGGGCAGACATCCAGGCAGTTCATGATGGTATGGCAGCGGAATAGCTTGTAGGGGCCATCTAAATTATCAAGCCGCTCCTGCTCTGCTTGATCTCGTGTATCGGCTAGAAAACGCCAAGATTGCAGTAGGGCTGCTGGGCCGAGAAAGCGTTTTGGATTCCACCAGAAAGAGGGGCAGGCGGTCGAGCAACAGCCACAGAGGATGCACTCATAGAGTCCATCAAGTTTGTCACGGTCGAGAGGGGATTGCAGAATCTCTACATCTTTTTGTGGATCTTTGCGGATTTGATAAGGTTTGACGGCGCGGTATTGATCGAAAAAATCGCCCATATCGACCACGAGATCACGGACGACAGGCCGCCCCGGCAGTGGGCGAACCTCGATAGGCTCCTTCAGCTCTGATAGCGGTGTAATGCAAGAGAGGCCATTTTTGCCGTTGATATTAATTCCATCAGAGCCACAGACACCTTCGCCACACGAGTGGCGAAAGCTGAGGCTAGGGTCTTGCTCTTTTAGTGCCAGCAGTGCGTCGCGTAGCATCATGCCAGGGTGGGTATCCTTCAGCTCCACCTCCTGCATGTAGGGTTCAGAATCGGTATCTGGATTGTAGCGGTAGATTTTAAAGCGCATCTTGCTGCCTCAACTATTAGTAAACACGCTCTTTAGGCGGGAAGGTTTCAACGGTGAGTGGTTTGGTACGCACGGGTTTGAAATCTAACCGGTCACCATCAAGATGGTAGAGGCTGTGTTTCATCCATACTTTGTCGTCACGTGTAGGGAAGTCGATACGTGAGTGAGCACCACGGCTCTCTTCACGTGCTGAGGCACCCATCATGGTGGCCATTGCAATATCGACCAAGTTCTCTAGCTCTAATGCTTCGATACGACTGGTGTTGAATACGCGGCTATGATCTTGTAAACGAGCATCTTTTAGACGTTCACGGATCTTTTTGATCTCATCAACCCCCTCCTGCATCACATCAGCCGTTCTGAAAACACTACAGTGGTTCTCCATCACCTGTTTTAGATCAGCTTTGAGAGTGGCAATAGATTCACCAGGCCCCTTCTTATCCCACCGTTCGAGCCGTTGCATCGCTTTGTCGATAGCCTCTTCAGGGAGTGGTTTATGGTATCGATGCTCTTTCAGGTGTTTGATTATCTGGTTGCCTGCGGAGCGACCAAAAACCAAGATGTCGAGTAGAGAATTGCCGCCCAGCCGGTTGGCTCCATGAACAGAGACACAGGCGCACTCACCAGCGGCATAGAGGCCCGATACAACATCTTCAGGGCCATTCTGATAGGTGGCGACTACCTCTCCATATCGGTTGGTTGGAATGCCACCCATCACGTAGTGAGCTGTTGGAAAGACGGGGATAGCGGTATCGATAGGGTCGATATGTAGAAAAGTCTGACAGAGATCCCGAATACCAGGTAGCCGTTTCTTGACCACATCTGCACCCAGGTGGGCCAGTTGAAGCATCACATGATCGCCTTTGGGACCACAGCCACGCCCTTCACGAACCTCAGTAGCAATAGCACGGCTGACTACATCACGGCTGGCTAGATCTTTGACGTTGGGGGCATAGCGCTCCATAAAGCGCTCACCCTCTTTGTTTACTAAATATCCCCCTTCACCACGTGCCCCTTCAGTGATTAACATCCCTTTGCCTGCGATGCCGGTTGGGTGAAACTGGAAGAACTCCATATCCTGTAGTGGAATACCGGCCCTAAGTGCCATCGCCATGCCGTCACCGGTATTGATGTGGGCATTGGTGGTGGTACGGAAGAGCTGACCGCAGCCGCCGGTGGCGATAAAGGTTGTTTTTGCCTCAATGACCAGCGGCTCACCGGTGGCGATATTAATCACCAATGCACCAAGGATATCTCCGTCATCATTACGCAACAGATCGACGGCAAAATACTCATCGAAAAAGTGGCTTTTGGCACGGATGTTTTGTTGATAGAGAGTGTGCAAAATGGCGTGGCCAGTGCGGTCAGCAGCAGCACAGGTGCGTGTTGCTTGGCTCTCGCCAAAGTTCTGGCTCTGCCCGCCAAATGGTCGTTGGTAGATCTTGCCATTATCGAGTCGTGAGAAGGGGACACCGTAGTGCTCTAACTCATAGACTAGTTTGGGTGCAGCACGACACATATATTCGATGGCATCTTGATCACCGAGGTAGTCGCTTCCTTTGATGGTGTCGTACATGTGCCAGTGCCAATTATCTTCAGAGACATTAGCCAAGGCAGCATTGACACCACCTTGAGCTGCGACGGTGTGGGATCGCGTAGGAAAAACCTTAGAGACGACAGCGACTTGAGCATCTGCTTGAGAGAGTTGTAATGCTGCGCGTAATCCAGCACCACCAGCGCCTAAGATCAAAGTGTCAAATACACGTTTGGCTATTTTTGTCATGAAATTTGTGCCCGTATTACGATCTCAATTACCCAAAGTCCACTACCAACCAGACCACAGACGAGCAGTGACAGTAGAAAGATTCGAAGTGAAATGGGTTTGATGTAGTCAATAAGCACATTGCGAACCCCAACCCAGGCGTGCATGAGCAGTGCTATAAAAAATATGAGTAAGCTTAGGCTAAATAACGGTTGAGCCACCCACGCTTTCCAAACGCTATAGGTGATAGGTTGCTGAGTTGCAATGCAGATGCCACCTACAAATGTGAAGAGCAACATATAAACGGCGGTGATATGTTGAATGACCCACGCTTTCAATCCAGATGCGCGACGGCTCATAGCAACAACCCTACGATGATGGCTGCAACAGGCGCTGTTGCAATGACAACCAGAGCGGTTAAGCGCCCTTGCTCTCGGTTGACGCCAATATGGATATCAGCAAAGAGAAACCGGATGCCTGCAAAAAGATGGTGGAAGGAGGCCCACAACACCAACATGAGTAATATTTTTGCCCCGCTAGACTCCATTAAGAGCGTTGCTTGGTTAAAACCCTCTTGACTAGAGAGTGATAGCTCAAGCAGATAAAGCATAAAAGGGACGAGTAGAGCGATAAAGACACCAGAGGCTCGATGGCCAATGGAGGCCAGGGCAGCAGCGGGCATTTTAATCAATCTTAGATCGAGAAAAACAGGGGGCTTTTTTGTTTCCATACTACAATCTCTAGCTATCAATCAGAGCAAAGTATAGTCAACTTTTCCACAATGTGCTTCTAATTCGGGGTTGGCTTTCTCCACTCAAAAAATAGGTAGTAGATTATCTTTGAGGTTAAGTAGGTGACCAGCAGTGCAAAGACAACATCACTGATGAAGTGTCCCCCTTGCATAATTCTCACAAGACCGATTGTGGCACCGAAGAAAACTCCCGCAGCAAAGATGAGATGACGCTTTCTACCCTGAAATAGAAAGGCTAAAGCGATCAATGCAAAGCCACCAGCAGCGTGACCACTGACAAAAGAGCAGTTGCTCTCACACTGATCAGAGACGATGAGTACGGGGATAAAGGTTTTATCGCCACCAAACTGCACAATATCTCTTGGCCGTGGTCGGTCGACAAACTCCTTAAGAACCCAATTGACAAAAATGCCTGGGCCAATCAATACCGCTGTAAATAGATAGAGCATAGCCATCTTTTTAATGGTGAAGATGGCATCCACTTTTCTGATTTGGCAATAGAGGATGCCAAGCAGTAGTGCCAGTACAAAAAAGTTGATCACTCTGGGTGCCCAGGTGTAGATCGCCTCGTTAATCGGGTGGTGCTCTAGGTAGAAATCATTGTGATAAAAAAGGGCAGTAACTTGGGTATCAATCTCAGGAAAGAGTAAGAATAGCCCGCTAAAGAACACTACAATTAGCCAGAAATAGGGTGGAATGCCGAAAATATGCAGAGGTTTTGGCGCCTCGTTTATAGAACTGTTCAACGTCGATTTTGTCGTAGATAGTTAGCTCTGGGGCCGTTTGGCGAGCTATTTGTGCCAATCATAGGGGCCAACTCACGGAGTGCTCGGCTATAGACGCTACGTTTAAAATAGATCACTTCTCGGATAGGTTGCCAATACTTTATCCAGCGCCACTCTTCAAATTCTGGTTGGTTGGTGTGCGTTAGGTTGAAAGCGCTATCGGCGCATGTGACCTTCAATAGAAACCAGATCTGTTTTTGGCCGATGCAGAGAGGTTGGCAGTGTTTGCGGATATATTTTTGCGGGAGTCGATAGTGCAGCCAGTCAGCGGTGCAACCGATGATTTCGACTTGATCCGGTGTTAACCCCACCTCCTCCTGTAACTCGCGGTACATCGCCTCCTTAGGTGTTTCACCATCATTCATCCCGCCTTGAGGAAACTGCCAAGCATTCTGCCCGATACGGCGACCCCAGAAGAGTTCACGGCGGCTATTGCTGATGATGATGCCGACGTTATGCCTGAATCCTTCGGAGTCAATCAAAGCCTTTCCTGATGTCTAGTTACTGAATACTCAATTCTTCCATAATCCCGTACACTGTCAAGGCTGAAATCTGCCTTATGGGTGTATTTGGATTAATCACAGCGTTCCTAACCCTTTGCTACACAATATTGCTGGAGAGTGAAACCTATGGCGCTTGCACTTTTTGATCTAGATAATACCTTGCTATCCGGTGACTCTGATCATCTTTGGGGGGAGTTTTTGGTTGAACAGGGTGTTGTTGATGGTGATCATTACAAGCGTGAAAATGACCGTTTTTACCAGGAATATCAAGAGGGAAGACTAGATATCCATGAGTTTTTGGCCTTCTCTCTACGCCCTTTACATGAGAACGAGCTAGAGCAGTTACAGGTTTGGCGCAAAGCCTTCATATATCAGATGATCGATCCGATCATCTCCCAAGCTTCGCGTGATCTACTACAAAAACACCGCCAAGCGGGTGACCTGCTGGCTATCATAACTGCAACAAACTCATTTATTACAGGGCCTATTGCTAAACATCTTGGGGTTGACCACCTTTTAGCTACCGAGCCAGAGATGATTAATGGTTACTACACAGGGGGGGTGAGTGGAGTGCCCTGCTATCAAGATGGCAAGGTGACACGTTTGAATAGCTGGATGGCATCAAATGGACAAGATTTAACAGGGAGTTGGTTCTATAGCGATTCGCATAATGATCTACCGCTACTACAGCTAGTTGACAACCCCGTTGCGGTTGACCCAGATGAGGTGTTGCAGAAAGAGGCATTGCTGAAAGGCTGGCCAGTGATCAGCCTCTCTAATATCACTAAATAATGTTTTTTTTAGTTGTGCTGTGGATCAATAAAACTTAGTTGAACAGACGAGATACCCAGCCTTTAGATCTCTCTTTATCGGCGGTGTTCTCCTTCATCCGAGATAGGACAAAATCAGAGTAGTTCTCCTCTTGTTGGATATGGTTGATGATCCATCGACGCAACATAAGTAGGACTTCTTGGCCAATCTCAATGCTCTCCTCTTCTTGGCTGGCATCAAACTGCTGTTTGAACACCCCTATCCGTTTGATAAATAACAGATGTGCGCGTCTATGCGCTGTGCAAAACTCATACCCCGCCTTTATCTGCAGATCCTCTTCAAAGCCAAAATGGGTAATGGTGTAATCAATGATCTCATCGAATGAGACCCCAATAGCCCCGCGATTGCCATCCTCAATAGCTTTATGCAAACGGTTGATGCAATCGCCAATATGTTGATGTTGTTTATCAATAACATCGACGCCAATATTCAGGCTGCGATTCCACTTTAACAGTTCCATAAACACTCCCAATTCTGCAAGACCCACAGGTCATTCAATTGATTAACTTGAAGGGGGGGTACCCCATATGTGACTCATTGCACTCTCTAGCTGAGTATTAAGCTCTGAACTTTAAGTCTGATAACTGTTAGGTCGGCAGATGAGCAGGATATATTTAATATTAGATATAAATCTAGGAAGCAAAAGAGTAATTGAGTTTGTAAGGTTTATAACATCTATACTTGCCCTGTTTGATCGACAGTTAGATAATTAGCGTTTT
>JAMOMH010000073.1 GCA_027068675.1 Sedimenticola sp.
CAGGTAAACGAGGGCGTGGTGTTGAAGGAAAAGCCGCTATGGTGATTGCTGTTGAAACAAAAGTAAATCAGAAAACAGGCAACACCCACCCCTGGTATGTTCGTTTAGATGCATTACCAAGTTTTACACATAAGGCACTTATTACCTGGGCTGAGCAGGCGTTGGAACCTGAAACACTACTGGTTTCAGATGGACTTGCCTGTTTTGCGGCGGCAGGAGAATTAGTCAATCACCATCAATGTGTCGTTGTTGGTGAACGAAAAAGCTCAGAATTGGACTGTTTCCACTGGATCAATACGATGCTTGGCAATCTTAAATCATCAATCCAAGGCACTTATCACGGTTTTAAGATCAAAAAGTATGCTCAGCGGTATCTGGCTGAAGTTTAGTACCGCTTTAATCGCAGGTTTGATCTGGCAGAGATGGTTCCAAGATTGTTATTTGCCTGCGTGCATACCAACCCTTGGAATGAGAAACAATTGCGTTTCACTGAGCTTTGTAACTAATCACCATAAAATTTCGTATTGTAGATTGCTTAAATGCGTCTACGGTCACTGAGTCTCAAGCGCTCTTTATAGTGCCTCAAGTGAACAGATCAACACTCTTCTAGGTCTGCTAGGGCTTTTATATAGAGTGTCTGGTAGTGCTCTGCACTGCTGGCCCAGCTTAGATCTTGCTGCATACCTGTGATGGCAAGGCGCTGCCAATGTGAGCGGGAGTGTTGGTAGAAATCGAGCGCTCGTTCAACGGCCCCCCAGAGTGCGCTGCTGCTTGCTTCATCAAAGTGAAAACCGGTTGCACTGCCATCAGCAAGGGTTTCGGGTGTGACATCAACAACAGTGTCAGCCAGCCCGCCGGTATGTCGAACAATTGGCACAGTGCCATATCGTAGGCTATAGATCTGGTTTAGGCCGCATGGTTCAAAACGAGAGGGCATGAGGAAGGCATCGCAGCCCGCTTCAACTTGATGGGCTAAATCTTCATCATAGCCGATAAATAACCCCGTCTGTTCTGGGAATTTTTTGTGCATCTCTTGCATGGCTTTCTCTAGCTTAGCTTCGCCTGAACCGAGCATAACTACCTGCCCACCACGATCAATAATGCCAGGAATTATTTGCAGAATGAGATCAACCCCCTTCTGTTCTACCAGTCGACCAATGTAACCAAAGAGTGGTGCATTTGGTTTTTGGGGTAGATTAAAGTGCGCCTGTAGTGCCTTTTTATTGAGCTGTTTTAACTGAAAAGAGGTGTGATCATAGTGGTGGTGGATTCGGCTGTCGTGAGTGGGGTTCCACTCCTGGTAGTCGATGCCGTTGATGATGCCGCTGAAGTGGTTGGTGCGATGGCTGAGCAGCCCCTCAAGGCCATAGCCAAACTCTGTGGTTAGCACCTCTTGTGCATAGGTTGGGCTAACGGTGTTGACACGGTCAGAGTAGACAATTCCCCCTTTTATGTAGGAGAGCTGATCGTGGAACTCCAGACCGTGCAGTGTCCATAGCTCTTCAGGTAGTGCCAGTCGATTAAATGTGCTCTGTTCAAATAATCCTTGATAGGCAAGATTGTGGATGGTGAACAGGGTTGCTGGGCGATTTGGTTCAGTGGATAGAAGTGGTGCAACCAGACCTGTCTGCCAGTCGTTACAGTGGATGAGATCAGGTTGCCATTTGAGCTGGGAGCGGTTTTGGCCAATGGCGATGATCGCTCGACAAAAGAGGGCAAATCGTTCTGCATTATCACCCCACTCGTGGCCATTGGGTGCCAGATAAGGATTGCCTTGGCGAGAGAAATACTCTGGTGCATCAACCAGATAGCAGGGGACACCGTTATCCAATAGGCTGCTGAGGATGTTGATGGGCTGTTGGTACCCCCCCAGTTTTAGTGTGGCAACAGTGGTGAGTTCGCCAATTTTTTCTATGGTTTGAGGATAAGCGGGTAGAACCAACCGCACATCATGTCCCAACTCTCGCAGTGCCGCAGGCAGGCTGCCGGCCACATCGGCCAGCCCGCCTGTTTTAATCAGTGGTGCTGCTTCGCTGGCAGCGAAAAGGATATTAAGCGTAGAGCTTGTTGACATCTTAATTGGATTTATTGGTTAGCAAAGCCAACCATTCTAATAAAAGCGTACGCTGGTTAACAGTTTATTGTGATAGTGGTTTTGCTGCTTGATGAATGGGCCTCTTCTCCATAAGATCGTTAGCTGAATAATTAGAAGGCCAGCCTATGAGCGAACTCAATGAAAGTATCGAATGGATCTCCCTGTTACGACATAAAGAGGCGATCAAAAATCTACACATGCGGGATCTCTTCCGAGAAAATCCTGAACGGTTTGAGCAGATGTCACTACGCACCTGTGGGCTGTTTCTAGATTATTCAAAAAACCGTATTACCCGCGAAACGATGACGCTGCTGCTTGAACTGGCGGTCTCTGCCGATATGAGCGGCTGGATTCGGCGCATGTTCTCAGGGGATCGCCTCAATGTTACAGAGGGGCGCTCAGTGCTGCATGTGGCACTGCGTAATCGAAGTAATCGATCCATTTATGTCGATGCAGAAGATATAATGCCTGCCGTGAACGGTGAGCTGGAGAAGATGGAGCAGTTCTCCAATGCCGTGCGGAGTGGTGAGTGGCGAGGCTCAACGGGCAAAGCGGTCACGGATGTGGTCAATATCGGTATTGGTGGCTCCAACCTTGGCCCGTTGATGGTGTGTGATGCCCTGAAACACTACCAATCCCCCAATCTGCGTGTTCACTTTCTCTCCAATGTTGATGGTACTCATCTGGCTGAGACGGTGAAGGGGCTTAACCCTGAAACAACCCTCTTTATCATCGCCTCAAAAACCTTCACCACCCAAGAGACTCTGACCAACGCAGAGAGTGCCAAGCGTTGGTTAATTGATGCGTTGGCTGATGAGACGGCTGTGGCCAAACACTTTGTCGCCGTCTCAACCAATGGTGAGAAGGTGGCGGAGTTTGGTATCAATACCGACAATATGTTCCAGTTCTGGGATTGGGTGGGGGGACGCTACTCACTCTGGTCGGCGATTGGCCTCCCCATTGCCATTGCTATCGGCATGGAACGATTCTATGAACTGCTCGATGGCGCACATGAGATGGATGAGCACTTCCTCAATGCCGATCTCTCTGAAAATATGCCTGTTATTCTTGCACTGCTGGGTGTCTGGT
>JAMOMH010000074.1 GCA_027068675.1 Sedimenticola sp.
ATTTTTTATTAACGGGCATAGTTTTTATCCTTAGCATGGCACCATGCCTGTGAAAAAATGCTGTTATCAGAATTACATTCTCGATCCTGTAACGACATCAAGTCGATATACTTTAGGTGGCACCCTCTTAGTGACACCGTTAGTGTGAGCAGATGCCTGTTTACACCTCTCCTTGTTCATAGATTAAAACGGCTCCATGGCTCACTTGGCACAAAAGATTTAAGAAATTAATTCTTTTGCCGTTAAACCGACTAGTAATAACAAGCTATTCAGGTCTGGTTGCAGGCAGCTATTGGTACAGGGCGGCAAGATGTATTACGAGTTCTTTGGGTTGGACTATCCACCATACAGAATCACTCCCGACACCCAACTCTTCTACAGTGGTGGAGAGCGTGGAGCGACACTGGATGCGTTGCGCTTTGCTATCTGTAATGGTGATGCCATCACCAAAGTGGTGGGTGAGGTTGGCAGTGGTAAAACAATGCTCTGCCGTATGTTGGAACTGGAACTGCCAGAGAGAGTGGAGGTTGTCTATCTCGCCAATCCCAGTCTCTCCCCAGAGAACATTTTGCATGCCATTGCGTTTGAGATTGGTCTGCCTGAGGGGAGTGAGCCTGATCGGCTGAAGGTGATGAAGGCGCTACAAGAGTACCTGCTGAAGCGCCACGCCGAGGGGCGACAAGTGGTGGTCTTTGTCGAAGAGGCGCAAGGTATGCCGCTGGAGACGCTGGAGGAGATCCGCCTGCTGAGTAACCTGGAGACTCGTCAGCACAAACTGCTACAGATCGTACTCTTTGGTCAGCCAGAGTTGGATGAGCGTCTCTCTGCACCGCATGTGCGTCAGATCAAGGAGCGTATTACCAACAGCTTCCATCTCAAACCGCTGAAGGTGCAGGATATCAGCGACTATCTAATATTCCGTCTGGCCCAGGCGGGCTATCGTGGGCCTGATATATACAGTCGTGGTGCTATCCGCCAGATCACCAGGGCCTCCAAAGGCTTGATGCGCCGTATCAATATCCTGGCTGATAAGGCGCTGCTTGCCGCCTATACCGACAATAGACATTTGGTCTCTACAGCTGATGTGCGAGCAGCGGTGTGTGATTGTGAGTTTGCGGGTTCAGCCAATCACTGGCGTCCAGCGTTGCTGGCAGCCTGTTGTTTTAGTGCTCTGGCGCTCTCCACCGCATTGTTGGTTTTTGAACAGGATGCACCGGTTGTCAAAGTGCAGAATATTGTCATGCCGATTGCCAAAGATGAGCCTGTCAAGCAACCCTCTCATCCAGTGGTGGTTGTGGCTCCCGTAGCTCCTGTTGTGACAGCCTCCAGTGGGGCTGACCTGCTGGGCACCAGAATTGAGGTGACCAGGCTCTGGTTGATGCAAGCCAATCCTTCTCACTTTAGCATCCAAGTCATGTTGGCAAGTACAGCGGAGGAGGGTGTTTTGGAGCGGCTACTGCAGCAGCAGAGTAATAAAGGTGAACTCGATAACCTCTATGTGCACCGTATCAATATGCGTGGCAAGGAGATGATTGGCGCTTTTTATGGTGACTACCGCAGTTACTCGGAGGCGGAGGTTGCACTGAAACAACTTCCGCAAGCGCTCAACCGTTTTCAACCCTATCTGCGCAACATGCAGCAGATATTGGCGGAATCAATTACTCAACAGGATTTGATCAGCATGAACATGGTTGATCACTGAAACTGATACATACAGAAATGGCTATGAAAAAACTCCACAATCTCTTAATACTCCTGGCCAGTTGCCTGCTTTTATTTGCCTGCGCAGCAACCAAGCCACCTGCTCTCTCCGAGCTACATCTGGATGAGGAGCAGATGACATCCATTGGGTCGATAGCCATTCCAAAGGCAGTCACTGCTGCACCGGTTCTGCCTCCGCCACAACGGGCACTGCCGGTGGAGACCTTTACGGTTGTCGCCAGCGATGTGCCAATCAAAGAGCTGCTGTTTGAACTGGTGCGTGACAACCGTCTCAATGTTGATATCCACCCCGATATCAAAGGCACAGTGACTATCAATGCGGTTGATCAGACCCTGCCGCAGATTATGGATCGTATCGCCAGACAGGTTGATTTGCGCTACCAGCTGGATGGCCAAAATTTGATGATCAGCCCCGATATCCCCTACTGGCGCACCTACACGGTTGATTACGTCAATATGGCACGGGACAGCATCAGTGAAGTGAGTGTGGCGACTAAGATATCTACCGCTGGTGGCACGGTTAAGGGTAGTGGTAGCAATGATTTTGGTAATATCTCAACCACCACGGTCAAGAGTGACTCCAGCAACCATTTCTGGAAAAACATAAAGAAAAACCTACAGCAGATTCTGGGGCTTGCTGCCGCCGGTGGAAATGGAGCGGGAGGAGCTGCTGGTACAGAGGAGAATATAGACAGAGACAGTGAGAGTAATAAGTCAGATGAGCTGCTGTCGGTGGTGATCACCAATCCAGCGAGTGGTGTGGTCACCGTTAGGGCCAGCCACAATGATCACAAACAGGTGCAGCACTTCCTTGATCAGGTAGTGACCAGTGCGCTACGCCAGGTTCTGATCGAGATGACCATTGTTGAGGTTGAGCTAGGCGACCATTATCAAGCGGGTATCGACTGGCAGAGTCTAGCCAATGGTGATGGTTTCAGCTGGATCTCCTCACTGACGGGGACCAATCTCTCCAGCCAACCCTTCTTCTCACTTGGTTATTCCGACACCTCATCCAGCGGCACGGTTTCGACTACGCTGCGCATGCTGGAGAGCTTTGGTGATGTGAAGGTGATCTCCAGCCCAAAAATCATGGCGCTGAACAACCAAACTGCACTACTCAAAGTGGTAGATGAGAAGGTCTACTTCACCGTTGATGTGGAGATTCAAGATGCCACCACTACCACCGCTGAAAGGCGCACCTACACCAGCAGCATCCACACCGTGCCAGTCGGCATGATGATGAATGTGACACCTCAGATCACGCAGGAGGGTAATGTAACACTGAATATCCGCCCTACTATTTCGCGGATCACCGGCTATGTTATAGACCCCGCTGCTGCACTGGCCAATCTTGGTGTTGATAACCTGATCCCTGAGATCCAGATCAGGGAGCTGGAGTCGTTGCTGCAGGTTAGTGATGGGCAGATGGTGGTGATGGGTGGCCTGATGCA
>JAMOMH010000075.1 GCA_027068675.1 Sedimenticola sp.
GTGGAGTGGGCGGTAAAGGTTCCACCCTAGATTTAGCACGTACAATAGATCTTCCTGTTATTCTTATTGTCGATGCCAAAGGCATGAGCGGGTCCATTGTGCCTCTCGTGGCTGGATTTCAGGCTGAAGCAGCAAAAAGCTCTGTTCTCATCAGCGGAATAATCGCCAACCGAGTGGGTAGCGAGCACCATGCAGCCCTCCTCTCCAGCAACTTGGCAGAACATAATATGCCGCCTCTGGTAGCTTGGATTGATAAGAGTGCCCCTGCCCTGCCTGAACGTCATCTGGGCCTAAAAATGCCGGATGAGACCGATATACCCGACTTCACCCACTCACTGCATGTGAAGATGGAAACGTTTCTTAACGCTTGCGGTGAGTGGTCTGTATGTAAAAAGCCAGCGTCTGATGACAAACCCAGGCTTCTCCACCACTCCATCGCTATTGCCAAAGATGCAGCGTGCCGCTTTATCTACCAAGCCAACCTGGATTGGCTTGAGAGTCAGGGAGCAGATCTCCACTTCTTCTCCCCCCTCAAAGGTGAGGCTGCGCCCACAACGGTTGATGCCATCTGGCTACCTGGCGGTTATCCAGAACTCCATGCTGAAACCCTCTCAACCTCTACCACTTGGCCATCACTCAGAGCACATATCGAGGCGGGCAAACCTCTGTTGGCTGAGTGTGGTGGCATGATGTTGTTGGGTGAACAGATCATTGATCATCAGGGGAAGCCGTGGCCCATGTGCGGAGCTTTGCCTTTCACCACCCAGATGCAACAAAAATTGGCCGGACTGGGCTACCGCAATGATACCTCAGGAGCCAAAGGGCATGAGTTTCACCACTCAACCCGCATGGCCGATTGTGAATTTGCCGCCGCTTTCACCCCCAGCCGAGGGGACTCGGGCATAAGCTATAAAAACAGCCGCAGCTCCTATATCCACTGGTGGTTTCCAGCGGCACCCGAAGTCACCGCAGAGTGGTTTGGAGCAGCCGCATGAAGGCACGTGATAAGCGTAGGGGCATCACACTGGTTCACACCGGCGATGGCAAAGGCAAATCCTCCAGTGCCTTCGGCATGGTGTTCCGCGCAGCAGGCTCCGGCATGAAAGTCTGTGTCATCCAGTTTATCAAGAGCAAATGGAAGACAGGCGAGCAGGAGGCGGCCAAACGATTTGATAATATCGAATGGCACACTCTTGGCGACGGCTTCACCTGGAACACCAAAGACCCCGAACAGGATAGAAAAAGCTGCCGTGAGGCCTGGGCCTTCAGCCAGCAAAAAATCATCTCAGGAACATACGACATGGTCTTGCTGGATGAGATCAACTACTGCTGCAAATATGGCTGGATCTCCGGTGAAGAGATCGCCGATTTTATCCGTCAGGAGAAACCGCCTTGGTTGCACCTGATCCTCACCGGCCGCAACGCCCCTCAAGAGGTGATCGATGCGGCAGAGACCGTCACAGAAATGAAGATGATAAAACACGCCTTTAAACAAGGCATCAAGGCCCAACAGGGCGTAGAATTCTAGCGTATAAACCCGACAAAGAACTTTTCAGGAGAGAGAGCATGCACATTGAACCCAGCATCGTAGAGGGTGCAAAAATTGTACTCAGTTATGGAACAGCCACTGCCGCATTAGGTGTTGCTGTTAAGATAGCCCTCGATACAATCAAGAGAGATGGCGTTATCTCTCTTGCCGTAAGAAGCCTACTAACGTCACTCCTGGCCTTATCCTTTTTTGAGGTGTTGCCTCACCAACCTATTGGTGTTTCAGAAGTCCATCTTATATTGGGTTCAACACTCTTCTTGGTATTTGGTGCGGCTCCCGCAGCGATCGGCTTAACGATCGGCCTCTTGGCGCAAGGTATCTTTTTTGCACCCTTTGACCTGCCACAATATGGCATGAATGTTACCACGCTACTGGTACCACTTTTTGCCATGAGTCTGCTGGCGAAAAAGGTGATTCCTGAGAGTGTTGCCTACCAAGACATCAAATATTCTCAGGCCTTAAAACTCTCAATGACCTACCAGGGCGGCATTATCACCTGGGTCGCTTTTTGGGCCTTTTACGGCCAGGGTTTTGGCAGTGAAAACCTCGCCCAGGTACTCTCTTTCGGTGCCGCTTACATGAGTGTCATTCTCCTAGAGCCGCTGTTGGATCTGGCTGTACTGGCGGGTGCAAAGACACTACATCAACTCAAAGGCAGCCTGTTTGTTGAGAAGCGGTTATATGCTGCCCTCTCATAATATTTACACCTTCATTATGAAGCCATCCAGAGTGCTGAACTGAGTATGGGTAAGGTATGGTTTGTGGGCGCGGGGCCGGGTGATCCCGAGCTATTAACGCTTAAGGGTCAACGCCTGATTGCCGAGGCCGATGCGATCCTCTATGCAGGTTCTCTGGTCTCTAAAGCAGCGACTCAGTGGGCCAAGAGCGGCTGCGCCATTCAGGACTCCAAAGGGATGGATCTTGAGCAGATCACCAATTGGCTGGTCAGCAAAGCACAGGCTGGCCAGTCGGTGATTCGTCTTCAGACCGGCGACCCAGGTCTCTATGGCGCTTTGATTGAGATGGTACAGCCGCTCGATCAGGCGGGCATTGAGGTCGAGGTGGTGCCGGGGGTCTCCTCAGCGATGGCCTCTGCCGCGACTGCCGTTGAGAGCCTGACCCTGCCGGAGATCACTCAGACCGTGATTTTGACCCGTGTTGAAGGGCGCACACCGATGCCCGAAGGTGAATCACTGGCTGAACTGGCACAACATCACGCCACCCTCTGCATCTATCTCTCCATCACACTACTGGAGAAGGTCGAACGCGAACTGCTGGCCGCCGGTTGGTCGCAAGAGGCACCGATAGTGGTGGTTCATAAGGCGAGTTGGCCGGATGAGGAGCGTATTATTCGCGGCACCCTGAGCAACATTCGTGGGCGCTGCAAAGCTGAAAAGATCGACAACCAAGCGATGATCATTGCCAGCCCAACCCTGGGTGCACGCCAGTGGCCAAGCATGAAAAAATCGAAACTCTACGACAAAGATTTTAGCCACCGCTTCCGCTCTGCCCAAAAAGAGAGATCTGCATGACAACATCCATCCTGCTGGTGGGCCACGGCTCCCGCAATATCAAAGGTAACCAAGAGATTGAGAA
>JAMOMH010000076.1 GCA_027068675.1 Sedimenticola sp.
CAACCACGCTCTAAAACGGTTACACCGCGTTGCCCGCCCAGGTTCACTCATCTTTATCATTAGCGATTTCTACCACCTTAATGATGAGACTGACCGACAGCTAATGAAGCTGCGCCAACATAATGACTTGGTCGCTATACAGATCTCTGATCCACTGGAGCTAGCACCGCCACCCTCTGGTAGCTACGGCATTACCGATGGTAGCAATACCGGCTGGCTTGATAGCCGACAGAAGAGCAACCAAGCATGGCTGCCTAATTACCACCAACAGGTTGATGAACTGATTGAGCGGCGCGCCATACCGCTACTGCATCTCTCAACTACTGACAATCTCTCCAGCAAATTGCGCCAGTTTCTCAATTCATCTAAACAAAGCAGGGGGCGCAGATGAAGCCGATTCAGCCCCCTATTCAAGCACTTGATCTAAAGGATATTCACACCCCTGGTCTACCTGAATTTTGGCCGCCCGCACCAGGCTGGTGGTTGGTAGCTATATTGACAATCACCCTGCTGATTTTGGGCAGTTTTGCACTGCGTCGTTATCTCCAGCAACGCCGCCAACAGCGGCAAGTTTTAGCCCTGCTCACCCAGTTAGAGGAGACATTTGATCCTGCCCAAGCGGCTCATCACCTGGGAGAGCTATCAATCTTACTGCGCCGTGTGGCAATAACACGCTACCCCCGCCAGCAAGTTGCCGCCTTAACAGGCGACGAGTGGCTAAAATTTCTCGACCAAACAGGTGGCAACGGCCAATTTAGTAACGGCCCAGGGCAGATTCTCGCCACCGGCCCATACCAAACCAATATAACGATTGATATTGAGAAACTACTACCGCTACTGCGAAGCTGGATCAAACAGAATGCTGGAGGCCGAACATGAGCCTTGAATTTGCCTGGATCTGGCTCTTTGCCGCACTACCGCTGCCGCTTTTGGCAATACTTCTACCACGCGCACCAGAGGCATCACAAGCGACCCTACGGGTGCCTTTTTTCACAGCAGTCAACAACCCCACACTGCTACCAACAAAACAGCGCTCCAATCTACGCCTATTTTTAGCCATTGCAGCTTGGCTACTATTAGTAACAGCTGCTGCCCGCCCACAGTTTATTGGTGAACCGATCCACCTGCCTATCAGTGGGCGTGATCTGATGCTGGCCATCGATCTCTCTGGCAGCATGGAGAGTGATGATATGATGATCAACAACCACCGTATGAATCGCCTACGTGCAGTGAAGGAGGTGGCAGGTGAGTTTATTGAACGCCGTACGGGTGATCGTCTGGGGCTGATCCTATTTGGTCGTCAGGCCTATCTTCAAGCCCCTCTCACCTTTGATCGAAAAACAGTCCGTCAACTGCTTGATGAATCTGCCATTGGTCTGGCCGGAAAAGAGACCGCTATCGGTGATGCTATTGGCCTAGCAGTTAAGCGTTTACGCGAACAGTCACAAAAAAACCGCGTACTGATTTTACTGACTGATGGCAGCAATACTGCCGGTACGGTAGACCCCATGAAAGCCTCTGATCTTGCTGCTCAGGAGGGGGTTCGTATCCACACCATCGGCATTGGTGCCGATGAGCAGCTGGTACGTAGCTTTTTTGGTTCACGCCGTGTCATGAACACCGACCTTGATGAGAAGACACTCAAGGCGATCGCAAAAAAAACGGGCGGCCAGTACTTTCGGGGCCGTGATTTGGCCTCACTGGAGAGCATCTACCAACTACTTGATGAGCTGGAACCCGTCGCTGAAGAGGAGCAGCTCTATCGTCCCATCGACGAGCTTTACCTCTGGCCACTCGCCGCAGCACTGCTATTGAGCATGCTAATAGCTCTGATGAGCATCCGTCGTGTTTGAGCTACTCCATTTACAACACCCTCATTGGCTCTGGGCACTACTGCCACTGGCACTACTGCTTTGGCTGCTACTAAAGCCAGCAGAGCAGAGCAACCCCTGGAAAAAGGTGGTCGATGCCCATCTACTGCCGCTACTAATCACCAACGGTGGTGGCCAGAGCGGTCGGCTACCGATTATCTTATTGGCCATAGCATGGCTGCTGGGGGTCATAGCGCTGACCAATCCTGCATGGGAAAAACAGCCGCAGCCTCTATTCCAGGCACAACAGGCCCGCGTCATTGTGCTTGATCTATCACGCTCAATGTATACCACCGATATCAAGCCAAGCCGCCTAGTACGTGCACGTTTCAAGCTGCTCGACATCTTAAGTCTGACAGCAGAGACCCAAACCGGTCTCGTAGTCTTTGCCGGTGATGCTTTTGTTGTCTCACCCTTAACACGAGATGCCAAGACCATCAGCAATTTAGTCACGGCCCTTGAGCCATCCATTATGCCGATACAGGGCAGCCGTGTTGACTTGGGACTTGAGCGGGCCGTTGAATTACTGGCACAAGCCGGCAATATTAAGGGTGAAATCCTATTAATTGCCGATGGTTACGATAGTGAAGAGACGATTGAAATAGCACGTGATCTGGCCACAAAGGGACACACCCTATCGGTACTGGGCATCGGCACGGCAGCAGGTGGTTTGCTACGTAATGGGCGTGGAGAGATATTGCGAACTAGGGCGGGTGGCAATATCAATATCACCTTTGATAGCCAAGCAATGCAGCAGTTAGCTCTCGCTGGCGGTGGCCGCTACACCACACTCAGCAGCAGTGATGAAGATATCAACCACCTACTATCAGGCGGCTCAAGCCCGCTCGACAGTGAGACAGAGGCGACTGATCAGAAGAGTGATATCTGGCAATCAAAAGGCCCATTTTTTGTGCTACTGCTACTGCCTTTGGCAGCCCTTGCCTTCCGTCGTGGCTGGCTGTTGAGTCTGGTTCTATTGATTGGCATAGCCCTCCCCCCCGAGCCTGTGATGGCATTTGGCTGGAATGATTTTTGGCAACGTCGTGATCAGCAGACCAACAACGCCATTCAGCAGGGTGATTTTCAACGTGCCACAGAGCTGGCTGACAATCCCGCTCAGAGAGGTACAGCCGCCTACCGACAGGGTGACTATGAGAGTGCTGTAGAGGCTTTTTCTACACAACAAGGGGCCAATGGAAAGTACAACCAAGGCAATGCATTGGCACTGCTAGGCCGCTATCAAGAGGCACTTAATGCCT
>JAMOMH010000077.1 GCA_027068675.1 Sedimenticola sp.
TTTTCACATACCAAATGCAGCTTTTCTGCTACCTGAGTTACACATTATCCGGTTCTTGGTTTGACCTCTCTTTTAGCTATTTTTTTGCAGGGTAATCTCTGTTGTTGCCACAATGACAAAACCAATGAGGATCATGATCACTTGGCCTGATGTCTGGCTGACATAAATCAGTGCGAGTACCATGGCAAGCAGACTCAATATTGTAGCTGCAGTATTGGTGATGCCCCAAAACCCATCAAATGCAAAAAAAGTGATGGCGAGACTAAAGAGTATGTCGCTACCGGGTGGGAGGTGATCGGGAGAGAGGAGTGCCGGGTCTAGATAGGTGATCCCTGCAATGGAGAGGATACTGAGTACAATACATTCCCCGATGGTTTTTTTTGATATGTGTATGACTTTTATTAGTTACCTTCATTGATACCAGAGAATGGCATTTGCCTCCAGAGGAATCCTGGCCTGAGGATGAGCCGGTATGATACGCGGTGTGTAGTGGGAGAGAGGTCGGTCAGCAGCCACAGTTCCGGTGTACAACCAAGCGCTGACGGTACCCGCGAGTATGGCACTCCGTATCAGAGGCTGGCGCACCGCCTCCCCCCCCGCAACAGGGTTGGCATACAACTCTACAGTTACCGACTCTACCGGCATATCATCGAGATAAACCTGTACCTCAAAGTGGTGACCATCCTTTTCCGTTCTTGCACTGACGTTACCAAAGTGAATCTGCTGCCAGTGCTGCTTGAGTACTCTAAGCCAACTCTCTAACCCTATCGCAATATCGGGGTTGGCACTACGTTGCCGATAGGTTTTCGCCAGTGGTAGATAATATCTCTCTGTATACTCCCGTAACATACGGTTTGAGGAGTATTGTGCGGTCAGACAACCCATACTCTCGCGCATCCGTTCTACCCAGTCGGTGGGCATCCCTTGTTCATTGCGATGATAGAAACAGGGAATGACCTGCTCTTCCAGCAGGCGGTAGAGCTGCTCCGCCTCCTCAGCATCCCAACGGGTGATATTATTGTGCTCCTGCCCATCCCCCAATGCCCAGCCTAGTTTGGGAGTATAGGCCTCGGCCCACCAGCCATCCAGCTCTGACAGATTAAGCCCTCCATTGACCAGCACCTTCATTCCACTGGTGCCGCAGGCCTCCCAGGGGCGGCGTGGGGTGTTGATCCAGAGATCTACCCCCTGGATCAGCTTTGCCGCAACACTCAAATCATAATCTTCCACGAATACCACCCGATTGTGGATGCTGTTGCTTTTGAGAAAATCCTGCCATTGGCGCAGCATCCCTCTGCCTACATCATCCTTTGGGTGGGCCTTGCCGGCAATTACCAGCTGCACCGGCCGATTACGATTGCTGAGCAGGCGAACCAACCGTTGAGGATTGTGCAGTAGTAGATTGGGGCGTTTGTACTCGGCAAAACGGCGGGCAAACCCCAAGGTCAGGGCATCAGGATCCAGGTGTTCATCACAGGCATTAATCTTGGCTTGTGCCGCACCGTGACCACGGTGCTGGCGTACCAGGCGTTTGCGCAGATAGCTGATCAATTGCCGCCGTCCTTCACTACGGAAACGCCACAATGTTTCATCTGACTGGCGGCACAGATCCGCCTCCACTGAATCCAGTGTGCCACGCCAGCGCGACTTGCCACAGGCATTGGTCCATAAGGTATCGGCTGCTGCTGAATCCCAGCTTGGTACATGGATGCCGTTAGTGATATGACCAACTGGTACCTCAATCTGTGGCCACTGGGGGAAGAGGGGCTGAAAAATCTGCCGGCTCACCTCACCATGTAGACGGCTGACCCCATTAATTGCACCGGCTCCCCGTATTGCCAGATAGGCCATATTGAAAGGCTCACTGCTATCATCAACACGTAACCGTCCCAGCGCCAGTAGCTGATCCAGGGTGACCCCCAACTCCATCGCCACCTCTTGAAAATAGAGACTGAAGAGATCCGCGGAAAAGCGATCGAAACCTGCTGATACTGGTGTATGGGTAGTAAACAGATTGCCCGCCCGGGTTGCCTGCAATGCCACCTGAAAAGGCTGGCCGCTCTGCTGCATGAACTGCCGGGTGCGTTCAAAGATAGCAAATGCGGCGTGACCCTCATTCAGGTGGCATACCGGACAGTCGATGCCAAGCATCTCCAACAGCCGCCAGCCACCGATGCCTAGTGCGATCTCCTGTTGCAGGCGCACCTCTTCACCGCCGCCGTAGAGTTCACTGGTGATACCTCGGTCGCCTGAGTCATTGAGTGGGTCATTGCTGTCCAGCAGCAGCAAGGTACGCCTGCCTACCTGGCCGCGCCATGCACGCAGGCGCAAGGGTCGTCCAGGTAGTTGGATTGTTACCCGTACCCATTCGCCATCATCATTACGCAACGGCACCACGGGCAGCATGGTTGGGTCGTTGTAGGGATAAAATTCGAGCTGCTCGCCTTCCGGACTCAATGCCTGGCGGAAGTAGCCCTGCTGGTAAAGCAGGCCGACCCCGATCAGCGGGACATTCAGATCGCAGGCGGTTTTGAGGTAATCGCCTGCCAATACACCTAGCCCACCGGAGTAGATCGGCAAGGATTCACAGATGCCAAACTCCATGCTGAAGTAAGCTATATGGCCGGAAAAGCGGCCATCAATGCTCTCCGAGAACCAGGATTTTTCGCCAAAATGGGCTTCGCGCAGATTGAGTTGTTGCTGTAGCGTTTTGAGAAAGTCAGCATCATCCGCCAATATTTGCAGGCGTCGGTCGGAGACTGTTTCCAGAATCAGCCAGGGGTTGGCTGTCGCCTCCCACAGCTTTGGAGCTACCTGACGCCACAAGGTATCGGCACCGTGATTCCAGCTCCAGCGCAGATCCAGCGCCAGTGTCGCCAGGCCCAGCAAGGGCTCAGGCAGAGTGCGAGGCAGGTAGCGGTTGGTTTGCATTATCCTAGAATCCTCAGTTGGACAGAGTGCCCTTGCACATTGCTGATAGCGAGGTGATGGCGGATAACACCCACCACCACCCCACCTTTGTCATAGCTATTTAAACCACTTCCTGACATGATCCCAATAGGAGGCGATCTCTTTTTTGGTTTTTTCCAGGGTGCTTTTTGAGCCGTCCCCCTTTGCAAGGGACTCACTCAGTTTGTCGATTTTTTGGTGTAGCTCCCGCACCTCTTTGGCGCGGCTCTCCCCGGTGATCCGCTCATATTTTTTCAGATCGTCAGAGGCCAGTTTCAGTGTGAGACGTGCTTCTTCACTTTTACCTTCGCTGACTTCCAGCTCCGCCAGTTTGAGATTGTCTGCTGCTTCGACCAGGGGCATCTCCATCTCATGCAGCTCGAACATAACCCCATTGCTTTGAAGCAATGCAAGGGCTAAATCTGCATTACTGTTCTTACCCTTGTCTAGCTCCGTTTTTGCCAGATCCAGTGCATGTGCGGCCAATGCAATATTCAGCTTCATGCTGGAATGGCGCCACATAGTAAAATCTTCCAGAGGGGCAATGATTTGTTTTGCGCCCTCTTTTGCGGCTGCTTTTCCATCTCCTGGTTTGGCTGTGTTCTGAACCTTAGCCTTTTTCTTGCTCTGAATCACCGGCTCTATCACATCTTCGATGTATTGTTCATCAAATATCGCTACAAAACGCCTGCTTACCTCATCGTCAGCGTTGTAGGTAACGTCCCCTGCCTCGATTTTGGTGATGACCTTATATTTTGGCATGGCATTCTGGATGACCTTGACCAGGGTCAACCCTTGATTGATCTCGCCCAATGCCGCTTCCTTATCTTCTCCGGCAATGGCTAGGCGTGCTCTGTCGGCATGCAACAAAATACGCCCTGCTGCCAGTGACAGCGCCTGCGACTCTTGTGCAGACAATGTAGCGACAGGTTTTACATCGGTACTGGCAGTGATGCGTGCTTTATCTGCTGCATGTGCGGGCAGCCCTATCAGCAATGCGGTCGCCAGCACCGCAATATTTAATGATTTTAGTTTAAATTGGTTGATGGTCTTAGACATGACTGAATCTCCTTAAACTTGTGTGGTAATCAATGCTTGGCAATGTCGATAACTTCTTGCCGGTGCCAATCATCTGCAATCTCCCAAGGCGGGTCTGCAACCTGGGTTACACTCCACTAAAAGTATTATGGCCGTGTGAGGCATTCATTAACTAAGATGGATGACCACATCTATTGGTTCGCTGGCTGCCAGTACCCCGTGGGCGCGCTCTGCCTCCTTTTGATCGCCATGGACAATAATCAGATAGTGGTTGGATTTGAGTGCGGTTTCGTAGTGGATGATGCTGTCTTTTGGAATGCTGATACTGTGGAGCGCCGCACCTAGGGCGCTGAGTCCAGCCACAGCCACGGTGCCCTTCAGGGCATCCACCAACGAAGTAACCAGGGGGCCGGCCATTACCACCGGCCCCAGTCCTGGAACCCAGAACGTGGCTGCACCTAACAACAAACCCCGCACACCGTCCCAGAAAACACCCTGTACTCCCCAAAATTTGACTCGATCACCAGTGTCATAGAAACCAATGGGATGCTCTTCATGGTGATAACCCTTACCGATGATGGAGATCTTTTTGACATCAAATGCGGTCTTTTGCAGCGCCCGTACTGCCTCTTCAGCCTGCTCGTGGGTATGGTATAGCGCAGCACAACTGTTTTTATCTGCCATTTCAATCTCCTTCAACAATAAACTCGCAGTATGAAGGCAAACGCCTACACCCCTTAGCGTAGGATTATGTAACTGAAAAGTGGTAAGAGCTGTTACCTGAGTTACACAAAACAGCGGGAAAATGAGTTAAGGAATTAATGGCGGTTTTTAGGTTTTTCAGGAGATGGTTTTGCCGCTGAATTATGGGAATGATGCATGGCTTTTTTCAGTAGTGCTTCAAGTTCCTGCACCACCAATTTACCACGATGGGAAATAATAATGCCTTCCCGCTGCCAGTGTTGCAGTTGCCGATTGACCACCACCCGCACACTGCCGATCATCTCCCCCAGGGCTTCGTGGGAAAGATCGTGTATCAAGTGCAAAGAGTGATGTGAATTGTCAGTGTCAATGTGGCGTAATATCAGCCGTGCCAACCGAGTCTCAGTATCGTGCAATGCCAGATCCCCTGCAAGATCGGCAAGCAGATGCATCTGACGCCCCAGATAGGGCAGAAAACTGTGGTTGAACTCTGGATGATATTCGATCCACCGGCGGGCCTCTTCCACCGGTGTGGAGAGAAGTTCCAGGTCATCCTTTGCTTCCAAAGTTACCGGGCTTGGCTCGCCATCCAGCAGACTGATCACATCAAAGGCGTCCCCCGGCCCCAATAAAAACAGGGTCACTATGCGTCCTGTCTCCGGGTTGATTCGTCCCATCTTCAGCCGCCCTGAAAGAATCACATGAAAGCGCTGTTCGTTCTCGGAGCCGGTGATACAACGGCCGTGTTTCCAGGTTTCCCGCCGGAAATGGCTGAGCATATCCAGCAGCACAGTGTTCGCCAATGAACTGAACAGGGGTGAATGCCGTAGCAGTGCGATGACACTGTTTCTATCGGAAAATTGGGTAGACATAAACGGTTTGCCTATTACAGTGTCGCCGGTGCGGTACCAGCAGTACGGGCCAGCCTCAACTCTGCCAGTTGAGCCAGATCATCCAGTTTTTCCACTCTCAGATAGCCCCGATGGGTATCGATAATGCCCTCCTGTTTCCAGTGCTGGAGTTGACGGTTAACCACCACCCGCACGCTGCCGATCATCTCGGCCAGTGATTCATTAGAGAGATTGTTGATCAGGTGTGGTGATATATGTTTCTGCTGCAGTGCGGTTGTATCTACATGCCGCAAAATCAGGCGTGCCAGGCGGGTTTCTGTATCATGCAGGGCAAGATCTGCTGCCAGCCCGGCCAGGTTGCACATCTGCTCTCCAAGATAGGGCAGCAGGGTGCAGTTGAATTCTGGGTGATCACTGAGCCACTGACGCGCCTCTTCCATAGGCAGGCTCAGCAGGGAGGTATCATCCAGGGTCTCCAGCATGACATCGTGGGGTTTGCCGTCCAGCAGGCTGAAGATACAAAACGGGTCGCCGGGACCAAGCAGAAACAAGGTGATCATGCGGCCGGTTTCTGGGTTGCTGCGGCTCAGTCGTACCCGGCCCGATAGCAGGATGTGGAAACGCTGCCAGGTTTCATTCATAGGCAATAGGCGGCGGCGCTTCCAGGTTTCACGGCGGCAGTGTGTGATCATCTCTTCAATGACACTTGGTGCCAGGCTGGAAAAAAGCGGCGACTGCATTAAACACTGAATGCTCTCTTTAAAAAACGGTGATTTGGGTTCCATTCCTTGCTCTCCTGTTGGTCGTCTGTTGTGTGTTAAAGCCTCTAAACTCGGTGGGTTCAACTCGTAAGTGCAACTCAACTTATCGGAATAGAGGGCAAGCTGCGGTAGCATCTGTGTCTTTCGTTCCGACAAGAATGAGCACCTACAGGCAGTTTACCCAACACCAAAGATACCAGATTGAAGCACTATTAAAAGCAGAGCTTATTCAGACTGAGATTGCTGAAATAGTGAATGTACATAAATCGACCATTAGCTGCGAACTAAAGCGCAATAAAGGGTTTCGAGGAGACCGGACAAAACAGGCTCAACGTTTGGCAGATGAACGACAGGACAATAAAGTACAAACAAAAATAGAATCAACCACATGGGCATTGATTGAGTACTATTTATGAGAAGACTGGAGTCCTGAACAAGTCAGTGGATGGCTCAAAATAGAGAAAGGGTTATTGATCATCGTAGATATCCTCCTGTGTCAGGATAGTTGCCGCCTCACTTGAAATGATAAATGATCAGACAGGGAGCCACACTCCTTTTCATAGCCTTGAAATGATATGAAGTAGGATTGGTCAATTGAATCACAGCTCCCGAAGTTAAAATAGGTATCGTTGTAAAATGTTGTTGGCGCGACATCGGTGAGTTATCTGCAGCGCTTATAATCCTAAATCGTGATTCAAAGCTGCACTGTCGATGAGAACCTCAGTGCTGCCCATAGGCTGAATCTGGCTGATGGGTAAGGGTTCCCCTTTCCGCCATGCTGCAACGGCCTGCTGTTTGCTAACGCCGGTGATCAGGTAGAGTAGATGGCAGCAGTTGCCCAGGGTGGCAGCGCTGAGACTGACCCGTTTCGGTGGTGGTTTGGGGGCATCATGGACTGCAACCGCTGCTGAGCCTGTGGGGTGGTGATGGCCTGGAAAGAGGCTTGCGGTGTGGCCATCTTCGCCTATGCCCAGCAAAACTAGGTCGAAGGGTGGGATGCTGCTGATGAGTTGGCTGTAGTTTGCGGCCCCCTGTTCTGGGCCGAGTTCGGCGGGGATAGGATGGATCTGTGATAACGGGATATCGACCTGGCCGATCCAGGCCTGCTCTACCATCCAGCTGTTGCGTCTGGGATCTGTGGAGGGCAGGCAGCGTTCGTCGCCGAAGTAGAGGTGCCAGTGGGACCAGTCGGCTTTCGCCTCGGCCAGCAGCCGGTAGGTATGCTCTGGGGTGGTGCCACCAGCGAGCACCAGCTGGAATTGGCCGCGGGTAGCAATAGCCTCACGGGCTATCTTCAGAATACGTTGGCAGGCGGCCTGGGCGACCTCTTCGGCACTATTAAACCGAACCCAGGCCAACTTGTTCACTGTTGGCACTCCGGTTCCAGGCAGTGGCGCCAGTGATGATCCTCTTTTTCAAACAGGCGACGGCTCTCTTGTGGGCCCCAACTGCCAGCGGGGTAGCTGGGGATGAACTCCCGCTCGGTGGCCCAGGTGCGGATCACCGGGTCCACCACCCGCCAAGCGTACTCCACTTCGTCGTAACGCAGGAACAGAGAGCGGTCTCCGGTGATGATATCCAGCAGCAGATCCTCGTAGGCATCGGTGGTCTCTTCATCTTCTTCCCGCAAGCTGGCATCGAGACTGGTCTGACGAGTGTGCATCTCCAGCCCCGGCTCCTTTACCGTCATCTCAATGCGTAGAGATTCCCCCGGCTGAATACCAAGCAGTACCCAGTTCTGCTGCATGCGCTGTATGGCAGTGTCGCGGAAGAGCTGCTGTGGTGGCCGCTTGAAACAGATGCCGATCAGGGAGCGACCCTGCGCCATGCGCTTGCCGGTGCGCAGGTAGAAGGGGACATCACGCCAGCGCCAGTTGTCTACATAGAGCTTGAGGGCAGCGTAGGTCTCGGTGACGCTGCCGGCTGGTATGTTCTCCTCTTGCAGATAGCCTTTGACTGGTTCTCCGCCCATCTGCCCCTCGGTGTATTGGGCGCGGAAGGCGTGGGCGTACACGGCATCCTGGGGGATGGGGCGGATGGATTTGAGTACCTTTACCTTCTCATCGCGTAGATCCTCTGCATTCATGGAGACGGGTGGCTCCATAGCGACCAGGGTCAGCAGTTGCAGCAGGTGGCTCTGGATCATGTCGCGCATGGCTCCGGCTCCGTCGTAGAAGGCGGCGCGGTTTCCCACACCAAACTGTTCCGAATGGGTGATCTGGATATGATCGATGTAGTTGCGGTTCCACAGTGGTTCCAGCAGGAGGTTGGCGAAGCGGAACACCAGTACGTTACGCACCGTTCCCTTCCCTAGGTAGTGGTCAATGCGGAACACTTGCTCTTCCCGTAGGTGCTTGCCGATGAGGTGCTGTAGTGCCTGGGCGCTCTCCAGGTCGTAGCCGAAGGGTTTCTCGATCACCACCCGTTTCCAACCACTCTCCTCTCGCAGCAGCCCGACAGCGCTGAGTTTTTCTACCACACTGCCAAAATCAGCGGGGCGAATAGCCATGTAGAAGGCGATGTTGCTGGGAAAGGTGCTCCGGTTCTTCAGCTGTGAATTCAGGCGCTGATACATCTCCGGATCTGATAGATCCCCCTTGAAATAGCGCAATCGTTTGGTGAAGCGCTCAAATAGTGCCTCATCCAGGCCGCCGCGGGCCTTTTCACTGATCCAATTGCGGACCTCACTGACGAACTGCTCACGATCCTGGATGCTGCGACCCAAGGCCAGGATGATGGTCTTTTCTGGTAGTTTGCCTACCGCATCCAGGTGGTAGAGTGCGGGCATCAGCTTGATGCGTGAAAGATTGCCGGTCGCGCCGAAGATGACATAGGTGCAAGGGTCTACCATGGGTTCAGGCCTTGTAGTGGGTGGATGAGGTGCTGCTACCGGAGCCGATCCAGTCGGTATGGAAGAACTCGCCCCGCGGCCGGTCGGTTCGCTCATAGGTGTGGGCACCAAAGTAATCGCGCTGGGCCTGAAGCAGATTAGCTGGCAGCCAGGCACTACGGTAGCCGTCAAAGAAGGCCAGGGCGGAGCTGAAGGTAGGCAGGGGGATGCCCTGTTCGATCCCCAGAATCAGGGTCTTGCGCCACCCCACTTGTGCCTGGTCGATGGCCTTGCTGAAGAAGGGATTGAGCAGCAGGTTCTCCAGCTGAGGGTCGACCTCAAATGCCTGTTTGATATTGCCGAGGAAGCGGCTGCGGATGATACAGCCACCCCGCCACATCAGGGCGATATCGCCGAACTGGAGGTTCCAGCCGTAGTGGTTGGCTGCCTCCCGCATCAGCATGTAGCCCTGGGTGTAGGAGATGATTTTGGAGGCATAGAGGGCATCATGGATAGCGCTGACGGCGGATTCCCGGTCACCGGAATAGGATGGGTATTGGCGGGGAAATTGGCTCGCTGCCTGTTTCCGCTCCTCTTTCAGGGTGGAGAGAAAGCGGGCGAAGACGGCCTCACCAATTAGGGTTAGCGGGGTGCCCAACTCCAAGGCGCTGATGCCGGTCCATTTGCCGGTGCCTTTCTGGCCGGCACTGTCGAGGATGCAGTCGATCAGTGGCTCTCCCTGTTCGTCTTTGAAACGAAGGATCTGGGCGGTGATCTCGATCAAGTAGGAGTCCAGCACACCGCTGTTCCACTGGCTGAAGATGACCTGTATCTCATCCACTGACATCCCTAGGCCGGAGCGCATCAGGTGATAGGCCTCGCAGATCAACTGCATATCGCCGTACTCAATGCCATTGTGGACCATCTTCACGTAATGACCAGCACCTGCTTCTCCTACCCATTGGCAACAGGGTTTGCCGTCTACCTGGGCAGAAATGGCCTGGAGGATAGGTTTTACCTCTGGCCAGGCATCGGCATTACCGCCGGGCATAATGGAGGGGCCGTGCCGTGCCCCCTCTTCGCCACCGGAAATACCACAGCCGAGAAAACGGATGCCCCGTTCTGCCAACTCACGGGTGCGCCGGTTGCTATCAGGAAAGTGGGAATTGCCGCCATCGATGATGATGTCGCCGGGATCCAGATGGGGGAGCAGCTGCTCGATGGTCTGGTCTACCGCTGCTCCTGCCCGGATCATGAGGATGATCTTACGTGGTTTGGCCAACATCGCCGCTAGCTCTGCCGAGGAGTGGGCGCCAGTGATGTTAGTGCCTGCTGCGGGGCCGTCGAGAAACGCATCCACTTTTGTGGTGGAACGGTTATAGACTGCCACTCGGAAGCCGTGGTCGTTTATATTCAGAGCCAGGTTCTGCCCCATCACCGCCAGCCCGATCAGGCCTATGTCCATGTTATCCACTTATCACTCCTCACTATCATCCTGGAAAATTTAGTTCCATAAGTTATTTAATGTAGATTCCTTAGCTCCCGCTTACTAACCGGCGTGTCAAAACTTTGCCTCCCCTCCAAGCTGTGCCAGAAAGCCACCCATAACGGCAAGCAATAGGGATTATAGGTGGCTTGTGAGGGCGTGCTGGAGCCAGATGTTGGGGTTTATTATTCCTGATCCAGTACCTGTAACCGTGTACGCAGTGTCTCGATCTCCTCCAATAGATCCAGCACCAGGGCAGCTCCGGCAAGATTGATCTCCAGATCTTGTTGCAGACGCATGGCAGTGCGTGCACGTTGCAGGCTGGGGCCGGAGAAGCGCCAGTGGGTAACATCCTCACCGGCGGGTTCCAGGATACCTTCGTCTACCAGTTCGATGATCCATTCGGCATGTACCGTACAGGCGCGGCTCAGTTCACCAAGGCTCAGTGTGGTCTCTTCATCCAACAGCAGGCCGGTTAGAATCTCTTTTTTTATACTCATCTTTATACCCCCAGTCCGGCACGTGGATTGAATGCCAGCGCCTGCTCCATTTGGTGATAGAGTGCCTTTGCCTGCTCATCATCTGCTGGTGGCAGGGCAATATGCAATATCACATAGAGATCACCAGGGGGTTTACCGGGAATACCCCGCCCCTTCAGGCGGAGCTTGTGCCCCGAAACTGATCCAGCTGGGATCTTCAGATCGACAACGCCTACCGGCGTCGGTGCTTTTACCTTTGCACCCAGTGCTGCTTCCCAGGGTGCCACTGGTAGATCTAGGTAGATATCCTGGCCCTCAACACGATAGAAGGGGTGTGGTTTGATCTCTATTTGAAGGTAGAGATCACCGGCATCACCTTTGCCAAAACCGGGAGAGCCCTGGCCCGCCAGACGGATTCGCTGACCCGATTTGACGCCTTTTGGAATACGCACATTCAGGGTGCGCTCATGGGTGGTCATATGCCCCTTGGCATCCAGCTTCGGTGTCTGCAGGGTGATGGTTCTGGCAGCTCCGTTATAGGCATCATCCAGGTCGATTGAGATCTTGGCGTGATGGTCCTCACCATGGGCGTGAAATGGGGCCTGGCTACTCTGGGCCTGGCTAAAGTCTTGACCAAAGAGGGATTCAAAAAAGTCGCTGTAGGCTGAGGCATCACCGCCGGTAAAGCCGCCACCACTGAATTCAAAGCCTGCATCCCAGTCTGGTGGTGGCTTGAACTCTTGCCCAGCTTTCCAGTTTGCACCAAGCTGATTATAGGCCGCCCGTTTTTCAGGATCTTTGAGCACCTCGTAGGCCTCACCCACCTGCTTGAACTTCTCTTCAGTGTTCTCCTCCTTGCTCACATCCGGATGATATTTTCGCGCCAGTTTTCGATAGGCACGCTTGATCTCATCCTGGGTGGCCTCCTTCTTGACCCCCATGATCTTGTAATAGTCTTTATACTCCATCTGTTACTCCATGAGTGGAATGATCGGTGTCAGGTGCGCCAGGCGTACCAAAATAGTCATAAGCCTCTCTATCGCTGCAATCTTTTGTTCAGGTGCCATACTCTGCCGGGTCAATAGCAACTATATTTAGGTGATGCAGGTGTTTTTCAAGCACCTCTACAGGAGTCAACCCGATGAACAGATGGGAAGCACTGGAAGGATCGCCCCAGCCGTTGGGCATCAGCTTTGTTGCGTCGCAGCAGGCCTGGAATATTGCGCTGTATAGCAAACATGCATCTGCCGTTACCTTGTATCTGTATCACAAAAATGAGACTCAAACCCCCATTTACACCTACGTATTCAACCCGTTGCTGAATAAGTCTGGCCGGGTGTGGCATTGCCGTTTACCGGCAACGGTTGTAGACGGCGCGTACTACTATGCTTATCAGGTTGATGGCCCGTTCGACCTGCGGGAAGGGCATCGCTTTGATCCGCAAAAATGCCTGCTTGACCCATACAGCCGAGCCGTCTATTTTCCACCGTCATTTAGCCGACAGGCTGCCATTCAACCCGGATCTAACCTTGGCAAGGCCCCGCTTGGTGTTATACACACTCATCAAGAGCTAACGACTTCAGATGAAGATCAAAAACCACGGCACACCCATGATATGGTCATATATGAGCTGCATGTCAAGGGCTTTACCCGACATGCCGGTTCCGGTGTGGCACCGAATAAGCGTGGCACTTTTTCCGGCCTGGTTGAGAAGATACCCTATCTGCAATCGCTTGGAGTTACCGCTGTTGAGCTGATGCCGGTCTTTCAGTTTGATCCACAGGAGCATGATTACTGGGGCTACATGCCGCTGAGTTTTTTTGCACCGCACCACCTCTACGGCAGTTCTGACTCGCCAACTGCTTTGCTGGATGAATTCAGGGAGATGGTCAAAGCCTTTCACCGGGCGGATATCGAGGTCATTCTGGATGTCGTCTATAACCACAGTGGCGAAGGCAATGAGCATGGCCCCACCTACAGTTTTCGCGGTCTTGATAACACGACCTATTACCTGCTTGAAAATGACCGCCGTTATTACCGCAACGATGCCGGTACCGGCAATGTGCTGCATACCGCCAACCGCTATGTGCGTAGTATGGTGCTCGATAGCCTACGCTACTGGGTCAAGGTGATGGGGGTGGATGGGTTCCGCTTCGACTTGGCCTCAATCTTTACTCGCAGTAGCGATGGCTCGGTCAATCTTGAAGACGCACCGATTATCTCCGCTATCCGTTCTGACCCTGATCTTGCTGATATCCGTTTGATCGCCGAGGCGTGGGATATCTCCAGCTACCAATTGGGGCGCACCTTCCCCGGCATCAGCTGGCGACAATGGAACGGGAAGTTTCGTGATGATATTCGCCGTTTTGTCCGGGGTGATGGTGGGCTGGTCAATGTACTGATGCAGCGGCTCTATGGCAGTGATGACCTATTTCCAGGTTCACCGATGGAGGCCTATCACCCCTATCAAAGCGTCAACTTCGTCACCGCTCATGATGGCTTCACGCTCTATGACCTGGTTGCCTACAACCACAAGCACAATACAATAAATGGCCACAACAACAGCGATGGCACGGATCATAATTACTCCTGGAACTGCAACTGGGAGGGTGATGATGCGGTGCCCGATGCTGTTATACGGTTACGCAAACGCCAGATTAAAAATTTCTGTTGCCTGCTGCTACTGGCCAATGGCACACCGATGATTCGGGCTGGTGATGAATTCATGCAGACCCAGTCCGGCAACAATAATCCCTACAATCAGGATAACGGAATCAGTTGGCTGGACTGGGGTCTGCTCGATAGCAACTGGGAGATGTTCCGTTTTTTCCAGCAGATGATCGCCTTTCGTAAGGCGCACCCCTCCCTGGGCCGCAGTCGCTTCTGGCGTGATGACGTGCACTGGTACGGTGTCGGGCCGGATGTCGATCGTTCCCATGATTCTCATAGTCTGGCATACCACCTGAGTGGTGCCTCGCAAGATGACCAGGATATCTACGTTATGATCAATGCCTGCCGGGAGGATCTGCTCTTTACCGTTCAGGAAGGCACGGCAAACCAGTGGCGGCGTGTTATCGATACAGCTCTGGAAAGCCCCCATGACATTGT
>JAMOMH010000078.1 GCA_027068675.1 Sedimenticola sp.
CAGGATAATATTGCGCTCTTCTACTGGCTACGCGAGGGGGCTGGATTGGTCTTCTTTGCTGGCTTGATGGTCTATGTGGCGAGCTTCTTTATCGGCCATGATGAGCCTGAGGCCGCTGAATAAGTAGCCTTTAGCGCTAGCAAAGAAAAGACCGGCCTCTGTGCCGGTCTTTTTTTATCTGTAGTATTAAGAAGCAAAGAGATAAGCTGAGGCTGAATTTAACCATCCTTAATTTTTATCAAGTCCATTCATAGTCGGCCATGCTATTTTCAGATCATGAATAATTCAACAACCATAAGCTTAGATGAAGTGCGCCGATACCCACCCGGTGATTTAGCCATTTGGGTGTTTATCATGGCAGAGCTACTCGTCTTTGCGATTTTCTTCTCGGCCTTCGCTTTCACCCGCATGAATAATGTTGAGCTGTTCAATGAGTTTCAGCTCACACTTGACCGACAAGCCGCACTGATCAACACCATCGCTCTCATAACCAGCAGCTACTTTGTTGTACGCGCCGTGCTCTGCATCCAAGAGGGGGATAATCAATGGTGTGTCAGGTGGTTACTCGCCGCAATGGGCATGGGGTTAATCTTTGTCGTCGTGAAATTTTATGAGTTCTCACACCACTTTGGTAATGGCATCAACCTCAGCACCAACACCTTTTATATGTTCTATCTCTCACTCACCTTCTTCCACTTCATGCATGTCATTTTAGGCATGGGTATTTTGGGTGCCGTTGCCTATAAAGCACATAAGGGAGGCTACACACCAGAAGATCACATTGGTGTCGAGACGGGTGCTTCATACTGGCACATGGTCGATTTGGTTTGGTTAATCCTCTTTCCCCTTATCTATGTGATGAGGTAACCAATATGGATACATTTACAAATAAAGGTAAGCGTGCAGCCACCATTGTTTTTGCCATTTTAATCATCCTCACCTTCATCACCTTCTTTATTGGTGAATCAGGTACTAGCAGTTTGACTATCTCTCTCTTTGTACTTGCACTGGCACTTATCAAAGGCGAACTGGTCGGTGCCTATTTTATGGGGCTAGGAGGTATTCGTGGCTTCTGGCGCTTACCTATTCTCATCTGGCTCTTCATACCAGGCAGCTTAATTACTATCGCTTTTTACCTGTCAGCTTAGGACTTTTCATGTCAACCCAACCTATTACTATCGAAACCGCCGAAGAGAGTGATCTACCATTTTACATGCCCCACGGCAATGAGGTGGAGTTATTTGAGTACGCCTTTAACCATCAACTACCCATGCTGATTAAAGGACCAACCGGCTGTGGTAAGACACGTTTTATCCAACATATGGCCGCTAAACTTGACCGACCACTCTACACCGTGGCATGTCATGACGATCTAACCGCAGCTGATTTGGTGGGCCGCCACCTGATCTCCGACAGTGGCACCTACTGGAGCGATGGCCCACTCACTCGTGCCGTGCGTGAAGGAGCAATCTGCTATCTGGATGAGGTGGTTGAAGCACGTAAAGATACCACTGTTGTACTGCACCCATTAACCGATGATCGTCGTATTTTACCGATTGAACGCACCGGCGAACAACTTGAGGCGCCCAAAGATTTCATGCTGGTGGTCTCCTACAATCCTGGCTATCAAAATTTATTGAAGGGGATGAAACCGAGTACCAAGCAGCGTTTTATTGCACAACGGTTTGACTTCCCTGAGGCTGAACGTGAGATTCAGGTATTGATTGGTGAAACAGGTATCGACGAAGTTCTCGCCAAACGCTTGGTTAATTTGGCCAATGCACTGCGTACTCTAAAGGATCAAGATGTAGAGGAGGCCGCATCGACTCGCCTACTCGTCTACGCCGCCACACTCATCAAAAATGGCTACCCACCACTTGAGGCCTGCCGCGCTGCGATGGTTGAGCCATTAACCGATGACGATGAGACCATCGAGGCATTGATGGAAGTTGTTGATGTCAGCTTCGGCTAACATCAAAGCTGATCTACAGAGACGACGTCTACTCTTTCAAATCAGCTTCTTTCTTCTCTTTATCTTAGCGCCACCACTTGATCTGTTCCGCTTCGATTTGACGCAGGGACACTTCTACTTTTTTGGCATGCCGTGGCGGCTAGGTATCGATGCGCTCATCTCTGGCGACTCAACCCCTCTTGAAACTGGGCTGAATATCATCCTGTTTGGCTTTATGCCCATGGCATTAATAGTCGCCCTCTTCATCGGGGTCTCCTGGAATTATGGTCGCCTCTATTGCGGCTGGCTCTGCCCCCACTTCTCAGTGGTTGAGCTGATCAACAAGATGATGCAACGTGCCGGTGGCAAACACTCTCTATGGGATAAAGAGAGACTACCCGAGCTACAACCCGATGGCAGCCAACAGGTGCCCAATCAAAAATTTTGGCCCCTAACCTGGCTCATTGCCCTACTCTTCGCCTTCCTCTGGTCGCTCAGCCTATTGAGTTATCTACTGCCACCCTTTGAGCTGTACCACAACATCTGGAACGGATCACTGACCATTAATCAGTTCCGATTCTTACTGATTGGCACCTGCATTCTTTTTATTGAATTTATGTTTGCGCGTCACCTTTTCTGCCGCTTTGGTTGCGCCGTCGGCCTCTTCCAGAGCCTCGCCTGGATGGCCAATGACAAAGCATTAGTCGTGGGGTTCGATAAAGAGCGATCAGCACTATGCAGTAGCGACTGCAACAACGCTTGCGACAATGTCTGCCCAATGCGACTCAGGCCTAGAACCATCAAACGACATATGTTCACCTGCACCGAATGCACACAGTGCATCACCGCTTGTGAGCAGGTGCAAGCACGTAACTCAGGAAAAAGTCTACTGCACTGGGTGCAGAATGAGGCGGCCGTTGCCGTTGCTAAAGGGGGACGGTTGCCACGTGATGACGCAGAACCAACAGAAAAGCCACCCCCAGATAACTCAGAATTTAGCCATGAAAAGATATAAATGAACAAATATTTTTTATTGTCTGCTATTCAAAAAGAGTAATTTACACTCAATTTATCTCCCTTTGCAGTCAAACAACAGGATAAACGATGGAAGAGAAAGTTGGTGAAATTTGGCACCGCTTTATTACCAGAGCAGCCGATACACACTACCC
>JAMOMH010000079.1 GCA_027068675.1 Sedimenticola sp.
GGTTTGAGGCACCCAATCATCGACGCGGTGGCTGGAGTGGCGTCAGCCGTATTGAGCTACAGCAAGCAGATGGTTCTAAAATTGGCATTTTTCTCAAACGCCAACAAAACCATACTCGACGTACTTTTGCTCACCCGATAAAAGGTGAAAACACCTTCACTGCAGAAGTCCGTAACATTAAACACCTCATCACACATGATGTACCTACTCTGGAACTGATTTGCTACGGCCAACAAACCGATGCAGGCAATCAAAATGCTCTATTAGCCACCGTAGAGCTGGTCAATTACCAACCACTCTCTACACTCATCCAGCCAGCGCATTTAGCCACTCTCACCATCCCTCAGCACCGAGCTATCGCTCAGGCTGTCGGTGAGATGACCCGTAAAATGCACCTCAGCCAACGGGTACATAATTGCCTCTACCCCAAACACATTTTTATCCACCTAGAGGGAGAGAGCGTTGAGGCACGTGTGATTGATGTTGAGAAGGCGAAATACCGCCACTCCGCTCAAAGACGGACACTTCGCGACCTAGACTCTCTCAACCGTCATGCCACCAATGTCAGTAAAACAGACCGACTCCGCTGCCTGTTAGCCTACTTAGATCAACAAAGAATGGATACAAACAGCAAACAGCTTTGGCACAAACTCGCTAAACGGATGAAAAAGTAGCCTTAGAATTCGCACTCTTCTACCAAGGCTGGCAAGATACGCCCTTTATTGAACTCTAAAATAGCGTAAAGCAAATAATGATTGTGTTAGGCATCTCCGGAGCGGTCAGCCACGACCCCTCTGCGGCTCTCTTTATCGACGGCGAATTGATCGCTGCTGCTGAAGAGGAGCGTTTCATCCGCGACAAACATGCCAAGGGACTCTTCCCTTATGAGGCGACCCGCTTCTGCCTTGAATTTGCAGGCATCACTGCGGAGCAAGTAGACATTGTTGCCTTCCCATACGCCGCCATCGGCCTCTCCAGCCCAGCACGTTGGCACTACGCCAAACGCCATTGGTATGCTCCTGATCGCGCTTTAACCGCTATTTTTAACGGTAATCGCCGTTACCAACGCAATATGCGTCAGCTGGAAAAACTGATCAGTGACCTCAATATCGGCGGCGGTAAACCACGTATCGAAGCGGTTGAGCATCATCTAGCCCACGCCAGTAGCGCCTACCACTTGAGTGGTTTTAAAGAGAAGACTGCCATCCTCGGTATCGATGGAAAAGGGGAGTACGCAACCACTTTCTTCGGTTACGGTGAGAATGGCAAGATCCACAAAATCAAAGAGTTTTATGACCCTGACTCACTCGGCGGCCTCTACGGTGCTATGACCGAATACCTCGGTTTTGAGATGTTGGATGGCGAGTTCAAAGTGATGGGCATGGCCCCTTATGGTGACCCAAAGCGTTTTGATTTTTCACGTTTAATTGAATTTAGCAACAGCAACTTTAAGGTCAATACAGAACTAACCAATGTGATCGGCCTGCGCCGCTACAAGGATGATAAGGGCAAAGGTTACTTCTTCAGTCCAAAATTGATCGACTGGCTCGGCCCAAAACGTGAGGGTGATGCAATTGATGACCCCTACATCGACTACGCCGCCTCAATCCAGCAGCTTTTGGAAGATGTCTCACTCGGCCTTATTGAGCACTATCTGGGTGATATTCTGCGTGAGACCGGCAAACTCTGTTTTGCCGGCGGCGTGGCACTCAATGTAAAACTCAACCAGCGCATCATTGAACGTGATGATCTGAAAGAGCTATTTGTACAACCTGCCGCCTCAGATGCTGGAACCGCTATTGGTGCAGCCTCCTATGTTGCCAATGAGTTGGGCGACACCATTAAGCCGATGGCACACGCCTATCTCGGCCCACAATATACCAACGAAGCGTGCATTGCCGCCTGTGAGGCACATGAGAAAAAGCCGAGCTGGCGTAAGATCGACAAAGTACCAGAGACCGCTGCCAAAATCCTCGCCTCTGGGCAGCCACTCTCCTGGTTTCAAGGGCGGATGGAGTTTGGCCCACGCGCATTGGGCAATCGCTCAATCCTCGGCTGCCCCAACGCACCTGGCATCGCTGATCGCATCAATGAACAGATAAAATACCGTGAACGCTGGCGTCCCTTCTGCCCCAGCATGCTGGATACCGTTGCCAGCCAGATGCTAAAAACTGACCACCCAGCCCCCTACATGACCTTCACCTTCGCCGTCAATGAGGAGTGGAAAACTCGAGTTCCTGAAGTGGTTCATGAAGATGGCACCGCCCGTGCTCAGGTGGTAACCAAAGAGAGCAATGCTCGCTACTACACACTACTGCAAGAGATGGAACGGCTAACCGGTAATGGCGTGCTACTCAACACCTCTCTCAATCGCCGTGGCGAACCGATGGTCTGCTCACCAACCGATGCGCTTGAGATGTTCTATGGCTCTGATCTTGAGTTCCTCATCATGGAGGATATTCTGATCAGTAAGCCAGGTGTCTCATTGGCGTGCCTAGAGGAGTAATGTCAAAACTCAACACAGCCAATCCCGCCTGGTGGAGACTACTCGCACCTCAACATTGGCCAACATGGTTAGCCTTTTTAACACTGCGCCTACTCTCTCTACTGCCCTACTCACTAATGTTGAAGCTAGGGCCGATTTTAGGGCGTCTATTGATGTCGGTATGGGGCAGCCGGCGTAGCTATGTTGACCAAAACCTCAAATGCTGCTTTCCAGAGATGGAGAAAAGCAAACGCTTAGCGCTACGTAAAAAGAACTTTGAGTCACTCGGTATCGGCCTGTTTGAGCTGGTTGTCAGCTGGTGGGGCCGAGAGTCACTCATCACTGAATTATCTCATGTCAAAGGGTTAGAGCACCTAGAGGCCGCCAAGGCGAAAGGAAAGGGGGTTATCCTGCTCTGCGCCCACTTCACTACACTTGAAATATCAGGGCGTTTTCTACGCCAACACACTGAATTCACCCCCATCTACCGCAAAAGCAAAAACCCCGTGGCCGAACATCAGATCGTATATTGGCGATCACGCAAATTGGGGCCGATGATCCACCGAAAAAACCTGCGAAATATGATGCGTACCCTACGTAAAAATGGGGTCATTTGGATGCTACCTGACCAAAATAGCAACCGCGCAGCTGGCATCTTCGCTAAATTTTTTGGTATTGAAGCCTCAACCAGCACCGGCCTCTCACGGTTAGCACAATTCACAGAATCTGCAATTGTCCCCTTTCGAGTAACCAGAAGAGCCAAAGGCGATGGTTATGACATCTGTTTTTTCCCAGCATTAGAGAACTTTCCATCAGCCGATATTATTGATGATACACAGCGCATCAACGACATTATTGAGAGCTGGGCCAGAGAGTACCCTGAACAGTATCTCTGGATACATCGCCGTTTCCGCACACGGCCTGACCCCGATGCCCCTCTATTTTATGACAAATAGCCTCACTTTAAGCCACCTATAACAATGCCTTAAGGTATAATCCCCACTTTCTTCAGCCCCTTAACCTGAGACGTTATGCCCGATACACGCAGTATGACCGGCCGTGAACTCTATCTTCGGCTACTGACCCATGTTCGCCCCTACTGGCGTCAATTTGCTGCTGGCATTCTTACAATGGTAATTTTGGCAGCCGCAGAGCCTGCCATCCCTGCACTGCTGAAACCTATTTTAGATGGCAGTTTTGTTGAGGGTAACCCTGACACTATCTTCTGGACACCTATCCTACTAATTTTGCTATTTGTCATCCGAGGGCTGATGACATTCTCCAGTAATGTGATTTTTCAATGGGTCTCTGGCCGTCTCGTTTTCGATCTGCGCCAGCTGATGTTTGAACGCATTCTTACCCTGCCAACCAGCTATTTTGATGCCTCCTCAACGGGCAATACCATCTCAGTCCTCACCTATAACGTCTCTCAGGTAACCAGTGCTGCTACACGAGTGTTAACTGTTTTAGTACGTGATTCACTCTCTTTAATCGGCCTCATCGCTTATATGTTCTACCTCAATTGGATGCTGGCCTGCATGGTTTTTTTAGTCATGCCAATAATTGCAATAGTCGTTCTATTCCTCAGCAAACGTCTGCGTCAACTCAGCAAAGCACAACAGAGCATGATGGGCGATATGACCCACGCACTGGAAGAGGGGACACGCGGCCAGAAGATGATCAAGGTGTTTCAGAGTGAAGAGCGTGAGAGCAAACGTTTCTTAAAAATGGCCAACTGGATACGCCGTTTTGAACTAAAAATTGAGGTGGCTGGCTCTGCCCACGGCCCTGTTATTGAGACCTCTGCCGCCCTGATGATCGCCACACTGATCTATGTTGGCACCCATGACACCATCGCCGGTGAACTCAGCGTGGGTGGGTTTGTCGCCTTTTTGACCGCTCTGGGGCTACTCTTCAACCCAGTCAAAAGACTCACTGGCGTCAACCGCCAGCTACAGAAAGGAATTGCAGCCGCAGAGAGTGTTTTTGATCTCATAGATGAATCTCCCGAGCAGGACCACGGCAAACAGACAATCAAACAAGCCAAAGGGGAGCTGATATTCAACAATGTGAGTTTCCGCTACCCAACTGCCAAAAAAGATGCACTGACAAACATCTCATTTACCATTAAGCCAGGCACCACTCTTGCATTGGTTGGCACATCGGGCGGGGGGAAAACCACCATCGCCTCTCTAGTTCCTCGCTTCTACAACCCAACCGGTGGCACCATCACACTTGATGGTATCGATCTACAAAATTTGTCACTTGAGAGTCTGCGCTGCAACCTCTCTTACGTTGGCCAAGAGTCCATTCTCTTTAACGACACCATTCAAGCCAATATTAGCTACGGCAAGCGCAATGCTACCCTCGAAGAGATTCGTGCTGCAGCAGAGGATGCTCATGCGCTTGATTTCATTGAGCAGCTACCAGAAGGATTTGATACCCCTATCGGTGAAGAGGGCGTCCGCCTCTCCGGCGGTCAGCGCCAGCGGCTATCAATAGCCCGAGCATTCCTTAAAGATGCCCCTGTGCTGCTGCTTGATGAAGCCACCTCCGCACTGGATAACGAATCAGAGCGCCATGTACAGGCAGCACTAAAGCGGCTCACTAAAAACCGTACCACCATTATGATCGCCCACCGCCTATCAACCATCGAACATGCTGATCGCATTCTCTTAATTAAGGATGGAGAGATTTTAGAGGATGGCAGTCATAGCGAACTGCTGAAAAAAGGTGGTGAATACCATAATCTCTACAAAAACCTGTTTTAGCCCGCACAATTGAGAAAAGCATGATCAAACTACCCGATTTCAGCAATATCCGTGTTCTCATCGCAGGCGATGTGATGCTTGACCGCTATTGGCATGGCGGCACCGAGCGCATATCTCCTGAAGCACCTGTGCCAGTCGTGCGGGTTGAAAATGAGGAGGGAAGACCCGGCGGTGCTGGCAATGTTGCACTCAATATCGCGGCCCTTCAGGGCCAAGCTGATCTACTTGGCCTTACTGGCGATGATGAGATGGCCAATATCCTGCAAAAAAATCTCTCTGAAGCGGGTGTTGATTGCACATTTGACCGGCAATCACAATTCCCAACCATCACTAAATTACGCATCATCAGCCGCCACCAGCAGTTAATTCGGCTCGATTTTGAGGATGGTTTTCCTGGTTTTAATAGTGATGCACTTTTAACCTCTTTTGATAAACTACTCAACAGATGTGACTTGGCGATACTCTCTGATTACGGTAAGGGCACCCTGCGCCAAATTGACGGGTTTATCCAACGTGCTAAAGCAGCTGGCAAACCCGTATTGGTTGACCCAAAAGGGAGTGACTTCAGCAAATACCGTGGGGCAACGCTACTCACTCCCAACCTCTCTGAATTTGAAGCCGTCGTCGGCCACTGTGCAGATGAGCAACAGATTGTTGGGCGCGGATTAGCTCTATTGGATGAGTATGACTTTGAAGCACTCTTGGTCACCCGTGGTGAACAGGGTATGACGCTACTACAAAAAGGGCGCGAAACACGCCATTTTTCAGCCCAGGCACGTGAGGTATTTGATGTCACTGGCGCCGGCGATACCGTTATTTCCGTACTAGCAGCCTCACTTGCCACCGGCATGCCACTTGAGACAGCCACTCAGCTCTCTAATGTCGCAGCCGGTATTGTCGTCGCTAAACTAGGTACCGCTGTAGTAACACGCGATGAACTAAAGCATAAATTGAATGCTCACCAGGTTTCCCATACAGGTATTGTTACCGAGGATGAGCTGGTTGAAGTGATGGCTATCGCCCGTGAACGAGGTGAGAGTATCGTCATGACGAATGGCTGTTTCGATATCCTTCACGCAGGGCATGTTACCTATCTTGAACAGGCCAGCCGCTTGGGTGATCGCCTTATTGTCGCCATCAATATCGATGAGACCGTCCGCCGCCTCAAAGGGCCAGACCGTCCCGTTAATACGGTTGAACGCCGCAAAATCGTATTGGCTGCACTCGGCTGTGTTGATTGGGTCGTCACCTTTAGTGAAGAGACACCGGAGCGTCTAATCTGCAAGCTAAAGCCTGACTTTTTAGTAAAGGGCGGTGACAATAATCCCGATGATATTCCAGGTGCCGCCTGTGTACGCAAAGCGGGGGGTGAAGTGCGAGTAATGAGCTACCTCGATAACTGCTCAACCACCGGTACGATCGCATCAATCCGCAGCAAGTAATATCTATGAGCCACCCGCTAAAAGCTGATATTGCCATCTTTGGCGCAGGCATCGCCGGCTTATGGACGCTGGCCCGTCTACTGCAAGCTGGCTACTCAGCTCTACTCTTTGAAAAAAGTGCTATTGGCGGCATCCAGACCATTGCCAGCCAAGGCATTATCCACGGCGGCACCAAATATGCGCTCTCTGGCTCACTCAATAAATCGGCTCAAAGCATCGCTGATATGCCTGAGATCTGGCGCAACGCACTTGCGGGTAAGGGTGAACTGGACCTGCGAGGCACCCAACTCCTCAGCCAACATCAACACCTCTGGTCCTCACAAGGCATGCTCTCTCGTCTGACCGGCTTTTTTGCCAGCAAAGCGATGCGGAGTAAAATGCAGCAACTCAATAGAAGTGAGCGCCCACTTCTATTTCAAAACCCCGCTTTTAAAGGGGCACTCTACCAACTCAATGAACCCGTATTAGATATATGCTCTCTAATAGAGAGGCTCGCCAAACTATGCGAAGGGCACATCTTCAAATGGGATGAGAGGGCAACACTAACGCCCAATAGCTGCCTAATTGATGGCTTTGAGATCAAAATTAGGCAGCTAATTTTAGCCGCAGGAAAAGGTAACCAAGCTCTGCTACAACAGATAGGCCATACCCAGCCGACGATGCAGTTACGCCCTTTACACATGGTTATGCTGCGCGGCAAGCTGCCGCCTCTTCACGCACACGCTCTCGGCACCAGTGCCAACCCTCGCTTGACCATAACAAGCTACCCCTTGAGCGATGGCCAGCACGTTTGGAATCTTGGCGGCGAGATCGCCGAACAGGGCAACAAACGTGATCAAGCGAGCCAAATTAATGCCGCAAAAGAGATGATGGCTGATCTCCTCCCTTGGCTCGATTTAAGTAACCTCCAATGGTCCACCTATCGAATTGAACGGGCAGAGAGCCAAACAGCATCAGGCCAGCGCCCTGACGGCTGTTTTGTCGATCAAAACGGGGGTGTCATCACCATTTGGCCCACCAAACTGGCCTTTGCACCCCGAGTCGCCCAAGAGGTACTGGAACATCTGAAAGAGGCAGATATCCAAGCAAATGCCAGCGATCTAACACCTCTCCTCTCATTGGAGAGACCTCCACTTGCAAAACCACCCTGGGAGCAGGCAGAGAGATGGAGCTAAGAGCACTAGGAAATAGCGGTATCAAAGTAAGCCCTCTGGGCCTTGGAACAGTTAAAATTGGCCGCAACCAGCAGGTTAAATACCCAAAACAGTTTCAACTACCCGATGATAATGCGGTACGGAACCTATTCTCAATAGCACGGGATTGTGGAATCAACCTAATTGATACTGCCCCCGCTTATGGAAGCAGCATGCAGCGTCTAGGCAAGCTCTTGCCTAAAAATCAGGCGTGGGTGATTGTCTCTAAAGTTGGCGAGTTTTTTGAGCAGGGCAAGTCACGCTTTGATTTTAGCTATGCAACAACCATCCGCACTGTTGAAGAGAGTCTACAGACCCTAAAACGAGACGTTCTTGACGTTGTACTGATTCACTCTGATGGCAATGATCTGGAGATCCTCGAAAACGAAGGTGCTCCAGATGCATTAAGAGAACTTAAAGAGCGGGGCCTAATTCGTGCCCACGGTCTCTCCATTAAAACAGCAAATGGGGGGCTGAGAGCTGTCACAGAGATGGACGTCATTATGTGTACCTGCAATCCTGCCTACCCAGATGAGATCCCTGTTATAGAGGCTGCAAAGGAAAATAACTGCGGTATCTTAATCAAAAAAGGGTTGCAAAGTGGCCACACGGACTCCATCGAACAATCACTAAAGTTCATATTTGCTCAAGCTGGTGTCTCCAGTCTGATTGTTGGCACCATCAACCCCGATCATCTGCAACAAAACGTCTCAGCTCTTGAGCAAATACTCTCTTAGAGATCAGATAATATAGCTCTATGAGACATATCTACACGGCACTTCTCACACTACTTATCCCCTTTATGCTACTGCGCTTGCTATGGCGTAGTCGTAAAGAAGCAGCCTATCGGCAACGCTGGAAAGAGCGTTTCGGCTGGAGCAGCCAACTTCCACACAACCCCATTTGGATTCATGCCGTTTCAGTGGGTGAAGTGCAGGCAACAGAGACCCTCGTAAAGCAGCTACTTGAAGCCTACCCCAATAAACCTATCCTCATCACCACTACCACACCAACAGGTGCTGCTCGAGTTGAAAAACTTTTTGCCGGTAGAGTCACCCACCGCTATATACCCTTTGATCTGCCTTGGTTAATTAGCCCATTTTTAAATCGACTACAGCCGGCAATCCTTATCATCATTGAGACTGAAATCTGGCCCAATCTATTAGCTACTTGTAGGCAGCACAACATCCCTACACTACTTGCCAACGCTCGATTGTCTAGCCGGTCAGCAAAAGGTTATCAGCAATTTGCCAGCCTTACTGCCGAGGCACTAAATAACCTCTCCATGATCGCAGCACAAAGTGCTGAGACAGCACGCCGCTTCACTAATTTAGGAGCAAGTCCTGCACGGGTCGAAGAGATTGGAAGCATAAAATTTGATACGCAATTTCCACCATTACTCTACCAACAGGCTAATACACTCCGCCAAACTTTTGGCAACAACCGCCCCATTTGGATTGCAGCAAGTACACATGAAGGAGAGGAGGAGCAGCTTTTAGCGGCACATAAACAGGTGAGAGAGCTCATACCCGATGCACTTCTGATCCTCGTACCACGCCACCCCGAACGCTTTGAAGCTGTGGCAAAGCTGATAAGTGAAACTGGATTTAACTTTATCCGGCGAACTGAACAAAAAAGTTCAAATAGCCATGCCGAGGTATTTCTTGGTGATACCATGGGTGAGCTACCACTACTATTCGCAACAGCCGATCTTGCCTTTATTGGTGGCAGCCTGATCCAGCGAGGCGGTCACAATTTATTGGAGCCAGCAGCGTTAGGGCTGCCAATCGCGTTTGGCCCACACATGTTCAACTTTGAAGAGATCAGCCAACTCTTCCTTAAGAAGCAAGCAGCATATAAGGTGGAGTCTGTAGATCAACTCACCACCTTAGTCACCGAATGGCTGCAAAAGGCAGAGTTACGAAAAGAGATTGGAGAGAGGGGCTTAGCACTCATCGAAGAGAATCGAGGCGCACTACAAAAGCTTCGTCAAATCATTGATAGGTTACTAACGACTTATTAAGCTAAGCTCGCGAGGTCTTAATTATCTCGTATGCCTGCTTAATTTCATGGGTCTTTTTTGCTGCCATCTTCATCATCTCTTCAGGCAACCCCTTCGCAACAAGCTTATCAGGATGGTGTTGATTCATCATACGGCGGTAGGATTTTTTCACCTCAGCATCTGAGGCATTTGGTGTCAGATTTAACAGACCATAGGCATCCTCGAGTGAGGGGCCACTTTTCTTAGCTTGCTGTCTACCACCGAATCCACGCTCAGCATGAACCATTCGCTCAAGTTTTCGGAAGACAAACTCAGAGAAACCGAGGGCAGCACAAATATCTATTAATAGCTTCTCCTCTGCACTATCCATACTGCCATCTGCATAAGCCGCTTGCAATTGGATCTCCATAAACATCTGCATCAGGTTTTGGCGACGATGACACTCTTGTCGAAATTGAGAAAGAACATCCTCTAGCGGAAAATTGTCGCTCTTACCCTCATTGAAAAGACGGATTGCGGTCTCACGCATCTCACCTGAGAGCGCCATCTCAGACATTACGGCTTTAGCCAGAGTAATCTCTTCAGCTGTTACCCGACCATCTGCCTTAGCAACAGCACCCATGACAGAAAAAGTAGCTGTGAAAAAGGCTGTTTGAATGCGCTGCTGGTCACCTGGGCCATAAGCATCATCATTAGGTAGACCAGAGATACCTTTATCCACATTATGGCCCAGCGCAGCACCTAGAACTGCACCCAAAGGGCCACCTAACATGAAACCAAACGCCCCACCTACTAATTTACCCCACCAACCCACAGCAACACTCCTAGCTCTAAACTATCTATCGACTCAATCTACACCAATAGTAATGCTTCGCTGACTAAGCTACCAGCCATTACAGACAAAATTTACCCTACAAAGAGGCGGCCCAATTAATTTTAAGTTATTTATGGAAAAAGCTTGTTATCCAGGTGTCTGCACCTATATATTGGTTATTAGTAGATCGAAATTAAAGATAGCAAGCTAACCGCCGATCTAACTAATGATAAAGGCTATTTTTGCACAATAAGCGAGGATAAGTTAATGATTCAATTAAATATGGCAACCGGTGAGCTTATCTCATCTGATTCTAATTTAGCGTTAATGGATCAGCAACCACCCTATGAGGGGCAGAGAGCCGTATTACAGTTACAGCCTCATCTTTTTGCAACACCAGAGAAAACCACAATTCCTATGGATCTCGCAATGGTGGACGCCTCGCTATTTATTGCAGGACAATTTTAACAATCCGTTGTTTAAATGGCAGATTAACTAGAATCATGCCCTTTAACCAACGCAATAAAAAAGGCCCATTTGGGCCTTTTTTATTGCTCCTGTAGATCACCATCAATCTACCGAAAGCAGGTTACTTCTTAGATCGTCGCAGACGTTCGATTGTCTGAAGTCTAGCCATGGCATCTGCCAGCTCAGCGTGAGCCTGAGTATACTCAATCTCCTCTGTCTGGTTTGCAATAGCCTCTTCAGCTCTACGCTTAGCCTCTATTGCTGCTGCTTCATCAATGTCACGCGCTCGAACAGCCGTATCAGCCAATACAGTCACAACATGTGGCTGTACTTCGAGAATGCCACCCGATACATAGTAGTGATCCATCTCACCACTACCCGTATCGACACGAACTTCGCCTGGTTTGAGCTGGGTAACCAGAGGGGTGTGACGTGGTGCAATACCAAGTTCGCCCATAACACCTGGCGCATAGACCATTTCAGCGCTGCCTGAGTGAATCTCACCCTCGGCGCTTACGATGTCTACATGAATTGTCATCGCCATCTTCTAACTCCAAGCCTGCATTAATCAGCTTTGCTTCTTTCGACAACTTCATCAATTGAACCAGCCATGTAGAAGGCCTGCTCTGGAATGTTGTCGTAGTCACCGTTGATGATGCCCTGGAAACCAGTAATGGTCTCTTTAAGCGTCACATATTTACCAGGAGAACCGGTAAATACTTCAGCTACAAAGAAAGGCTGTGACAGGAAGCGTTGAATTTTTCGAGCACGGGTTACTGTCAGTTTATCTTCTTCTGAAAGCTCATCCATACCGAGAATCGCGATGATATCTTTCAGCTCTTTATAGCGCTGAAGCGTACCCTGTACACCACGAGCTACGTCGTAATGCTCTTGACCAACAACCAACGGATCAAGAATACGACTGGTTGAATCGAGCGGGTCCACAGCGGGGTAGATACCCAGTTCTGCAATTTGGCGTGACAATACAAGCGTCGCATCCAAATGAGCAAAAGTGGTGGCTGGTGAAGGATCGGTCAAATCATCTGCAGGCACGTATACGGCCTGGAATGATGTGATTGAACCGGTTTTTGTAGAGGTGATACGCTCTTGAAGAACACCCATCTCTTCAGCCAGTGTAGGCTGATAACCCACCGCTGATGGCATACGGCCGAGCAGTGCAGACACTTCGGTTCCGGCTAGTGTGTAACGATAGATGTTATCAATAAACATCAAAACGTCACGGCCCTCTTCACGGAAGTACTCTGCCATGGTCAAACCACTCAACGCTACGCGCAGACGGTTCCCAGGAGGCTCGTTCATCTGGCCATATACCAGTGATACTTTATCGAGAACGCCACCCTCTGACATTTCGTGGTAGAAGTCATTACCCTCACGAGTACGCTCACCTACACCGGCGAATACTGAAAAGCCAGAGTGCTCTGCAGCAATATTCCGGATTAGCTCCATGAGTGTCACAGTTTTACCAACACCTGCGCCACCAAAGAGTCCAACCTTACCACCCTTAACAATAGGCATGATCAGATCAATAACTTTAATACCGGTTTCAAGCACTTCGGTAGCGGTTGATTGATCTTCATATTTTGGTGGCTCGCGATGAATAGCCCAACGCTCATCAGCCTTTACAGGGCCAGCGTCATCAATGGGGTTACCAAGCACGTCCATCACACGACCCAAGGTGCCTTGGCCAACGGGAACGGTGATAGGCCCACCGGTGCTAGCAACGTCTAAATGACGTTTAACACCATCTGTAGAACCCATTGCGATGGCACGAACAACACCGTCACCTAGCTGCTGCTGTACTTCAAGAGTCAAACCGACTTCTTCAATTGTCAGCGCATCATACACTTTCGGCATATCATTACGCGGAAACTGAACGTCTACCACGGCGCCGATGATTTCAACCACTTTACCCGAACTCATTTCTGGTTCCTCGTGCTGTCAAAAGACAGTTTATCGCAAAATTTAAATTCAAATTCTATATTTAGTATCAGACGGCTGCTGCGCCACTGACGATCTCAGAGATCTCTTGTGTAATCGCAGCCTGTCGAGCTTTGTTGTAGACCAATTGAAGTTCATCAATCAGGTCACCAGCGTTATCTGTTGCCGATTTCATTGCTACCATTCGAGAGGCTTGCTCAGATGCACCATTCTCTACGACTGCTTGATAAACAAGAGACTCAATATAACGCACCAATAGATTATCTAGAACCTCTTTAGCATCCGGCTCGTAGATGTAATCCCAGTGGTGAGTCAACTCTTCCTCTTCTTTAGCGGCAATGGGTACTAACTGCTCAATTGTTGGCACCTGAGTCATGGTGTTTTCAAAGTTGTTGTAAGCAACATAGATGCGGTCAATTTCACCCGCTTCATAGGCATCCAACATTACTTTAACTGTTCCTATCAGATCCTCAATCCTCGGCGCATCGCCAAGATGAGTCGCCTGACTCTTCAAATTACCAAACCGCTTGAAAAAGCCGAGTGCTTTGTTACCGATCAGACAGAACTGCGCTTCAACACCACCCTCTTTCTTAGCCTGCAACTCTTTCAGAAGCTTGCGGAACAGATTGCTGTTCAAACCACCGCAGAGGCCACGATCAGAGGAGACAATAATGTATCCAGCTCGTTCCTCTTTACGCGCTTTCTGCATAAAGCTATGCGTATATTCAGGATGGGCGTGATCCAGATGTGCGATCACATTACGCATTTTATCTGCGTATGGGCGTGTTGCACGCATACGTTCCTGAGCTTTACGCATTTTACTGGCAGCCACCATCTCCATCGCAGAGGTGATCTTCTGCGTGTTTTTGATGCTCCCAATCTGAGTGCGAATCTCTTTTCCGACTGCCATTTCTGATACCTAATTGATAGAAGGTTTAGCTACTCAGAGACTACCAAGTGTTGTTGGCTTTGAAGTCTTTCAATGCTGCAGCAATATCAGCTTT
>JAMOMH010000080.1 GCA_027068675.1 Sedimenticola sp.
TTATCAAGGTGTTGTTAGAAATCGTATTTGTATATCCTATTGTGGCGCTTCTCGGGCTTTGCAAGCAAAGCCCTGACAGCGCTGGGCAAATCGCTCTGCGATTTACCTGCGGGGCTGTAGCTCAATTGGGAGAGCGCCTGCTTTGCAAGCAGGAGGTCGTCGGTTCGATCCCGTCCAGCTCCACCAATTAACGTCTTTGCAAAGCAAAGACGGAGGAAACCTCCAAAACCATCAAAGCGGCAGGCCTTTCGTTTACGAAAGACCGAGAGCGTTTAGCTCCTATCGTTTTGTTTGTTTATAACGGATACATCACTTTCAAAAATCTCCTCCTATCGATTGTGCGATAGTTGTAGGAGCGCCTCTCGGGCTTTGTAAACAAAGCCCTGTTGGCGACGAGAAAATTGCAAGGGCAATTAACTCGTTATGATCCAGTCAAAAGTTTGCTGAAAGGGTTTAACGACCCTGTTAGCTAGTTCATTTACATTGTTTAGAAAAGATTTGTTTGGGTTGATACCCCGTCAGTTTTATATTGGCGTACTGGTATTGATTTTGTGTACTCCTACACGGGTTTGCCTGACCGCAACCATACAAACAAATCTTGCACAAATAAGTCTTTCTTTAGGTGTTTATTTGTCTCTGCAAACATATGAGTTCCGTTTGTAGGGCGGTGTCCTGATCGTTCTTTCAACTTGTTGAAGGGACGTGAATCAGCACACTGAAACAAAGCAAATAAGCATTGATAATGAGAACGATCAAGCGACTTAAGGGCATCTGGTGGATGCCTTGGCGTTGAGAGGCGATGAAGGACGTGATACGCTGCGATAAGCGTCGGGGAGCTGCGAATAAGCTTTGATCCGACGATTTCCGAATGGGGAAACCCGGCCATTTATGGTCATCATATACTGAATACATAGGTATATGAAGCGAACCTGGAGAACTGAAACATCTAAGTACCCAGAGGAAAGGACATCAACCGAGACTCCGTTAGTAGTGGCGAGCGAACGCGGATTAGGCCAATGCCTTGATATTTTTAACTAGAAACGGATGGAAAGCCGTACCAAAGAGGGTGATAGTCCCGTATAGGTGTTAGAATATTAAGGATACGAGTAGGGCGGGACACGTGAAACCCTGTCTGAACATGGGAGGACCACCTTCCAAGCCTAAGTACTCCTCAACGACCGATAGTGAACCAGTACCGTGAGGGAAAGGTGAAAAGTACCCCGATAAGGGGAGTGAAATAGTACCTGAAACCGGATGCCTACAAACAGTTGGAGCCCAAGGTTCGTCCTGGGTGACAGCGTACCTTTTGTATAATGGGTCAGCGACTTAGTTTGACATGCAAGCTTAAACCGTTAGGTGTAGGCGTAGGGAAACCGAGTCTTAATAGGGCGACATAGTTTGTTGAATTAGACCCGAAACCAGTCGATCTAGCCATGGCCAGGTTGAAGGTGCAGTAACATGCACTGGAGGACCGAACCCACTTATGTTGAAAAATGAGGGGATGAGCTGTGGCTAGGGGTGAAAGGCCAATCAAGGCTGGAGATAGCTGGTTCTCCGCGAAAGCTATTTAGGTAGCGCCTCGCACGAATACTGCCGGGGGTAGAGCACTGGATGGGCTAGGGGGTCATACCGACTTACCAAACCTAACCAAACTCCGAATACCGGCAAGTACTATGCGGGAGACACACGGCGGGTGCTAAGGTCCGTCGTGGAAAGGGAAACAGCCCTGACCGTCGATTAAGGTCCCGAAGTTGTAGTTAAGTGGGAAAGGATGTGAGGATCCCAAAACAACCAGGAGGTTGGCTTAGAAGCAGCCATCCTTTAAAGAAAGCGTAACAGCTCACTGGTCTAAATAAGGGTCTTTGCGCCGAAAATGTAACGGGGCTAAAACTACACACCGAAATCACGGGTGCATCATTTATGATGCGCGGTAGCGGAGCGTTCTGTAGGTCTGTGAAGGGATACCCGTGAGGGGTCCTGGAGATATCAGAAGTGCGAATGCTGACATGAGTAACGATAAAGAGTGTGAGAGACACTCTCGCCGAAAGTCCAAGGGTTCCTGCGTAAAGCTAATCTGCGCAGGGTTAGCCGGCCCCTAAGGCGAGGCCGAAAGGCGTAGTCGATGGGAACGGGGTTAATATTCCCCGGCCAGGAGGTAGTGACGAATGCTGTAAGTTGTTCATCCTTATTGGATTGGATGGGCTGCGAAGGCGTTCCAGGAAATAGCTCCTCCATAAAGACCGTACCCCAAACCGACACAGGTGGACAGGTAGAGAATACTAAGGCGCTTGAGAGAACGATGCTGAAGGAACTCGGCAAATTGCTCCCGTAAGTTAGCGAGAAGGGAGCCTCCCATTTAGGCAACTATTTGGGAGGGGCACAGAATAGGGGGTGGCGACTGTTTACTAAAAACACAGGGCTCTGCGAAGCCGTAAGGCGATGTATAGGGTCTGACGCCTGCCCGGTGCCGGAAGGTTAAAGGGAGCGGTGAGAGCTGCGAACTGAAGCCCCGGTAAACGGCGGCCGTAACTATAACGGTCCTAAGGTAGCGAAATTCCTTGTCGGGTAAGTTCCGACCTGCACGAATGGCGTAACGACTTCCCCACTGTCTCCAGCATCGACTCAGTGAAATTGAACCCCCCGTGAAGATGCGGGGTTCCTGCGGTCAGACGGAAAGACCCCGTGCACCTTTACTACAACTTCACACTGGCATTAGTGTCGGCATGTGTAGGATAGGTGGTAGGCTTTGAAGCATAGGCGCCAGTTTATGTGGAGCCGCAAGATGAAATACCACCCTTATCGACATTGATGTCTAACTGCGGCCCGTTATCCGGGTCCAGGACAGTGTGTGGTGGGTAGTTTGACTGGGGCGGTCGCCTCCCAAAGAGTAACGGAGGCGCGCGATGGTGGGCTCAAGCTGGTCGGAAATCAGCTGTTGAGTGCAATGGCATAAGCCCGCCTGACTGCGAGACTGACAAGTCGAGCAGAGACGAAAGTCGGTCATAGTGATCCGGTGGTCCCGCGTGGAAGGGCCATCGCTCAACGGATAAAAGGTACGCCGGGGATAACAGGCTGATGA
>JAMOMH010000081.1 GCA_027068675.1 Sedimenticola sp.
AGAGCGTTCACACATTGATTTAAAGCACGACAAGATCACAGAGTTACACCCGATACCCATACTAGACTCTGAGCAAGTCAGTCACTTAAAAGTGTTGCAGAAATGGGTATAAGCTCAACCTCTTTTACCGCTGTCCGTGGAACCCTGGAAGGGTTCCATAACATGCGTCGTATTTCAGCCAATATTGCATCGGCAGATATTCAGCGCCCTCAAGATGCCTCTGCAGCTGTTGATTTAACCCGCTCACTTGTGGAATTAAAGCAAGCCTCACTACAGACTCAAGCTTCGGTCAAAGTGGTACAGAGTGCCGACCTAATGATCGGCACTCTTTTGGATATCAAAGCTTAAACAAGCTACTTAAGGAACCTCTGAATAAGTTATGATTGTTTTAGACTAACTAAAACTGCCCCGATTCGCCCCGACTTAATCAGAGATTCCTTAGATAAAACGCATCGACAGATCTACCGACTGGAGATCCTTCGTCAAACCACCAATCGAGATATCATCAACACCCGTCTCAGCTATCGCACGAATGGTTGTCATGGAGATCCCCCCCGAAGCCTCCAATCTTGCACGACCTGCGTTGATCTCTACCGCTTTGCGTAGATCATCGGTAGCAAAGTTGTCGATCAAAATACGTTTTGCACCCGCCGCGAGCGCCTGCTCCAGCTCATCCAACGACTCCACTTCAATCTCCACCTCAATCCCTTCGGCAATCTGTGCATCTACCGATGCCATTACCGCTGCGATAGAGCCGGCTGCATGGATATGGTTCTCTTTAATCAGCACCGCATCAAAGAGGCCAATCCGGTGATTCACACCACCACCACAGAGCACCGCATATTTCTGCTGATAACGTAATCCAGGGATGGTTTTACGCGTATCAAGAATAGTCACACCGGTACCCTCAACCACTTCAACATAACGCTGAACCAATGTGGCAGTGCCGGAGAGTGTCTGTAAATAGTTGAGTGCTGAACGCTCACCCGAGAGTAGTGCGCGTGTATTACCCCTCAACTGACAGACCACGGTATCACCCATTACCGTATCGCCATCCTGCACATGCCAGTGGATATGGATTGATGGATCGAGCTGGTGAAAGGTCTCATTAAACCAAGCGGCACCACTAATGACGGCTGGTTCACGACAGACCACCTTTACTTGCGAGTGCGCCTTCTCGGGGATCAAACCTGCGGTCAGATCGCCTGCGCCAAGATCCTCTCTTAGCGCCTGTTCAACTTGCCATTTAATCTGTTCAATTGGAGGTAGTTCAATCATTTAACTAATTGCAAGTAGCTCAACTTCAAAGACCAGTGTGGCATTCGGTGGAATAACACCACCCGCACCTGCAGCGCCATAACCCAATTCAGGTGGAATAGTGAGTTTGCGTTTGCCGTTAATTTTCATCCCCTGAACACCCTCATCCCAACCTTTGATCACTTGGCCACCGCCAAGAAAAAAGTCAAATGGCTGATTGCGATCTAATGATGAATCAAACTTGTTGCCATCCAGCAACCAACCGGTGTAGTGCACAGAAACACTGCTGCCAGCTGCCGCTTCAGCACCCTCACCGTGGGCTAAATCTTCAATTATTAAACCTGTTGCTGTTGTCTGTTCCACGTTTTTATCCTCAGTTAGATCAATTCTGACGCGCAGCATACCTCCCTCATACAAAAAGGGCTACTCCGACACAGCGGCGTAGCCCTTTAGTTGAATTTTCCATCACACACATTACAGTGCATTTTTTATTGGTCTGAATTAGGTTGCAGCAGCTGTCGACTCTGTCTTTTTCAATACATCCATCATCGCATGCAGTGCACGATCCATCAGCGGCTCTGCGGTATTTTTTAGTGGGGTTGCTCGTCCATCACGCAGCAGACGAGAGAACTCACCAACAGAGATCTCTTTAACTTTCATACCACGGCGATTGACGAAAACGAAGGTATCCGTCACATCACTTTTCCAGGAGAGCTTGATACGTTTTTTATCATCCTCCTCTCCACTTAGTTCAAACCATGTACCTACTTTGGCCGCATTTGCTTGATCAAAGAATTGATCCTGTATTGCCGGCCTCTCCCGCTTGGTTTTAGCAGGGGTCGCACCATTCGATGGCTTAATTTCACTATTAAAGCTAGAGTTAGGTGCAATAGGTAACTCTTCTGTTTTCACTCGATTGACCAAGCCATGCTCCCCTCTCATACAGAGGATATGGCACCGCTGAAGCTCTTTAAAGAGACGAGCCATTTTATGTTGGTCATAAGATATCTCGGCCAACCCTTCACGTAGCGCACGTAGTAAATTGGGAGTCTTCTTCAGCAGCTCTTTGCGTTCAGCGGGCTGGCTCTTTGGCTCGACACTCCAGAGTAGAACATCCATCGTCTCAATGCCTTTGGCCCACATTTCACTCTCTACCCCTTGGCGGAGGTAGAGCAGTAGCAACACATCTTTCCACCCTTCATGGAGTAATACCTGAACAACTTCAGGCACTTCATGCATGAGCGCTAAACGGGTATTAATCTCATTGGAGACATGCATTTTGGCAACTTTTAGCTGCTCTTTGCCACGCATAACCTGATTTGTCCGCTCTTCAGCTACCTCAGCACCCAACTCTTCAGTGTCAAAGAAAGCGCTGAACTCTTCATTCAGCTGCTCAAACAACCTAGCATCTTGGTCAAACTCATCAAGAATACGCCTGATCATCCCCTCAATAACACCATAGAGGCTCTTCTCTGAGCGGTCACCATTATCGGTCCAGCCAACTGCAACACGCGCAATGCTATTTAAAAAATGGCGGGCTGGATGGCCATTTTTACTAAAGAAGGTTTTATCAACCAAAGCTATTTTCAGCATCGGTATTTGTAAACGGCCTATCAACGCCTTCATAGGGTCTGGCAAATTGGGGTCATCAAGAATAAATTCAAACACCATTGAGAGGACATCAATCGTATCATTGTCACTCTTTTCAAGGCTCTTTTTCAGCTCACCACCCGCTGTCATCTGTAGCGACTGAACCAGTGATTCACGCAGATTTTGCTGCTCACCTGTGGCACCAACATGAGCAACTAGCGTTATATTGTTCGATTGAAGTGCTGAGAGCGTATTGAGTAGATCAGTCGTCTCCACCGCAGGTAGTGAGATACCAGTGGGAGCACCGAGGGAGAGCATACCTCCCCTATTGTGATTCGCAAGCAACCCCTGAATAGATTGAAACATCTCTGATTGGGCTTCAACATCAAGCCCTCCAATCTCTGTAGAAACCGCTTCACGATATGATGCTTCACCACGATTACTACGATGAGATGAGGTAACTGGATTTAGACGTATCCGACTGGCTAACTTAGGAAGGACACCACCCCTCTTCAATTGCTGGTTAATCTCAACATAAATATCACCAACATAGTGCATAACCTCTTTATCAAACAGCTTATAGATAACCAGTTTAATAGGTAGATCAATTAAAATTGGCTCCAACATATCTCGGAAAACATTACCAATAGTGGTCGGCCCAACGGGGTTATTTTGATGATTAACTCGGTCACACTTAAGGATATGCCCAAAGCGCTCATTCAGCGCCTCAAGGTCACGCTGATAGCGATTTTCACTCTTTGATACTAGGCTGGTAATGGCCAGCGTCTCTTCTAGAGTCTCCTCTCCAAGCAGCGATAGCTCCGTAGAGTGGCCATCTTCCTCAGGTTCGCTCTGCCCATCACCAGGGCCATATGTCCAAAAATGGTCATACTCAACAGCTATTTTATCTTTAAACTGCTTTTCAATACGGATACGCTCTTTGCGCATCTTACGCATCGCATCAAAATAGCTGCTCTGTTGGGCATCACTCTCTGCTTTTTCAGAGAGCTCAAAGAGCGAATCATCTAATGTTTCAAATAGAGCTGTCAGCAGCGGCGGCAATTTTTTCAGATAAACCACACAGCACTTATCAACGGTCTGGCGGCTCTTTTCATCAAGAGAGAGTCGTGCAGATGCTGCCACATTGCCAAAAGAGATGATGTTATCGTGTTGCACGATTGCGTTAATCCTCATTAAAAGTTTCAGGTGTGAGGCTGAGAGCCTTCCGCTTTAACTAGGTTAGACAACCTGTTTGTAGTCGGAAGTGACCCACGGCTCAGATTGATAGCCAGACAACTTTAATGACTACATACCCTATTAAATGTTAGCTACAAACCTCCCATTTACTAATATCTGTCATCAACATATTCACAACTAAGCTAACGACATATAACCGCATTTTCTGAACCATCATTCATAAGGGTATGGCAAGAAAAGGCCTTTTCTTCCCATGTAAGAGGGGTAATTGTGAAGTAGATCTCACTCCCCTTAAACCGGCAGCTAATTATGTGGAAAGAGAGAGTAAACAGGGAACAAGAGCAGTGATCTGTTGGTGACGCTCCATATCATCAACTATAGTTGTACTAATAAAGTTATATGTTACCTCTATCTAAAACTAGGTACTTCCACGCGACTGATGGGGTACATACCGAAGATATGTGGTCGAATTGAATACGGAAACAAAAGTGTTGTGGCAAATCTTTTAAGTAACGACCAATCGTTCACCAAAGGATGGTTTGGGTCAGACTGATTAAACCAATCGTGGCTGGTTCATAACCCCTTAAAGCCTGTAGTTGGATATAGTGACGTGTCACCAAAGAAGAACTTAGCCTTACAACTGATGCCGATGCAGGTAATAGCCGTGGCAATATTTGCACTGTTTGCATGGCTATTGGTACCGCACTACCTCGAAGAGAAGGCTAAGGAGAACGTCGTAACCAACGCACTCCAAATGGCCCAACAATTCAAAATACTACGTGCCTACTACTCAGACAAAGTGGTCAAAAAGGTACTCAATACCACTACCGATCTAAAAATCAGCCACCAACACGCCACTCAATCTAACACCATTCCGCTCCCTGCAAGCCTTATCCATGACATGAGTGTTTTGATCAATAACCAAAATAAAAATATTAAGATCAAATTTTACAGCCCATTTCCATTTAAAAATCGCCAACAACGAGAGATGGATGCCTTTGGCAAGGCTGCCTGGGCAGCATTAAAATTAAACCCTACCACCCCCTATCAGCAGCAGCATAAAGTCAATGGAAGAACTGTCATCCAAGTGGCCGTGGGTGACATCATGGTTCAGCAAATTTGTATTGATTGCCATAATAGCCACCCACTAAGCCTGAAAACAGATTGGCAATTAGGAGAGCTTCGCGGTGTTTTAGAGATCACTACCGATATCACACCGCTCATCAAAAGCGGCCAGGTGACAGGACGATATTTGGCACTTGGGCTGATTATTTTCTTCGGTGTAATCTTCACCATCACCTTCCGCAAAACCTTCTTTGAGGTCCAATATTGGGCTCAAGAACTCACCGTCAGCGAACAAAAATTAGCCGCCAGTGTGTTTGATACGATGAATCAAGGTGTCGTCGTTACCGATCAAAACAATCGCATCATTTCAATCAATATGGCAACCACCAAAATCACCGGTTATACGATTGATGATATTCAGGGTAGAGACCCCAAAATATTCGCCTCAGGCCGGCATGATCGCCTCTTTTATGAGGAGATGTGGCAATCACTAACCACCACCGGTTATTGGGAAAATGAGATTTGGGATCGGCATAAAAATGGCCAAGTTTGCCTAAAATGGATGACGATCAATGTCATCTACAACAAGCAAGGCAGCGTCAGTCAGTATATCTCCATTTTTTCTGATATCACAGAGCGTAAAAAAACCGATGAACTCATCTGGAAACAGGCCAATTTTGACGCTTTAACAAAGCTGGCAAACCGTTCCCTATTCCACAAACGTTTCCAACAGGAGCTGGACCGCTGCCAACGTAGTGGTGGTACATTAGCGATCATTTATCTCGATCTTGATGGCTTTAAGGATATCAATGACAGCCTCGGCCATGCCGCTGGAGATGTGTTGCTGATTGAAGTGGCACAACGCCTGCAAAAATATAGCCGTAAAACCGACGTGGTAGCTCGTTTAGGGGGGGATGAATTTAGCCTTCTGACGCCTGGCTTTTTGCAACCTGAGCAGGTTGGTTCTATCGCTCAGCAAATTTTAGAGGCGCTGGCAAAACCCATCACTATTTTGGGGCGGGAGATTCACATTAGCGCCAGCATCGGCATTGCCATCTACCCCGATGATGGACAATCGCTCGAAGAGTTATCCAAACACGCCGATATCGCCATGTACCAGGCGAAAAAGAGTGGCAAGAATCAGTTCCAATACTTCTGCCATGAGATGAAGACAAAGGCGCTTCACCGCCTTTCACTCATTCACGATCTTCACATTGCATTGGATAAGCTCTCCTTCCAGATCCACTATCAGCCAAAAATACGACTGGTTGATAACAAAATAATAGGCATGGAGGCGTTAATCCGCTGGACCAAACCCAGTGGAGAGATCATCACTCCAGCAGATTTTATCCCATGTGCAGAGGAGACGGGCATGATCATCCCCATCGGGGATTGGGTTTTAACAGAGGCCTGCCATCAGACCAAGGTGTGGAATGAGCAGTTTAAGGCACCGTTGCATATTGCCGTTAACCTATCAGCTCGACAATTCCATCGCCACAACATTACCGATCGTGTACTGACCATATTAGAGACACATGCACTCTCACCCCATCTATTAGAGCTGGAGATTACCGAAAGCATTTTAATGAATGATGTGGAGGAGGCGATTCAGGTCATGGCCGCCCTGCGTAGCCACGGCATATCTGTCGCCATTGATGATTTTGGTACAGGTTTCTCCTCACTCAGCTATTTGAAGCGATTTCCCATTAGTACATTGAAGATTGATAAATCCTTTATTCGTGATCTTACCGAGGTGTCTAAAGATGCTGCTATCATTCGCTCAATTATCACTCTAGCGGAGAGTCTCAATCTGGAGGTGGTAGCTGAAGGGGTCGAAACAGTTGAGCAACTTACATTCCTTAGTCAGCAAAAGTGCGATATCGCCCAGGGTTACCACCTTGCCAAACCGATGTCAGCTGATGAATTTGAGCGATTTTTATTCTCCAATAGTGACCGATTAATCTGATGGGAACCAGGGTTTGCTTGACCTAACGAACAGAACCAGTAACAGTGTGCCATCTATCTATATCTACCAATGGCACTACATATGCCCATTTTAAAATTTATGAAAAATAGAAACTTTGGACAGAAGGTCTCCTTTTTTATCGCCATACTCAGCTACGTTGGCGCGGTTGCCTGCTTTGTGGGTGTTTTCATCATGAAAGCAGACCTTGGCTTAGACCACCCCGTCACATCCAGCTTCATGGCATCCGTGGTCTTTTTTATCTGTGTGGGTGTTGTACTACAAGTGATTGGCACAACCAATTTGCCATCACTGCGATTTGATGAAAAGGGAAAAGAAGGGGAGTAGTCACCCTCTAAAAAACCTTCTTCCTCAACGCCTTATTACGGCCATGTTTGGTTTTTGAATCCATTCTGCGCTGTTGAGAACCACGGGTAGGTTTGGTCTTCAACCGCTTTTTAGGTCGTTTGATCGCACTAAAAATCATCTCTTTAAGCCGCTGGTAAGCCTGTTCTCGATTCATCTCCTGGCTTCGGTACTGCTGCGACTTGATAATAATCACCCCCTCCTTGGTCAGGCGCTGATCCTGCATCTTCAGCAACGCCTGTTTGTAGAGCATAGGCAGTGATGAGGCCTTAATATCAAAGCGCAGATGGATTGCACTAGAGACCTTATTAACATGTTGACCGCCCGCCCCTTGAGCGCGTATCGCACTAACTTCTAGCTCTGACTCATGGATAGTGACCTGATTGGATATTTTTAACATTATTAAGCCTTTGACTGCCTCAACATGAGGCCCATTTACTACAGCAATTGTGGTAATTTTAACCTCTCTTAACAAAAAATATGGCTGATGATGCAGAAAAATCTAGAAGAGGCACTGCTTGAGCAGGTAGCAGAGAGTTGGCAATCATGGTTAGACAAGGCACCTGACGAGGCAACCAACCTTATCAATGACACACCATTTATTAAACAGCTGAAGCAGGTGTGGGAGGCAAGCCACTACGTTAGCCAGAGCTGCTGTATGAGACCTGCACTGCTATTAGAGCTCTATAACTCCGGTGATCTAAATCGGCATTATGAGCGGGGAGAGCAGGCTAAAAAGCTGGCCACGTTGTTAGATGGCATTAGTGATGAGATCACACTACAGCACCATTTGCGCCAATTTCGCTGTTATCAGATGTGTCGCATCATCTGGCGTGACCTGACCAATAGCGCTGAATTGAATGAGACGCTGGGTGATCTGAGCAACCTCGCTAACGCCTGCATTCGACAGGCCACCGCCCTGCTCTACCAATGGACCACTGACCAACTCGGCACCCCTCGTGATAGCGAGGGTAATGCACAGCCACTGGTTATTCTTGGCATGGGCAAACTGGGGGCTTATGAACTCAATCTCTCCTCCGATATCGACCTAATTTTCGCCTACCCTCGCAATGGCCAAACCGATGGCCGCCGCCAACTCTACAACGAGCAGTTTTTCACCCGTCTCTGCCAAAAACTGATCAAGGCAATCAACACGGTCACCGCCGATGGCTTTGTCTTCCGCGTTGATACCCGACTACGCCCCTTTGGTGATGCAGGCCCACTGGCGATCAGTTTTGATGCTATGGAGGTCTACTACGAATCTCAAGCGCGTGAGTGGGAGCGCTACGCCATGATCAAGGGGCGGATAATTTGCGCCACATCTGAGGCAAAAACTGAACTGGTCAATATGCTGAAGCCCTTTGTCTATCGTCGCTATCTCGACTACGGTGCTTATAATTCACTACGCAGCTTAAAAAAGATGATTAGCAAGGAGCTATACAAAAAAGGGATGGATGCCAATATCAAGCTCGGCATGGGTGGCATCCGTGAGATTGAGTTCATTGGTCAAGCTTTTCAACTAATCCGTGGCGGACGCGATCCTGAGTTGCAGATTCGCCCTATTTTACAGGTACTGCAGGTGGTTGGTCGGCAGGGATTACTGCCAGAAAAAGCGGTCACTGAACTGACGGAGGCCTACCACTTTCTGCGTCTTGTCGAGAACCGAATCCAGGCCTGGGAAGATAAGCAGACCCATCTATTGCCATCCGATGATCTAGCGCAACTACGCCTCGCTCGTTCAATGGGTTTCAATAGCTGGCCACCCTTTGCTGAAAAGCTACAGAACCACCGCAACAAAGTGCAAGGGCACTTTGATCTGGTCTTCAGCACCCCACAGGCGGAGGACGAAGAGGCTGGAGAGCTGGATTTTATATGGGGTGATAAGCTAGATGAGGAGCTTACTTTCAATGCACTTCAAGCCGCTGGTTTTAAACAGCCCAATGAGGCACTACAGCAACTCATCTCACTCCACTCATCTCACGCCCATCGCCGCATGTCGCCCAGTGGTCATAAACGGCTCGCACAGTTGATGCCTTACATTATCCAAGCTGCCAGCGCCGTAGAGAATGCTGACCAAGCGCTAGGCCGCCTGCTAAAACTGATTGAGGCGATCGCACAACGCACCGCCTATCTGGCACTACTGATTGAGTCACCAATGGCACTCTCTCAGTTGGTCAAATTGAGTGCTGCCAGTTCATGGATTGCCGATCGGCTCACCCGTTTCCCCATTCTGCTCGATGAGCTGATCGACCCACGCCGTCTCTATGCCCCAGTATTGCAGCATGAGATGAGTGAGGAGCTAGATCATGTGCTCGCTGGTGTCGATATTGATGACCTAGAGGGGCAGATGGATCGCCTACGGCAGTTCACAAAAAGCCATCGTCTGCGCGTGGCCGCCGCCGATATCACCGAGCACATCTCACTAATGGTTGTCAGTGACTACCTCACCGCCATCGCCGAAGTGGTCACCGAGCGAGTGATGTGCCAAGCATGGCACGATATGGTAGCCAAATATGGCAAGCCCACTCATATCGAAGGGGGTGGCAACGGTTTTATCGTCGTCGGTTACGGCAAGATGGGCGGTATAGAGCTTGGTTACAGCTCCGATCTAGATATGGTTTTTCTCAATAACTGCAGCAACACCAATGCGATGACTGATGGCGAAAAACCAACCGCCAATGAGACCTTCTTCGCTCGTATGGGGCGGCGCATGATCCACAACTACACCACCCGCACACCGGCGGGCATTCTCTATGAAACCGACATGCGTCTGCGGCCCAACGGCAAATCAGGCATGTTGGTCAGCACTCTAGATGGCTTTGAACGCTACCAAAAAGAGAGCGCCTGGACATGGGAGCATCAAGCCCTCATCCGCGCCCGTGTTGTGGCGGGAGATGCTACCGCCGCTGCCCGTTTTGAGGCAATCCGTGCATCACAACTCTGCCAGCCCCGCAATGCCCAATCACTGCTACAAGATGTACTGGAGATGCGCGATAAAATGCGTCAATCACTGATGAAACAGCCGGCTGGGCAGTTTGATCTAAAGCAGGGCCACGGCGGTATCGTCGATATAGAATTTATGGTTCAATACTTGGTTCTTAGATGGGCCAATGAACACCCCGATATCATCAAATGGACGGACAATATCCGTCTGCTTGAAAAACTGAGTGAACATCAGTTAATGAGTGGGGATCAAGCTGAGGATCTGGCATCCGCCTACCGCGCCTTTCGCGCGGTCTACCATCGCAAAGCACTTCAGGAGCAAGAGAGCCTGGTGGCTGACGATGTGCTATTGGCGGAACAGAGTCGGGTCAAGGCAATTTGGCAAGAGCTGATGCTCGTAAAAGCATAATTTAGATAGAGGCGTACAATGATACAGACAATGGCAGACCGCGACGGTTGGATCTGGTTCGATGGCGAGATGATCCCTTGGCGCGAGGCTAAGACTCATTTATTAACCCACACCCTGCACTACGGCATGGGTGTCTTCGAGGGTGTACGCGCCTACCACGCTGAAGAGGGCACCGCTATTTTCCGCCTGCAAGAGCATACTAAACGTCTCTTCAATTCAGCTCATATCCTGGGTATGGAGGTACCGTTTGACCACGAGACCATCAATCAAGCACATATCGCAGCCATCGCCGATAACAAGCTCGATTCTGCCTATATCCGCCCGATGTTCTTCTATGGTTCAGAGGGTATGGGGCTGCGTGCCGATAACCTGAAGGTTCACTGCATGGTCGCCGCTTGGTCATGGGGTGCCTATCTGGGTGACGATGCGATCAAAAACGGCATTCGCATCCGCGTCTCATCCTTCACCCGTCACCACGTCAATGTCACCATGTGTCGCGCCAAAGCCAACGGCAACTATATGAATTCGATGATGGCACTGCAAGAGGCGCTGCACGACGGTTACGATGAGGCCCTACTGCTCGATACCGAAGGGTATGTGATGGAGGGGAGTGGCGAGAACATCTTCATCATAAAAGATGGCGTCATCTACACCCCTGACCTCACCTCGGCACTCGATGGCATCACCCGTAGAACCATCATGAGTCTCTGCGATGAGTTGGCTATCAAAGTGGTTGAGAAGCGCATCACCCGCGATGAGGTCTATATCGCCGATGAGGCCTTCTTCACCGGCACCGCAGCTGAAGTGACACCCATCCGTGAAGTCGATAACCGTTCAATTGGTTGTGGCGGACGCGGCCCCATCACCGAACGCCTACAGACCCTGTATTTCGACCAAGTACATGGCCGTCGTAAAGAGTGCCCTGAGTGGTTAACTTACGTCTACAAATAGAGGCCCTTAAGCCTGTTCTACACAAAAAAGCTGAGGAAATAAGATGAGCCAGAAAACAATCAAAGTGAATAAGGGCGACCTGCCACTCAGTTGTCCGAGGCCAAAGAGCAGTTTGGCTGAGATGCATCCCAAGGTCTATTTGCCGGTAAAACAGGCTGGCGGTGCCACCTGCCCCTACTGTGGCGCACACTACGAACTGGAAGATTGACCCGTATACTCATCGTTGGCCCCTCCTGGGTCGGCGACATGGTGATGGCACAAAGCCTCTTTAAGGTACTAAAAGAGCGCCACCCAGAGGCCATTATTGATGTACTCGCCCCTGGCTGGAGCCGTCCGCTGCTGGATCGCATGCCAGAGGTTACGGAGACTATTGATATGCCACTCGGCCACGGTAAGCTGGGGCTAGGCACCCGTCGCCAACTGGGGCATAAGCTGCGTGACCGCCACTATGATCAGGCTATTTTGCTACCCAACTCACTAAAATCCGCCATTATTCCCTTCTCAGCCAATATCCCGCTGCGAACCGGTTGGCGAGGTGAGTTTCGCTATATTCTTCTGAATGATATCCGCCTGCTCGATAAGCAACGCCTGACGATGACAGTGCAGCGTTTTGTTGCCCTTGCGCTGCCACCGGATCAGGTTACTCTGCCACCCATTCCAACACCTCAGCTCACCGTTGATACCAATACTGTCGCTGCTGCACGCACGGCTCATCAGCTAAACAACCAACAAAAGCCGATCCTGGCACTCTGCCCAGGTGCCGAGTTTGGCCCAGCAAAACGCTGGCCTGAATCCTACTATGGTCAGCTGGCCGATGAGCGGATCAAACAGGGGTGGCAGGTGTGGCTATTCGGCTCAGAGAAAGACCAAGCTGTCTGTGCCACCATTAACGAAATCAGCCAAAGGCAATGCCATGATCTCAGTGGCCATACATCACTGGCTGAGGCAGTCGATCTACTCTCACTGGCCGATGCGGTAGTCAGTAATGACTCGGGTTTGATGCATGTTGCTGCGGCACTCAACCGGCCATTGGTAGCCATCTATGGCTCATCTGATCCCAACTTCACGCCACCATTAAACGACAACGCCCGTATCATCAGCCCCGATATCGATTGCAGCCCCTGCTTTAAACGCGAATGTCCAAAAGCGCATCTAAAATGCCTACGAGACCTGCCGGTCCCCCAAGTGCAGGTGGCCCTGGAACAGCTAGTCCAATGAGAGTCCTGCTGGTCAAGACCTCCTCAATGGGCGACCTAATTCACACCCTACCCGCCCTAACCGATGCAGCATCCGCTATCCCTGGCATCCATTTCGACTGGGTGGTTGAAGAGGGTTTTAAAGAGATACCGAGTTGGCATCCAGCAATTGATCGTATCATTCCCATCGCTCTACGCCGTTGGCGCAAGGGGATCTGGCAGGCCTTTAACTCTGGTGAGATCAGCCTATTCCGTCAAGCCCTACAAGCACAGGAGTATGATCTAATCATCGATGCTCAGGGTTTAATGAAGAGCGCCATCATCGCTAAAATAGCTCACGGGAAAACCGTTGGTTACGATGCCCACTCGATAAGAGACCCTCGCGCCTCCTGGTTCTACCAACAAAAATTGAGTATCTCACGCAAACAGCACGCTATTAACCGTATCCGCCATCTATTCGCACTAGCACTCAACTATCCACTGCCTGAAACTCCTGCTGACTCAGGTATACGCCAACACTTTCCCGTCACGGAAAGTGATACCCCTTATCTGATACTGCTCCATGGCACCACATGGGCAACCAAACATTGGCCAGAGAGTTATTGGTGTGAATTGGCTCAACTGGCCACCGATAGTGGTTACCAACTCCGCCTACCCTGGGGCAACACAATGGAGCGCGAACGAGCAGAACGCATTGCTAAAACATCCCATTTAGCAAGCACACTGCCTTCACTCGGACTAACTGAAATGGCGCACCAGCTTGCAGGTGCTGAGGGAGTTGTTGGTGTGGATACAGGTCTTGCTCATCTAACCTCAGCACTCAATGTGCCAGCGGTAACGCTCTATGGTGCCACTCGCCCTGAGTTGACTGGCACCCGTGGACCACAACAGAAAAACCTTCAAGTCGATGCCGATTGCGCACCCTGCATGAAGCGTCACTGCCCTAAATTGACACTAGATGGCATCCCCATCTGTTACACCACACTTCAGCCAACGGTAGTTTGGCAACAGATCAAACAACTGATGGATAAGAAGAGAACATGAAACTCGCCTTCGTCCTCTTCAAATA
>JAMOMH010000082.1 GCA_027068675.1 Sedimenticola sp.
AGAAATTGCTTGAGGCGCTCTTCAGTAAGCTTCTGCTCACTGTAGCGTTCAGCATTTTTTAATGAAAGCCGATAGATGAACTGGTAATAGTTTTCTCCATTCGCCTTCATCTCAGCCAGCACCCGTGCAGATGGTGTGGCATCGGGGTTTTCTACCGACTCAATTTGCTGTTTAAGGCTCTGCTGATAAGGTTTGTTGGCATGCCCCTGATCAAGCAGTTCACAAATGGGCTGCATCGCTTGTAGAGTCGACATCGCCCACTCACTTAGCAGAACCTCCTCTCCCATCCGCATCAATTTAAGACCAGGTTTGCGCCCCTGATAAGTTACCTGGGCTTCGTTATGGTCTTGCTCTTGGCGCTCTTCAGGGCTACAGGGAGGACTGTCTTGTAGCTGTAGGGTAATCAATAGCGCCTCTAAAAAATTGGCTTGCGACTCATCAATGCCAACGGGTAGAAAAGGGTTGATATCGAGAGAGCGCAGCTCAATATAGCGCACACCACGCTCTTTTAGCGCATGAGTGGGTCGCTCCAATCCATGTAAGATCTGCTTTGGCCGCACACTGCTGTAGTACTCATTTTCAATCTGCAAGATGTTACTGTTGAGCTGTTGATGCTCATTACCCACCTTCATGGCAATCTCAGCATACTTGGGACATGGTGTCTCAATGGCATGGGCTAAGGTATCAACATAGCTCTCAAGGCTGTTGTAGCAGATATTGATACCCGTATCCTTCTCTTTACTATTTTGATAACCGATATCAGCCATACGTAGCGAGGTGGCATAGGGTGAGTAGTAGGTTTTACTATCCCACTCTTGTAGTGTCGTACGCTGTCCATTAAGAAACGATTTGCAGAATGCAGGTGAGGCTCCAAATAGATAGGGGATAAGCCAGCCAATTCGTTTTAGGTTTCTGATCAGACCAAAGTAGCGATCTGAGATAAAATCCTGCAAGGGTGCATCATCACCCTCCATCTGCTGGAGGGCTGGCCAGAAGCTTTCTGGCAGTGAGTAGTTGAAGTGGATGCCAGCGATCACCTGCATCACACGGCCATAGCGATGGCCAAGTCCCCGCCGATAGGTGCTCTTCATCACCCCAGCATTCGAAGAACCATAGTTGGCAATAGGCACATTTGTAGCACCACGCACGATACACGGCATGCTACCAACCCAGAGCAGCTCCTCTTGCAGGTGATCATAGAGAAACTTCTGCACATCATCCAGAAAACTGAGTGCCTCACCAGCGCTTTTCATCGGTGGAGTGATCAGTTCTGTCAATGCTTCAGAGTAGTCGGTGGTGATATAAGGGTGGGTCAGTGCAGCCCCTAAACCTGCGGGGTGAGGCGCTTGGGAGATGGTACCCGCTGAGGTGACTCGCAACCCCTCTTTCTCTAAGCCGATCAAGCCGCCTTGAATAGAGCAATCCATCACACGCCCTTGCAAGCAAGCTAGGCGTTTTTCAAATGTATGGTTCAAATGGTTTTCTACTTTATTATTGATTCAGCTGCATAGCGGCGCGTGGCCCACGCATGCGAATAGCATCAACGAGTATTCTTGCCGTTTCATTTAGCTCGATATATTTGATTGCATCACTCTCGGTTTCATCCGCCTCATCAATATCGTCACCATGCTCTTGCTGCTTATCTTCACTCTCAGGCTCTAAACCCACTGAGCTGAGAAAACGATTTTTATAACCGAGGCGCAGCTTCTCCTGTGCATCCCACTCCTCTTTGCGATGGCTCTCTAACAGGCTAACTTTTTTGCGGTTTTCATACTCATTAAGAATGCGTTCATACGCTTCAAGCATCTCAAAACCTGCGTTACCATCAATCCGTTTCTGATGTTTTTTAACCAGTACTGTGAGATCTTCATTCAAACCAACTCGATAGTTTGCCGGTTTGATTTTCGCCCAAGGTAGCGCATTTTCAAGCGCACGCTCGCCATATTTTGAGAGATATTTAGCGGTTGGAAATATGATATCTGGCACCACCCCTTTATGTTGAGTACTGCCGCCATTGATGCGAAAAAACTGAGCCATGGTAAGGCGCAGGCGACCTAAATCAGGCGTGTCATCAGGTGCATAGCGACGCAGATCAACCAACGTCTGCACAGTCCCCTTGCCAAACGTCGGTTCACCAATCACGATGCCACGTTTATAGTCCTGGATTGCACCGGCAAAAATTTCAGAGGCTGAGGCACTGTTACGATCAACCAGCACCGCCAAAGGGCCACTATAGACCACACCTGGGTCAACATCCTTCTCCACTTCAACGCGTCCCAACGCATCCTTAATCTGCACGACAGGGCCCGTATTAATGAAGAGGCCTGTCAGTTCTGTCGCCTCACTCAGCGAACCACCACCATTGGTACGCAGATCGATAATAATGCCATCAACCGATAAGGCCTCCAGCTCTTTAATCAGCTTGCGCACATCACGAGTGGTACTGCGAAAATTCTTATCACCTCGCTGCTGTGCTGAAAAATCACGGTAGAAAGTGGGTATATCAATCACACCAATACGTAGCTTTCCAATACCATCCAACCCTTCAATAATCGACTGATTGGCCGCCTGCTCTTCCAGTTTAATTTTATTACGGATCAAGGTGACTAGCTTAACTTGACTCGCATCACTCCCTTTAGACTGCAGTTGCAGCCGAACAACTGAGTCCTTGGGGCCACGAATTTTCTCAACAACATCTTGTAATGGCCAACCGATAACATCTTCAACCTCACCCTGAACGCCTTGGCCAACCCCTAAGATGCGATCACCGCTGTGAACCTGTCCGCTCAATTTTGCTGGCCCACCTGCAATGGTTCTCTGCACGGTGGTGTACTCACTATCAAGCCGCAGCACCGCACCAATCCCCTCAAGAGAAAGGCGCATGCTGATATCAAAATTCTCTGAAGTGCTAGGCGACATGTAACTGGTATGAGGCTCCAAGCTAATAGTGTAAGCGTTGATAAATGCCTGAAAAACATCATTTGCTTTGAACTGATTAACCCGTCTGGAGAGACCGGCGTAACGCTTTTTTAGTCTCTCTACAATTTTCTCTGGCTCTTTATCTGCCATATGCAGACCTAACCAATCGTTCTTAACCCGCTTACGCCAAAGCTGCTCCCGATCCTTCTGGTTTGCTGGCCAAGGGGCATTCTCACGATCGAAGAGGTAGCTCTCATCTTTGGTGAAATCAAAACCCCTCTCCAACAGCGTTAAAGCATAGGCGACCACCTCATCAACCCGTGTGCGATAGATAGCAAATATCTCAAATGCTGGCTCTACATTGCCGTTCAACAGGTAGTCATCAAGTCTCGTTTTATAACGCTTAAAGTTTTCAATATCACGCTGAAGAAAGATCGCCCGGTTGGGATCGAGTGATTCGATATATCGCTCAAGCATCTGCTCTGAGAGCTGATCATCAAGCCGTTGTTTCTTGTAATGAAAACGACTAATAACTTGGGTAATGATTCGTGCTGATTTTTTGTGCTGAGGAGTCGCCTCAATCGCCGCTGAGCTTTTAATGTACTCCGCTAACAGCGGTGAAAAAGCCAACAACAGCAGAGAGGCCACAACAAATGGCACTAATTTTTTTAACAGATGCATCGATTCATTCACTTGAAAAACAGGTAACTACTCACTCAAAGTGCAGATAAGTTATTGACCACAATATGCTCTATGGGTTCAACCCCACACTCTTCTCTAACACGCTAAAGTATCGCCTTTTAACGCATTTTTAATTGTGAGGTAACTCTCATCACTCAAGCCATGCAGATTGTGACGCAATAGAAAATCTATGATCACAAGGTTACAGTTGGGCTTAAAACGCTCGGTTTCTCGCACCACCCGCGCCACCTCTTCAACAGGCCAGAGATAAAAACCAGCCACTTCACCATCGGTACAATGCGGCATAAATGTCGAAGGGAACGACAGATCGTAACAGAACAGCGTATCGGGTTTTAGTCCTAATTCTGTTTCACAGCAATAACTTATTTCACCAACAGGTTTGGCATTGGCAGCTAACCCTTTGGAAATGCCCGCCTCTTCCATACACTCTTTGGCCAGGTTATCTGATAATTTGATACCGTAGGGAAGTCCTCCCGCCACCATATTATCAAACCGATCAGGGAAGACATTGCGGTCAGCCGCTCGGTGCCCAACCCACAACAAAATCCCTTGAGCACTCTTCACATAACCATTTAGGTGCTGCCCAAATGCTCGAATACCCAAAAACTGAGCAGCCATTCGATCCAGTAAAAAAACAGCTGATTGACCATATTGGGTGACAACGGGATAAAGTTCACCATAAAGTGGTGGTATAGCTCCCCGTATCACCAGCTGTTCAAGCACCTCTGCAACCGCTGCTGATCGCTGCTCAACTGTTTGCAATATCGTGTTAAGTTCAGTGTGGTTAGCGCTCACCGTAAACACCTCTGGATAGTCAGAGAGCATGCTGGCAAATGGTGCTTTAATCCAACCAAGCTGCTGGCCATTCACCACAAAGGGTTTGAAATTATCGGGATTCCAGAGGTTACAAGCACGGATATGTTCAAGATAGCTCACCGCTCTTTTGCCTCATTCCATAGGCGATCCATCTCTTCCAAACTCGCCGCCTCAATTGAGATACCCACCAGTGAGAGCTGCTGCTCAATATATGCAAAGCGGCTCTCAAATTTTTGATTAGTGTTGCGTAGAGCCGTTTCAGCATCAATCTCTAACCGACGTGCCAAATTAGCACAAGAGAAGAGCAGATCACCTAACTCTTCTGAGACACGTTGCTTGCTCTCCCCTTCTGCAATGGCCTCTTTTAGTTCAGCAAGCTCCTCATCAATTTTATCAATAACACCACCAAGCTCAGGCCAGTCAAAACCGACTCTAGCCGCTCTTTTTTGTAGCTTTTCAGCACGCAACAAGGCGGGAAGAGCCCGTGCGACACCTGCCAGTTGTGATGCCCTCCCTTCCAGTTGTTTCTCTTCTCGTTCAGCCGCCTTTTGTTGTTCCCAAGCTTGACTCTGTGCTTCAGCATCAGAGAGGCCACAGCCAGCAAATACATGAGGATGACGCCGAATCATTTTTTTACAAATTGCATCCACAACATCATCAAAGATGAAGTGGCCTGCCTCCTCCGCCATCTGGGCATGAAATACCACCTGAAATAGCAGATCACCCAGCTCATTTTTTAGCTCATCCATATCACCCTGAGCAATCGCATCAGCCACTTCATAGGCCTCCTCAAGGGTGTAAGGTGCGATAGTCTCAAAGGTCTGCTGTCGATCCCAGGGGCACCCCCCCTCCTCTGCACGTAGCGCACGCATGATCTCTTGTAGTGATTTTGTCGCCAACTCTCCCCCTTAAAAATAGCTTGCTCCTATCTATCAAAACGGATTAGAGATAGATAAATTGGAAGCATCAAACAACCTTTGAAGACGCTTGTATGGTATAAAGCGCATGTTTTTTAATCTAGACCTATATAAGCTGCTATGACTGAGAATAAACTAAAACTATCACTAGGCCCCAACCTCTTTTACTGGTCACGCGATCGGTTCTTCGAATTTTACGAGGAAGTGGCGAAGATGCCAGTAGATATCGTCTATCTGGGTGAAACTGTCTGCTCAAAGCGGCGCAGCCTCAGCTTTGAGGATTGGATGGAGATCGCTGAAAAGCTAACAGCCGCAGGGAAAGAGGTGGTTCTCTCCACACTGGCACTACTTGAGGCCGAGTCTGAGATGGTGACTCTGCGTAAGGTATGTGGCAACGGCAAATATATGGTTGAAGCCAATGATCTTGGTGCCGCCAATTTGATGATTGACGAGGGGCCATTTGCCACTGGGCCAATGGTCAATATCTACAACCCTGCTACGCTGAAACTGCTGGCCAAACAGGGCCTAAAACGCTGGGTGCTGCCCGTTGAGCTATCACGCGATACACTGGCCGACATGCAGGCAGAACGCCCCGCAGGCGTCGAAACAGAGCTATTTGCTTTTGGCCGTATGCCGCTGACATTATCAGCTCGCTGTTTCACCGCACGATCACACAATCTTCCAAAAGATAGTTGTGACTACCTCTGCGGTAACTACCCCGATGGTCAGTTGATGAATACCCGCGAGAACGAACCATTTCTGATAATCAATGGTATTCAGACCCTCTCATCACGCACTTGCGACTTACTACCAGAGATGGATGAAATAAGAGAGCTGGGTGTCGATATCCTACGCATTAGCCCACAAGATAAGCACACGGGCAAAATCACCCAACTCTTTGCCGAGGCGATCAACGGCGGACGCTCGCTAAATGAGATCGAAGCCGAATTGAAAAAGCTGGCTCCACTGGGTGTCTGTGATGGTTACTGGTTTGGTGAAGCCGGTATGGCTCAGGTGACCGCAGCAGCGAAAGCACTGTAGTAATGATGTTGTTAGGAGCCTAATTAAAAGAGGCTCCTAGCGATAAAACATCTTAAGCAAAGCGCTCGTACATAGTAACGCAGCGTAACAGTGCTGGGTTGATCAGCGTTGCCAGAGGCAAGCTCTCTAGATCAACCCCGGCCAAGAAGTTCTTCAAGTGAACCCCAAGCCCAGTATCCCCTTCCATCAGGAGGTGACGTTGAAAAAATAGCGTATCGGGATCTTCCTGACCTGTCAGCAACAGCAGGAAGTCATATACCGTACCGCTTATCTTCAAATCAGGCGCTTTACCTGCTGCAGACCGGAAAGAACCCGCATCCATCTCAACTGAAAAAGCAGTTTTCGCGTCTAAGATCGAGATCTCAACCACCTTACCCTCAAGAAAATCGAGTTCAGCTTCAACAATATCTTCAGCAAAAACCTGATTTAAAGCACGCCCCAATACCAAACTGTGCAGACGGTTCGGCAATAGTCCTAGCGGCAGTGAAACCGGTTTAGGCAGTATTGGACGTTTTTGAATAGATGATGCAGGCATGTTCCTAACTCCTCCTGAGCATATATCAGGAAGTTACCAATAAAATTTATGTGATTATAACATTCGCAATAACCAGCATTTGGAGTAGCGTTTTGGCTGTGCTAGGATTTTTTAGCACAGCTCAAACACCGCGGAAAATGGCGGAAAATATCTGTGTTGATTGCCATTTTTATGTCTTTTATTCCCCTATAATTTCATTTATTACAAACACTTCAACGCCACTCATAGAGCACTCTTCATTTGAGGCCATATTTTTAGTAATTACTTCTATTTTTTTGCCCGTTTTTTCTATAAAAGTAATGAAGTGAATTTGAATATATAGATCATCGTCAATATTTTCTGATGCGAGTCTTATCGTCTTAGTTTGATTAAAGTCAAGTAACTCGTTGCTTGTAATACCGGCATTTTTCAAATTAACAAATGCCATGCTTGTAGCCCATCGCTCTACACTAGAGCAATCTGGATGCTCTAATTTCTTAACAACACCCTTATTTTCTACACACCCAACAAGCAGAGTTAATGCCAAAATAAATATAATTTTGATATTCATCATATTCACTCCATCACCTAATTACATTTATTTCTCTATCAGGGCTATTCCATATTTTTTCCCTAATGGCACGAGGCATAATTATGCACCCAGATGAGGCTGTACCTGGAGACTTTATCGAATCACCATGAATTTGAAAATTAGTTCTACCATGTGCAGAATGGCCTACTGGCGATAGTGGCAACACATAAGGGCCGGTATTAACGCTATCTCTAGGAAAGTCTATTCGGTACTTACCTCTTGGTATTAGCCCAATACTTCTAAGATGCTCCATTGAGACACTGTTTTTCCCTACCCCCTTTCCAGAGTACCCTTGTGAAATTTTCTGACCATTACGCCAAAGTTCTCCACTAGATTGCTTGTGTTCCCAACTCATAAGCAGACCCCTTTAAATTATTATAAAACATAACATCGCCCATAACCAGACCGCCTTAACTCATTAGCTAAGATTCTATTGTAAACGCCATGCCCTACAAAGAGTACGCTCTCATACTCCAGTGCGATTTCTGTAAGTTTTTCTACTGCTTCTGTTGCTCTTAATTTTGCTTCTTTAAATGACTCAGAACCTCTTGAGTAGCCCAGTAGCCAGAGAATTCTAAATACTACAGCCCATATTTTTGGAGGTAACTTTATTGCTTGCCAATTTGAAACTGGTAAACCTGGCTCATTGAAGATGGAATCTGATAAAACAATGTTTTCATTATTAAATGTTTTTGCTGACTCTATTGATCTTGGCAATTCACTGCCAACAATTGCACTGCATTTATTGGCGAAACTTTGCGCGCATTCTGTTGGTTCTGATGTTGGACATAATCCAGCAGCATTGTATTCAATTAACCCAGCCAGAGAATTCCGATGCACTAAGCGTGCTCAATGTTGGGATAACTGGCTTTCCGTGTCTGAGTATGACGATTTTCATTTTTACCTTTAAACATAACAACTGACATCCCATTGGGCGAGAGCAACGCAATTTCACAGGAATGGGGGCTCTATTATCCACCTAGCGTAGCTAGAGCTAGGTGGATAATAGCAAAACTTACTGCTCTACTTGTGGTTTGCGTATGCGTAGAGAGAGCTCTTGCAGTTGAGCAGCCGCCGCTTCAGAAGGGGCTGACGTGAGCAAACATGCTGCCGACTGGGTCTTTGGAAAGGCCATCACTTCGCGTATCGAGGTGGCGCCCGTTAGTAACATCACTAGGCGGTCAAGACCAAAGGCGAGGCCTCCATGTGGTGGACAGCCATAACGTAGCGCGTTGAGTAGAAAGCCAAATTTCTCTTCAGCCTCTTCTTCGCTGATACCGAGCATTTTGAATACTTTTTGCTGAATATCGGAACGGTAGATACGCGCTGAACCACCCCCTAATTCAACACCATTGAGTACCATATCGTAGGCGCGTGAATTACAGGCACCAGGATCAGACTCAAGCAGTTCCAGATGCTCCTCTTTTGGTGAGGTAAATGGGTGGTGTAGTGAGTTCCAGCGTTTATTGTTCTCATCCCATTCAAACATGGGGAAATCGATCACCCAAAGTGGACGCCAACCATCAGCCACTAGCCCACAATCTTGGCCCAGTTTGACACGTAATGCACCGATCGCCTCATTAACGATCTTAGCCTTATCTGCGCCAAAGAAGATTAGATCTCCATCTTCTGCACCCGTGCGGGCCAGGATACCGTCAACAGCGGAGTCTGGCAGGAATTTAAGGATGGGTGATTGCAGTCCATCACGCCCTTTGGCTATCTCATTGACCTTGATGTAGGCGAGGCCTCGCGCACCATAGATGCTGACAAATTTGGTATAACCATCAATATCCTTGCGGCTCAGTTTACAACCGTTAGGGAGACGCAGTGCAACAACACGACCGTCTGGATCCTGCGCTGGGCCAGCGAAAACTTTAAACTCTACCTCATCCATCAGATCTGCAACATCAATCAACTCTAGCGGAATACGCAGGTCTGGCTTATCAGACCCAAAACGGCGCATCGCCTCCTCATAGGTCATTTGAGGGAATGAGCTGTCTAAGTCGGTATCAAGAATCTCTTTAAATAGACGGCGGATCATCTCCTCCATCATGCCCATCAGCGTACCCTCATCCATAAATGAGGTCTCGATATCGACCTGGGTAAACTCGGGCTGGCGATCAGCACGTAGGTCTTCATCACGGAAGCAACGCACAATCTGGTAGTAACGGTCAAAACCAGACATCATCAGCAACTGTTTAAAGAGCTGGGGTGATTGTGGCAACGCAAAGAAGTTGCCAGGATGAGTGCGGCTGGGCACCAAATAGTCACGCGCCCCTTCAGGGGTCGCTTTGGTCAACATCGGTGTTTCAATATCGAGAAAACCTTCGCTATCAAGGTAGTCGCGTAGAATGCGAGTCACGGCTGAGCGTGTACGTAAACGTGCCTGCATCTCAGGACGACGCAGATCAATATAACGGTAGCGCAGACGGATCTCATCAGAGGCTTTTTCATGCTCTTCAAGCTGGAATGGCGGCGTATCAGCCCGGTTCAGCACTTCTAGTTTAAGGCCTAACACCTCAACCTCACCCGTTGGTAGATCTCTGTTTACTGTTCCCTCAGGACGAGCGCGGACGCGTCCGGTAATGCGTAGAACAAACTCATTTCTCACCTGCTCTGCTGTAGCAAAGACCTCAGCCAGGTCTGGGTCGTAAACAACCTGTATCAACCCTTCACGATCACGTAGATCGATAAAGATAACCCCGCCGTGATCACGGCGGCGGTGAACCCAACCACAAAGTTCTACTTCCTGATCGATGTGTGAGGCATTGATCTGCCCACAATAATGGCTGCGCATGGTGTTGACCTTCTTTATATAAACTGTTGTTTAGGGCTGAGTGCCCCAGAAAAGAGGGGGATATTAAGGTTTGGCTTCTGAGGGTGCAAGTTCTGCTTCTTTTATCAGTGCATCTGGAACCACTGCCCCCATGGAAAGCAGCATCTTGAGGCCATCATCAACACTCATTTTCAACTCCTTCACATCATCTTTAGGCAGCATGATAAAGTACCCTCCCGTAGGGTTTGGTGTCGTAGGCACATAAACATTGACGACATCATGTCCCGTCATTTGTTGCGCCTCACCTTGATCAGTACCAGTCAAAAACCCCAGCGCCCAAACACCAGGGCGAGGAAACTCCACCAATACCACTTTACGGAACGAGTTACCGCTATCGGCAAACATCGTCTCCAAAAGCTGCTTCACCGATGAGTAGACAGAGCGAACTAGCGGGATTCTAAGAACCAACCGTTCCCAAAGTTTTACTAACTCACGGCCAAATAGGTTAGCAGCAACCATGCCTGTCACCAGCACAATTACCAAAGTAAGCAACACACCAAGCCCAGGGATATGGAAGCCCAGCAGCTCATCTGGCCGATATACCGCTGGAACCAACAGTAGACTTTTATCCATCCACTTCATGAGGGTGCTAACCACCCAAAAACTGGCCGCTAGTGGCAACCAAACCAACATGCCTGCAATAAGGTAGGTACGTATTTTACTAACTGATTTTGTTGTCATTCGGTATCTTCAATTAGCGTAATTGCATAACACTTAGACATTGGGACATCTACCTGAAGTGGCACAGGGAGGAGTATCACTCTTTTTAGATAAGCCACCTGAATCATGCAGATTTTTTTTCTCACCTTTTTTGAAGTCAGTCTCATACCAACCACTCCCTTTGAGGCGAAAGGCTGATGCGGATATCATTTTTTTCAAATGTGGTGTTTTACAAGCGGGACAATCGACAAGCGGTGCATCCGCCATTTTCTGAATAGCCTCTAGCTCATGACCACACTCTTCACAACGGTATTCATATATTGGCAAGGCAAACACTCCATATTAGGGATTTCTCTTAACATTTGAAGAGAAGACGGAAAATGATACGCGATGTTAGCAGAGTGTGGGAGGTAACAACAATATTGGGGAGATGTTTTACGAAAGGCTCATAATGCCTTTTTACTCAGGTATCTATCTTGTCCATCCAACACCCACAAATACCGATTTGTTACTGAGTTAAGTTTATCAACTGCCTATACCTTGCTGCTGATACGCGCTATCAACAGCAAGGCCAGAAAGGTAGTCACAGAGACTAAAATCGGTAACTATAATGAGCGATTTCAACTGATGGGCACCCTCCTTGGCAGTGATACCCATGCTGCTTATTCTGCTGTCCACTTCTCCAGTGCGGTGATAATCGCTTTAGCTTGATCGCTGCTAGAGATGTTGAATTTTGATTTCTGTTGATACTCACCGTTACGCTTTTGGTAGCGACGAATGGTGTACTTCTCTTTGCCATACTCCTCTTTGCTTCGGTTCCACTCTTGGTAACGGAAAATCAGGGTGGCCCAGGCACCTTTACTCAGGATCTGTTTATCTAGCTCTTTAACCACATCAATGTCATCTTCAACATAATTGATAGTGAGTTCATCTACAGTTTCAGCCATTTGTTCATGCCTCGTGAAGGGGGTTAATTGGCACCAAACTGCTCAAGCAGTTTGATAATTGTCTGGTTGCCAGATTTTGTCGCCAAATCTAAGGGACTATCTCCAGCATTATTTTTTGTATCTACATGTGCACCACGCGTGAGCAGTTGCCTAACCAGGACACGGTGGTTGCCGATAACTGCAATATGCAGGGGCGTGTTGCCATTTTTGTCTCGACTATCCAGCTTTGCTCCGTTTCTAAGTAGCAGGTTAATGATACCTTTATATTCAATGCCGTGGCTTGCTACATCATGTAGAAGATCATTAGGAGAAAAAGTAGCTTTGTGCTTAATCAACAACTCTGCGGTTTGCACACGTCCATGCATAATTGCAGCATATAGTGGTGTCATCCCTTTGCTGTTGAGACTGTTAATTTTGGCACTGTTTTTTAGTAGCACCTGCACAATGGCTCGATTACCACGTTGAGCGGCCACATGGATGGGGTAGTCGCCATCTGGCCCAATTAAATTGGCATCGGCTCCCCAGAAGAGATTACGTTCAATTTGGTCAATATCATCGGCATGCACGGCGCGGTAGAGGTTGATGGTTGGCTTATCTGGTTTCCCACAAGCGGCGAGCATTAGAGCCATTAATAGGCCGGTGAGTAATATTTTTATGTTGATGAGTTTGATCCTTAGTGATGCCTCTTCGTGACCGATAATAGAACGCTAAGGGAGCTTCGGCAAGCTGCTGTTTTAGTAACCACTCAGCCGCTTCATCTTCTTGGTCGTTTTTACACACTAGATGTCAGGTCTCAATCTTGGCCAAAGTTATAGGTATAGACAAATTGTGACCCATTTTATTACTTTAGGTTGTGATCTGATTGCATGACTGGACACCATCGGGCTAATATTGCTGAGTTTGGAGTTATAATCTCAAAAATGGAGAGGCGGTGGAAATTTCAAATTACGTTTTAGGAATACATAGCAATGTTATACCGAGTGCTGAATTTACCGACGGTCATGCATGGCTAACAATCACTACAAAGGCTGGGAAAGGCGGATGGGGTCTCCCCCGATTTGTAAAATCTTATGGCCTGTGGCCAGACGGACACCCAAGAACAAAGGATAATGGTGGCAAAACAGATGTTCGAGTTGGAATGGAGCCAGCTAAAGGAATTGCAAATAGATACTATGGTTTGACGCCATTGCAACACATGCAGTTAAAAAGTCTTATTAATACAACGGAACATTGGTTTTACACAAATAATTGTTCATCTTGGGCTAATGAAATAGTTAAAAGAGTGTACAAAACTGAAGTGGATGCTGATGATTGGTTTGGTATAGAAACACCACGAGAATTATCAAGAAACATTCAGCTCCTCGAACATAAAGAGCCAACATCTGTTGACAATCCAAAAATAATTGCATGGAAGTTAACCAGAAGAGGATACAGGAGGGTCAAGTAATGAAGAAATTATTTATTCTTATATTTTCAACTGGTTGGGTTTTAACTCTTTTGGCTTCCATGTATTTAAATATTTCGTTTCTAAAAAATGAAGTGTATCCAGTGCTTTATAAGAGCAAAGGCCAATTAAATAGCTTCCCTTATATGCAAGCTTCTGAAACACTTTTGAACATCACTTTAGTTTGGTTTGTTTTAGTATTAATTGCATGGGTGATTTATTGCGTCAAAAAAATCGATTATAACAAAGCCCATTAACACGGACATTTTTCCGCAGCATTTAAGTTGTTCTAAAAAACCTAGCACAACTTAAATTCCACTAAAAAATGCCGGTTATAGGTGACAAGATTCAACATCTCAACTACCGAGATTGGTGAATTTCTCTTTCTTAAAGAACCTCTTAATGATCAATTGATGGAGTTGTTATTTCAATCTTATGTTGACTAAGCTTGTTTTTACCATGGCAATAGTAGGCCTGGGTTACCTCTATTGGTTGCGCTCCAGCAAAAATCCATCGATACCTAAAGATAAACCAGCCTCACTCTCTAAGAGTGATTCTCGACAGGGGGCAAAAGCAACCAGCACC
>JAMOMH010000083.1 GCA_027068675.1 Sedimenticola sp.
AAGCAGAATCTGAAAATTAAAGCCTTCATCGGTACCAGCAAGAATGCTGTTATGACCCAGATATGGATTGCAATGTCTGTTTATCTGCTTCTGGCATTCTTGAAGTTCCAGTCGAAACTGAAAAAAAATATGCAGCAAATTCTTCGCCTATTGCAGCTCAACCTGTTTGAAAAACGAGACTTGATGGCTTTACTGTGAAAGTTAACGGGACAGCAGTGATATCTCTTCGCAATGCACCATATATCGACTTTTTACGATATTTTGGAACAAACACAGTTATGGTATCTGCAATAATGCTTAACGTGAGCTTGGCTTTGCCATTCTCTCATAATGACCTATTAGAACTGGTCGGTTCAAAAGGAGGTCATTATCTTCTCTGCACGCCGGAACGGCAGAGCCTTCTCGTGTCTCACCGCCAGAGGCGGTGGTTTACCTAAATTGAATCAACAAGCACTGAAATATAACGTAACTACAATAGTATTATCATTGAAAATAGAGTGATGGCGAAGGAGAATACAGCCCTACCCCACCACTAACCACGGGCTCTCTTTTGGAACAAACCCCACAACAGATTTTACATAGCATCTTTGGCTATGAGACTTTTCGTCCACTACAGCAAGAGATTATCGACCGAATCACTGGCGGTGGCGATGCACTGGTTTTGATGCCGACAGGAGGGGGTAAATCACTCTGCTATCAAATACCTGCACTGGCTCGCCCAGGCGTGGGCATTGTGATCTCTCCACTGATCGCACTGATGCAGGATCAGGTTGATGCACTTAAACAGCTGGGGGTACGCGCCGCTTTTCTCAACTCAACACTCGATTTTAACTCAGCTCAAGATATTGAACAGGCACTACGGCAGGGTGAATTGGATCTACTCTACGTTGCTCCAGAACGGTTGATGACTGAGAGTTTTCTAGCGCTTTTAGAACAGGCACCATTGGCTCTATTTGCGATCGATGAGGCACACTGTGTTTCGCAGTGGGGGCATGATTTTCGGCCCGAGTATATCCAGCTCTCCATCCTGCATGAACGCTTCCCGCAGATACCGCGCATTGCACTAACTGCAACCGCTGATCAGCGCACCCGACAGGAGATCATTGAGCGCCTCAATCTTGGTAGTACCAACACTTTTCTCAACAGTTTTGACCGCCCCAATATCCGTTATCGCATCACACAGGGTGGGGGGCAGAGTGGCAAACAACAACTACTACGCTTCATCCGCATGGAGCATCCCAATGATGCAGGTATCGTCTATTGTCTATCACGCCGCAAGGTGGATGACATGGCCAAATGGTTGAGTGATGAGGGCTTCAATGCACTACCTTACCATGCCGGCTTGCCAACCTCTGTACGTGCCAAAAACCAGAGCCGATTCCTGCGTGAAGAGAGCATTATCATCGTCGCCACCATCGCCTTTGGCATGGGTATCGATAAACCTGATGTCCGTTTTGTTGCCCACATGAATCTGCCCAAAAGCCTGGAGGCTTACTACCAAGAGACAGGCCGTGCGGGGCGTGATGGCGAACCTGCCAACGCCTGGATGCTCTATGGCCTACAAGATGTGATCATGCTGCGACAGATGATGGCCAATTCAGATGCCAATGAGAGCTATAAACGCGTCGAACAGCACAAACTCGACACCATGCTCGGTTTCTGCGAACAGATCAGCTGCCGCCGCCAATCGCTCCTAAACTATTTTGATGAGCAGATGGCAGAGCCATGCGGCAACTGTGACAACTGTCTGGAGCCTGCTGAGAGTTGGGATGCCACGGTGGCGGCACAAAAGGCGCTCTCCTGCGTCCATCGCACCGGGCAACGCTTTGGTGTCAATTATCTAGTCGATGTTCTACTCGGCAAAGATAATGAGCGCATCCGCCAGTTTGGACATAATAATCTCAGCACCTTTGGCATCGGCAGTGACATGACTGTTGAGCAGTGGCGAAATCTCTTTCGTCAACTGGTCTCAAATGGCCTTTTGAGTGTCGATGTCGAGGGCTATGGCGGCCTTCGCCTCAGCAAAAAATGCCGTCCCGTTTTACGTGGAGAGCAGACGTTAACGCTGCGCAAAGCGCTGAAAAAGAGCAAACCTGAACGTAAAAAGCGTAGCGATCGCAGCCGTTTTACCACCCCCTCTGAACAGGCACTTTGGGATGCTCTACGAGAGAAACGTAGTACATTAGCAAAGGAGAATGGGGTTCCACCCTACGTGGTTTTCCATGATGCCACATTGATGGAGATGCTTGAATACCGCCCTGCTAACCTTGAGCAGATGGGACGCATATCGGGCATTGGTGAGCGGAAATTGGAGCTATATGGTGAGGTTTTTCTTGATGTGCTGGCAGCATTCAAAGATCAGGCTGGTGGCACTCTACCAACACGAAATACAGATACCGTTGATGTGACTCTTCAGCTCTTTCTCTCTGGGCTGGATATCACGGCTATTGCAGCAGAGAGAGGGCTAAAAGATGAGACCATCTACACGCATTTATCACAATCTATTGAGGCTGGAGAGGTCGATATAATGGATGTACTCAAGCTGGAGCCGTCCAGCATTGACCAGATCAAAGATGCGCTACTGGAAGAGGGGGAGGAGTCGGTTCGGTTAAAACCTATTTTTGATGCTTTTGATGGCGAGTATTGCTATGGCCAACTGCGTTGCATACGCGCCTCACTGTTTCAAACTAAATAGAGATAGCCTACTTTTTACTCTTGAATAACTGATCAAGCTGCGCCTTGGCGATCGTATCTGCAGACGCTGGGGTGGCGACTGAATCATCAGCACTCATCGTATCTTCAGAAGCACCACCAAAGAGCGCATCTAACTGGGACTCGGCCACCTTTTGCTCACCCATATCCGATGAGTAGGCGTGGTGATTAAGCTGAAAATAGCCACAGAAGTTGGCTCGTTCCTTGTTGGTTACCCGCTCTGCTATCGGTTCGCGGCATTGGTTCGCGACGGAGGGATCATAAAAGCAGCACAGCCGACAGACAGACAACTCTGCACGACAGCTCGGGCAGCTATCATTTCGAGCAATGGGTAGTGATAGGGCCTCACCAATACTCGCTCCACACTTCCAGCAATCAAATGGCTCATCCATCGCTATTCAGGCACTTTTTTCATAGCTTGACTACACCAACAATATTGGATAGAGCAGGCTCTTTATATCCCAATAGACTATAAGAAAAAAAGCCTGCTCCCCTCTCTTCACTATTTACAGAGAACCGGCTTATAGCTATCAGTCTCTGAACGATAACTCAGCACTTCACCCGAGACCAAATCATAATACCAACCGTGCAGAGAGAGTGTTTTTGCCTCTACACGCTCTTTAACCCAAGGGAAGGTCTTAAGATTTTCCAATGAAAGTTTCACCACAGCCTGTTCACAGGCACAAGGGAGACGCTCTGGAGTATCGACAGATGGGTTATCGTGTAAGGTGTTTTCACGCACTTTTTTTGCAATGCTCATCCAGGCAGGGATAAAGCTATCGGGGTCTTCAACCTGCTCATCAGAGAGCAGGGATTTAACACCGCCACAATCGGAGTGGCCCATGACAATGATGTCATCCACCTCAAGGTGGCGAACGGCATACTCCACAGCAGCACTGGTGCCATGGCAACCACTCACCTTTTGAAAGGGAGGAACCAAGGCTGCCACATTACGAATAATAAAGAGATCACCAGGATCACTATTGGTAATGATCAATGGGTTAAAACGTGAATCACAACAGGTGATGAAGGCAGTTTTAGGTGACTGCCCCTCAGTACCTAATTTGTACAACAGATCGTAATTATCACGAAAATATTGGCTACGATACTCTTCGTAACCTTGAATAAGATTATCAATCATGGTCAGAGACGCTCATTATGTGAATTTAGGCAAAATTTTTTAATTTCAATCAAACCGTATCCTATTTCACTCCTCAGGTACAATGTAACAATGGTGGTAAATGGCCCTAAACTTAGAGGTAGGAAACACCATAAAAAGAGTAATTTAATACGCCATAAAATCACTATGCCATTGATTAATATACAATTAATACAGCCAACATTGGCTCACCCAAAATATCCATCTTTATTGAAAGCACAGTAAGAGCAATATCTTGCAACCTCTATTCCCAACTATTTACCTCCCCTGCCCTTGACTCTCATAAAATCGCCCCTATTATTAGCACTCACACGGATTGAGTGCTAACACTCAATCCCGATTACTTTTTTACTTGTTACTCTGTTTATCAGGAGAGTCTATTCAATGAATATTCGTCCGCTTCAAGACCGTTTGGTCGTGCGTCGTATGGAAGAAGAGCTGACCAGCCCAGGTGGCATCGTGCTGCCAGGCAGCGCCACAGAAAAACCTATTCAAGGTGAAGTACTGGCTGTTGGTAACGGCAAAGTGCTCGATAGCGGTGAGGCACGCCCTCTCGATGTCAAAGTGGGTGACCGCGTACTGTTCGGCAAATACTCCGGCACCGAAGTTAAGCTTGATGGTGAAGAGCTATTAGTGATGCGCGAAGACGACATCATGGGCGTATTGGAAGGTTAACCAACCTCCCTTACCCCGACGAATTTCAACAATTTCCTAAGGATTAAACCTAATGTGTGCAAAAGAAGTTAAATTTGGTGATGAAGCGCGCGCCCGCATGATGACCGGCGTCAATGTTTTAGCCAATGCAGTAAAAGTGACCCTCGGCCCTAAAGGCCGCAACGTCGTTCTGGAGAAGAGCTTCGGTGCCCCTACCGTCACTAAAGATGGCGTATCGGTCGCCAAAGAGATCGAGCTGAAAGATAAGCTGGAGAACATGGGCGCTCAGATGGTTAAAGAGGTCGCCTCACAGACTTCTGACATCGCCGGTGACGGCACCACCACCGCCACCGTTCTGGCTCAAGCCATGCTGCGCGAAGGGCTGAAAGCCGTTGCTGCAGGCATGAACCCAATGGATCTGAAACGTGGTATCGACAAGGCTGTCACCGCTGCTGTTGCTGAACTACAGAACATGTCTAAGCCTTGCACCGATGACAAAGCGATCGCACAGGTTGGCACCATCTCAGCCAACTCTGACGAAGAGATCGGCAACATCATCGCTGAAGCGATGCAGAAAGTGGGTAAAGAGGGCGTTATCACCGTTGAAGAGGGCTCTACACTAGAGAATCAGCTCGACGTTGTTGAGGGTATGCAGTTTGACCGCGGTTACCTCTCACCTTATTTTGCCAACAACCAAGCCAACATGTCTGCTGAACTGGAAGCACCTTACATCCTGCTGTTTGACAAGAAGATCACTAACATCCGTGATCTGCTGCCAACACTGGAAGCCGTTGCAAAATCAGGCAAACCACTACTAATCATCTCTGAAGATGTTGAAGGCGAAGCACTGGCAACTCTGGTTGTAAACACCATCCGTGGCATCGTTAAAGTATGTGCCGTAAAAGCGCCTGGTTTTGGCGATCGCCGTAAAGCGATGCTGGAAGATGTTGCCATCCTAACCGGCGCAACGGTTGTCTCTGAAGAGGTTGGTTTGAGCCTTGAAAAGGTTGAACTGACTCAGCTGGGTACTGCTAAGAAGATCATCATCACCAAAGAAGAGACCACCATCATTGATGGTGCTGGCTCTGAAGATGATATCAAAGCACGCGTTACTCAAATCCGTGCTCAAATCGAAGATGCTAGCTCTGATTACGACAAAGAGAAGCTGCAAGAGCGTGTAGCCAAACTGGCTGGCGGTGTTGCACTGATCAAAGTCGGTGCTGCTACCGAAGTTGAGATGAAAGAGAAGAAAGCCCGCGTTGAAGATGCGCTGCACGCTACTCGTGCCGCAGTTGAAGAGGGTGTTGTCCCTGGCGGCGGTGTTGCATTGGTTCGTGCACTACAAGCCATTAAAGAGACAAAAGGCAACAACCATGACCAGGATGTCGGTATCAGTATCGCCTGTCGTGCCATGGAAGAGCCACTGCGCCAGATCGTTGATAACGCTGGTGAAGAGTCTTCAGTAGTCCTCAACAACGTCGCCAACGGCGAAGGTAACTACGGTTACAACGCTGCCAATGGTGAGTATGGCGATGTGGTTGCTATGGGTATTCTTGACCCAACTAAAGTGACTCGCGCTGCACTGCAAAACGCAGCCTCTATCTCTGGCCTGATGATCACCACTGAAGCGATGATTGCTGATGAGCCTGCTGACGACGCAGCCGGTGGCGGCATGCCTGATATGGGTGGCATGGGCGGTATGGGAGGCATGGGTGGTATGGGCGGCATGATGTAAACCTACTAGCCTTATCCCAGCAAGCACCAAGAGAGCCTGTAAGCCCCGTGTTTACAGGCTTTTTTCTTGCCATTCACTATCAGTTAGGCGCATGAAATAGTGGTATGTAGCCGATGATAAACATTGAAAATTTAGCATTTTAACGCCTCTGATATACCGAATTAATTCTAGTTGACGGTAATAAATGAAGCTTAAAGCCTTACAAGTAAAAAGTTTAGAGCATAGCGGTATATCAAACAAAATGGTGATTAGTTACAAAGCTCAGTGAAACACAATTGTTTCTCATTCCAAGGGTTGGTATGCACACAGGCAAATAACAATCTTGGAACCATCTCTGCCAGACCAAACCTGCGATTAAAGCGGCACTGAACTTCAGCCAGATACTGCTGAGCATACTTTGTTGATCTTAAAGCCGTGATAAGTACCTTTAGGGACTCACTGGTGCCTCTTTAGTGATAAGTAGATGCTGTTCATTAAAATCTATTTTACCGTTAATCTAGCTATCTTTATGAAGAGTTTGTCAGGCATGCAGGGTTTTTCAGAAAAATCATCCATCCCTGCCACATAACATGCCTTTTTGTAAGTATGATTGCCTGTGAGTGCCATGATTGGGAAATAGCTTGTCACTTGGCGAATAATCTTGGTGGCCTCAATACCATTCATTTTTGGCATTTCAACATCCATTAGGCATAAATCATATTTGCCATTGTTCTTTTTTGCATACTCAACGGCTTCTACACCATTTGAAGCCATATCAAATTCGTAACCCCATATATCCATCAATTCAGCATTCAATGTCTGAATCATCGGGTTATCTTCTGCTATCAATATCCTCACAGCTTACCTCCTGTAATTCACAAATCTTGATCAGACTAGAAGACCCTTTCTACTAATAATTTATGGATCCTGGTGTTGCACCATCAATGGCTAATCTGTATATCAGATGCAGCACATAGCAGCCGAGCTATGAGCCTGTTGAATGATCTCTACCAAAAATTTCTGGCCGTAAATCAAATCTTGTCACGTTATGTTTTGTAAGCTGTTCAGTGATCTCTACCGCTTTTAGCATACAGGGGTGATTTCTTGTTCCATTGGCCCATGATCGGATTGTCACCTCTGAAACACCGTGCGCCTCCGCAAGCTTTTTTCGGAGATGTGTCCGCTTATATCTGGGGTAGCTATTGATATAGTCAAACAAGTCCATTTTTAACAATCCATCCATTACTCCGCCCAATCAACAACACTTAAAGGATACATACTGTATCTCTCACGTCAAGATAGGATACGCCTTGTGTCATTGAATCAAATGATACAAGGCGTATCATTTGATTCATGGAAATGGCATGGATCGATCGGGTCAAATACCGAATGAAAGAGATGGGGGTCTCTCAAGTCTCCCTAGCAAAATCACTCTGTTGCACCCGTGGTGCAGTGGGGCACTATCTTTCTGGTCGACGCCACCCCAACTTAAAGCAACTCAAACAGATTGCAGAGATATTGCATATAGAGCCTGGCTGGATGCTCTTTGGTAACGCCAGCAATGCGGTGCATGAGACGAGCCAGATCTACAAAGTGGCGAATCATAATAGGTCTATTGCGCTACGGGGCAGCACAAAAACTGGCATAGGTGCGGATGTCATAGGCCAAGTGGTCATTCCCAGCGACCCTGCCAATACGTTTGCATTACGCGTTATTGGTACAGAGTGGGCACCGCGTGTACATGATGGTGAGATACTTATTCTTGCCTCAGACCTTAGACCACAGCCTGGGGATGAACTTTTTATTCGCTACCGCGATGGCCGTCTGGATCTACAGCAACTGGTTTGTCTTCAGGCTGATCAGATTGTTCTTGAGACGTTGACCGAGCGCCGCTGCCGCCAGAGCCATGCTCTCCCTGATATAGAATCAATGCACTGCCTACTGGCCGTAGTCCGCCACCATCTCAGCGAATAGTGGCGTTACATTTTGTCACTATGTGGCCGGTGCAGCACCGATTCAAGCGTGGCCTCTCTGGGGACATTATGGCAACGTTTGCAATCCGCAAAGGTGAATGAGACTCGGCCATGGCAGTGGCCACAAAAACGCCCTCTTGCCATCGCCATCATACGAATGCGGTTACCGCCAAGCTCTGCTTTAAAAATAGCGGGATGGCAGGTTGAACAGCTGATCCAGTCACTATGGACTCGATGATCAAACAGGACATTATCAACAGAGTCTGTCTTTCCAACAAAGAGAATACGGTTATCACGTATCTCCTCTTCATAGTTCTCATCTAAGCTCACTAAAGGTTTGAAGACATCAAAGCTCTTCAGCGCTAGCCAGTCGATCATCCGAAACCGATCAAGGGGTAATTGACCCTCTGGCAGGTTTTCAGGCCGCCACTCAGCACCGATACGTTTTGCCGATGCTTTAATCGCTTCATGATCAATATTATCTGGTTTCAGCAGCTTGGCAGCACCTGCCTGACCTGCAACATGGCAGCGAATACAGCTCTCATCATCATCGGTAGCAAAAGAGAGATTGCCATCATGACACTCGGCACAAAGTTCACCCTTATCAAACTCGGTGTGTGAAATGTTGTTGCTCCAGCGTTTGATATCAAAAATAGCGCTATGACACACTTTGCACTCAAAATAGATACGGTGCATCCAGTGGGGGTAGAGCACTGGGGCGACACCTTTTTCAGCCATCACTGCAGCATTGCGTTTCATAACAAAGTTGCCAAGCAGTCGCTCCTGCTTTTTCCACTTCATCACCTCAGCCATCCGTACCCTCTCTAACCTCAGCTCTTTATCAATAATAGGGTCGAGACGCGCCTGTGGTTTTTTATCACCATTCCAATACATGTGCATGGTAGCAATGGTGCTGGCTAAATTGAGCAGTGACATTCGTTCTTCAAATTTTTTCCCATCAACCATCGCCTCAGCAATGAGCTGCTCTACCACCTGAGGGATATCTGCTACATTCTGCTCAATCAGTGCTGCTTGAGCATTAAAACTCTTATTTTCTCCCAGCAGAATAAACGCCTGCACGAACTTGCTCTCTGTTACTGCACTTGCATTTACGTTGCTGACATAGAACAGACAGATGCAGATAATTTGCATAAAAAGAGCACGATAAAATAGGCTTGTTTTTGCTGTGATCACTAACAGTGTGTCCTGTGGGTAGAGTTGTTTTACTTCAGTAGAGAGTAGAGGTTCAACATTGCTTGCTAATTAGGCTATTCACTCATTAGGCAAATGCTGGCAAGCTTTGGTTGTTATTTAGGGTCTCCCGCTCATGCTAACACTGCCCTACCCTTGTCTCTTGATCCCTATCGATGCCAACCATTGCAATCACCAATGCCAGAAGCGCCATTAATGCGGCGAGGAAAAAAGTAATATTTGCCCCAGCGCCCGACCAGAGATATCCACTCATCAAGCTACCAATCGCTCCTCCCGCACCAAAACTGATACTGGCATAAAACGCTTGGCCACGCCCTTGATGTCT
>JAMOMH010000084.1 GCA_027068675.1 Sedimenticola sp.
AGATAGCTAAAGGTGACCGCCTCAAACTGAGGAAGTGAGGCGTTCCAAAAGAAGCTAAAGAGTGTCATCGCTAGGGCAAACTGCCAGAACCCTTCAACCCAGAAGATGCTGCAAAATATAATGGTAGAGATGAGGCTGGCGCTACGAATGATCGGCATGCGTCGACCGGTATGGTCGGCGATCCAGCCCCAAATATTGGGTGCAATGAATTTTGTCGCCATCAACAGCGCCATCAATTCACCGATCTCTGCTGGGCTAAAGCCACGCGACTGTAGAAACAACCCCCAATAGGGGACGAGTGTTCCAAGCGCTGCAAAGTAGAAGAGATAGAAACTGGATAGCCGCCAGTACGGTAGCGTCGGCATAGCGTGTGTTAGTCGTTGCGGGTGCTATCTTGTGCCGACCCAACCATCGGTGCGATCACAGGTGTATCACAGTGGACATCCATATTTTGACCACGATGGCGCAGCAGGTGATCAAGCAATGTTATCGCCAACATCGCTTCAACAATCGGTGTGGCACGAATACCGACACAAGGATCATGCCGTCCTTTGGTTACCACCTCTACAGGGCATCCATCGGTATTGATCGTTTTACCTGGGATGGTCAGGCTGGATGTCGGCTTGAAGGCGACACTAACAAGGATATCTTGGCCACTAGAGATACCACCCAAAATACCACCGGCGTGATTACTCAGATAACCATCAGGTCTCATCTCATCACGGTGGAGGGTGCCATTTTGGGTAACACTGGAAAAACCAGCACCAATCTCAACCCCTTTGGCGGCATTGATGCTCATCATGGCGTGTGCAATATCGGCATCAAGACGATCAAAGATTGGCTCACCCAACCCTGGAGAAACCCCTGTAGCAACAACATTGATACGCGCACCGATGGAGTTACCCTCTTTTCGCAGACGATCCATATACTGCTCCATCTCCCCCACTTTTGAGGCATCGGGAGAGAAAAATGGGTTGTTGCTAACTTCGTTCCAATCAAGAGATTCAGCGGTGATAGGGCCAAGCTGAGCCAGATAGCCACGAATAACAATACCGTGACGCTCCTTTAGATATTTTTTTGCAATGGCTCCTGCGGCAACACGCATCGCCGTTTCACGTGCTGAGGAGCGACCACCACCACGATAGTCACGCAAACCATACTTCTGCGTATAGGTGTAATCGGCATGACCCGGGCGAAAACGGTCTTTAATATCAGAGTAATCTTTAGAGCGCTGGTCAGTATTGCGAATCAACAAACCAATCGGTGCACCAGTGGTTTTCCCTTCAAAAACGCCCGAGAGGATCTCCACCTCATCGGCCTCTTTACGCTGCGTTGTATGGCGAGAAGTTCCCGGTTTACGGCGATCCAGATCAACCTGAATATCCTCAGCAGAGAGTTCCATTCCTGGAGGACAGCCATCCACAATACAGCCAATAGCGGGCCCATGGCTTTCGCCAAAAGAGGTGACAACAAACAGTTTACCGAAGCTATTACCGGACATGGTGGCCCTTGCAGTGACAATCTAAAGATTGGCATATTATGACACTCTTTTTAGCCATGTAGAGATAGAGATCTCTCCTGATTTGAATAAATTCCCCCACCTAGGAAAACTTTGAATAACTCTGGTTGCACTAAGGGTATAAGGCTCACTAAAGCTAAGCTAAAATTTAGACTTTGATGCAATTGTTTCTATTTGTTTCAAAGCACATGACAATAGCTGCCTTATTGCGGCGATCTTCGGGACCAATTGAGGCAATTCCAGCCAGCATAAAACAATCATGACTTACTCAAAGTCTCTCTAAAATTAAGAGCTAGTTTCTGTTTTCATTCGCCACTTCGCAGTATAATAGTGATAAACAAGCCTACCTCAGCACATTCTAAACACTTTAAGAAAGCTCTGAATAAGTCATGATTGTTTTAGAGTTGGCTAAATCAGAGGTCTCTCAAGCCAATAGCCCCCACTCACCCATCGGAGAGAAGATTGAATTTTTTTCAGATCAAAATGGCAATCTATGCCACATATCTAACCAACAAATATGGCTTAAAACTAAAAAAAATCAGTGACAGTTCAGAGAAAAAGCGGGTTCGCTTTGCGTATGCTAAAGAGCTACTAACAGCCCTCAATATCACCGTTGAAGTCAAAGGTCGTGAGAAACTGGCTGACGGAAAACCGTGTCTTTTAGTATCAAATCATAGAAGTATTATTGATCCACTTATCGTTGAGCATGCCTTTGATAAGAGCGATATTTTTGGCTTATGGGTCTCTAAAGAGGAGCTCTACAACTCATTCTTTTTTGGTCTTTTCACCCGAAACGGCGGGAGTATTCTATTAGATCGTTCATCTAAACAGATGAGTAGTTTCTTCAAAGAGATCAAAAGTCACGTCAAACAAGGCGACTCAATTTTCCTTTTTCCCGAGGGGACACGTAATAAAGAGGGAACAAATCTATCGGAGTTTAAGGATGGTGCTCAGATCATCGCCATGAAGAATAGATTGCCCATCCTACCGGTCTACATCCGAACAAATTCAGATGAAACATTAAAAGCTTCGCTAAAAAACAGCCGTCAACCATTACAAATCACCATCGAAATTGGTGACTACATCGATTACAAAGATAGGTCTGTTGGACTGGAAGTGGCTTATAGGAAGATGTTCAATCTGGAAGAGTGAGGTTAAATACTCAGATTTTCTTATTCAGAAAATTCGACAACGCACAATCCATTGAGAGTACATGCAGACGGAACCAAGCAGGCAACTCGGTTAGGTAATATCTAGCTGCCTCAAACTCCCCACGTTTTACTTCATCATTGATCCGCCGCATCTCACTCAACACACGGTCATGCTCTGCACGATGCGTAGCCATTAAAGGATAGCGTTTACGCTGCATCTGCTTGTTTTCAAAGTCAAAATGCCCCTCTGTATGTACAACCAACTCTTGAAAAAGTGGTGGGAACATCTCATCTGACGAAGTACCCAATGTATTGACCAAAGAGACAAACTCACCGTGTAGCGTGTCGATCTCAACCATATGAACCCATAAACCACGGCCAAAATCATCAATCAGCGGAAGCTCTTTCGACTCACTGAAGGAGCCAAATTGGGGAAAGCTTGATTCACAAGAGAGCACCATCAAAACTCCAATACAAATAGAGGGCTAACAGTATACCTAGCCACTCTATTTAAAATCACCGTTTAATTATAACCATATATAAATTATGGCTATTTATGTGAATTAACTTCTGCTTTCAGACTGATTACCACCAGAAAATTACTCAGAGAGTAATATCTTCATGCCATTGCTCAGGGATACATTCCTATCAGTGGTTGGTGTTTCTCCATCCGGTTAGTGCCCTTCCGTGCCGATATGGTGCACAACCTGTAGCGTGGTGGCACCAGCTGGAAGCTCATTGAACAGGACTTTAAAGGCGGCCCGGTGCTGGTGTTTATTGGAGTGGTTGATTCTCTTTGGTTTTGAGCTTCCCGACTTAAGGGTTTTTCCGCTGGCATCAACAAATGCTACATCCACATGTCCTCGGATACGCCCATTGTGAAATCGTCTTTTGATCACACCTCGTACCTCAAGGCCATCTTCGGTTGTGTTGTAGACAATATCAGTCAGATAGGCTCTGGTGTTTCCTTCGGTAGTTATTGTCAGAGCAGATTTGGCCATAACCTGTGCAGGCAGGGCGATAATAGAGAGCAAAACAATCAGACTGGCTATTGGATAAAGTTGTTTATGCATGATTTTCTCCTTCAATTGACCTGGGTCTGAGTTCGGGAAAAGAGTCCGTAGAGGACAGATAGCACAAATAGGATCAGCAGAGTTAATGACCCTAGCCCATCCACTACCAGCCGCTGGCAGAAGAGGGAAGTGATTTTTTTATTCATATTACTGTACTCCTTTTGTTCCACAGGTAATAGCCTGTAAATATTCAGCCAACCCATTACCCCTCTCTTCTCGTTCCCACATTT
>JAMOMH010000085.1 GCA_027068675.1 Sedimenticola sp.
GGTTTACCTATGCCTTCAAAAGGTGCTCTTAACACATTAACAATTAGCTTATTGATTCGCTTTAATGTCTTTTTATCCTGACCTTGCCAGTACATATAATCAGACCAAGCTGCCTCAGTCCACGCCAAATTTCTACTCATCCAATAAATCCCTTTCTTGAACATTACCTTCTCGATATTGCTCAATGGATTTCCGTAGATGCTCTGCATTTGCTGGGGACTTCAGCAAATAGACTGTTTCCATCAGACTATTGAAATAATCAAGTGACATTACAACGGCATCTTCGCTATCTCTGCGAGTAATAACAGTACAGTCAGCGTCATTAACCACTTGATCTAGAACAGATTTCAGCCTATTTCTTGCCTCGGTAAATGATACAATTCGCATTTTACACCTCTACTTGTACTTAATGTTGGACAAGTATAGGCTTTCTTAAGATCATGTACAATATATGAGGCAGGTATATCTTTGGGCGCACTGTGGTGAATCTATAAAAACAGCTAACCAATCAACCTGACCATTTTTTGCAATATTACTCTACCCAAGGTGCAAAGAGAGCTTGTAAGTCATGGTTACTGATTGCACTACTCTCGGTTGTGGCACCTTTTTGGTAGACCCCTTCGGTGAGTGCCAGCTTCTTTGCTTGCATCTTTAAAATCTGCTCCTCCAGTGTGTTTTCAGCAATTAATTTATAGACGAAGACCACTTTATCCTGACCAATACGGTGAGCGCGATCAGTGGCTTGATTCTCTGCTGCTGGATTCCACCAGGGGTCGTAGTGAATAACGGTATCTGCCTCGGTCAGGTTGAGCCCAACCCCGCCCGCTTTGAGGCTGATCAGGAAGACATCTGCCTCACCACGCTTGAAACACTCGATCGCCTCATCCCGTTTACGTGTCTGCCCTGTTAGTTTGCTGTAGCTGATTTTGTGCTTTTTAAGCTGCTCTTCAATGATACCTAGCATCTGAGTGAACTGTGAGAAGAGCAAGATACGTCGCCCCTCCTCAACCATCTCAGGTAGCAGTGTCATCAGCAGCTCAAGTTTGGCTGAACTATTAACCGTTTTAGCTTGATCTAGCTTTAGCAGTTGAGGATCACAGCAGCATTGGCGTAGTTTTAGCAGAGCATCTAAAATCATAATGTGACTGCGGTTGAGCCCTTTGCTAGCGATCGCTTTGCGTACTTTTTTGTCCATCGCAATACGGATGCTCTCGTAGAGTGCCGCCTGTTTACTACCGAGTGTGACGTTGAGAATGATCTCTGTTTTAGCCGGTAGCTCAGCGGCCACTTCGCCCTTTGTCCGGCGCAGCATAAAGGGGGCGACTCGTCTGCTAAGACGCTGTTGCTGCTCAAGATTGCGGTATTTCTCAATAGGTGAGCGGAAGAGGGTTTTAAACTGTTTTGAGTCGCCTAAAAATCCAGGTATAAGAAAATCGAATAGTGCCCACAGCTCGCCGAGATGGTTCTCCATCGGTGTGCCGGTGAGGCAGAGGCGATGGTTGCATTTGATCTGGCGGATCACTTTGGCCGCTTTGGATTTTGGGTTCTTCACCACTTGCGCTTCATCAAGTACCAGATAGTGAAAATGGTGTCTCATGAGAGTCTCCTCATCACGTACCAATAGTGGATAGGTACTGAGGATCAGATCATGCTGTTCGATTTTATCGAAGTGCTGCTGACGGTTACTCCCTTGTAGAATAAGCACTTTTAGCTCAGGGGTAAATTGTGCCGCCTCGCGCCACCAGTTGCTCATTAGGCTGGTGGGGGCGATGATCAGGCAAGGGTGGGTTAAGCGCCCCTCTTGCTTCTCATAGAGTAGATGGGCCAATGTTTGCACCGTCTTGCCCAGCCCCATATCATCGGCCAAAATGCCGTTAAACTGATATTCACGCAGGAACTGTAGCCAGTCGAGACCCTGCTGTTGGTAGTGGCGTAGCTCTGCCTTCAACCCTTTGGGCGGTGTGATGGGCTGGATACCATCAAAATCATTCAGCTTCTTACCTAGTTCACGTAGCGCCTCGCCACCCAGCCACACCATTTCAGTGCTGCCCTGCTCCAGTTCACTAAGCCGCCCCGCATCAAAGCGTGACAACTGAAGTGCGCCATCCTCATCGAGACTATTGCCATCGTAGAGTTCATAGAGGATATCGAGAATGGGTTTAATCTGTTTACTCGGTAGGCTCAAATACTCACTGCCCCTGAGAGGCAGGTGCAATACCTCCGGCAGATTGTCTCGATCAAACCGTTTCAGTGCAGCAGTAACCAGTGGCAGTAGGGGGTGTTTCTGTCCATTGATCTCAATATCAAAACGGAGATTAAACCAGTCATTGTCACCTTCAACATTGGCGCTCCAGTCATCGGCCTCATGAAAGAGCATCTTGAACTGCTCATCACGCTCAATTTGCCACCCCTCATCTTGTAATATTGGGATTTGGTTGGTGAGAAAATCCTGCCAGCGACCAATACTTTCCAGCTCATTCTCCTGGTCGAGACTGAAAAAGAAGATGCCACGGCCATTGGGATTGATCATGCCGATAAAGCCAAGCTGCTCAATACGCTCAATTGCCGCCTGCTCCTGAGTGAGATCACGCCAGATCTGGATTAACTGACCATTTTTGTTAAAACTCTCAATCTCATTGGCTGGCAAAGCATCGATGCTCTGCTCCATGTAGAGAAAATCAAAATAGATGCGGTGGTTGGTCTGTTCAGGATGCTCAATGGCTGAGAGTAGTAACCGTGGTGTTGGTTTTACATCTTTGATCTCAGTGATCTCTACTTTGACCGGAGGGGGGAGCCGGTTGGGTAGAGCGGTGACGAGCTGTTGGCTAAATTGATCGAGGTGAGAAGCGGGGATGCTCATGGGGTAGAGTAGCTTCTTCAGCTGTTTTTTAGTGAAGTTGGCATCACTCAGGGGGCCAACAATATGTTCATTTTTGTCGATATAGAGTGAGGGTGTTGTCAATATGACAATGCCGCCCCCAGTGATACTACATAAGAGATCGGCCCCTCCAGCCTTATCTTGCTGCCACTCAATATTCAGCGGGCGTTCAGCGCCATATTGGAGAGGAGGGTTGTCACTATTGGCCCAGTGACAACGGCCACTCTCAACCATTTTACAGAGCGCAGCAAAACCGACTGAATCTTCAAGTGTGATGGGTGCCTGCCAGCCCGATTGTGGGCAAGCGCTGAGCAGTGAGGTGATCTCTTTGTCGATCTCTTGTGCATAGTCGGGCAGATAGTAGCTATCACTAATCTGATCCAGCCGAATAATGCGCCCTTTAGAGATACCGCCCCGTTTTAGGGGACGGGTGAGTAGAAGGTTAACAGTGACCTGACCAGGGTGGCCAGTAGGCTTCAATAGGTAGAGGATAAACTCTTTATCAGCGGCGTGGGTTGGCTCAAATTCACTGCTAATAAAATCTTCCAACCAGTTCATGCAGATATTGCCGGATGGTTGTTGTGTTTTGGCAGGTGCATGCTCGGCTTGATACTTCAGGCAGGCAGCGACCACATGTTTGCAGTTGACTCGCACTGGGCAGCTGCAGTGGCCGGTAATATCAACATCGCCATCATCAAACCACTGAATATCAATGCGCTGCGTGTAGTGGTTGTGGTAACTACCACGAGTCATGGAGGTCAGTGTGGCCTCTTTGTCACTCTCTGTAACAACCTCAAGTGAGAGAATCATCTCTTGCTTAAAGTAGGTGCGCCCTCGTGCATAGTAGCTCTCACTAAAATTTTCTCTAATTTGGGTCAGGTTGAGTTGTTTTGTGGTCATAGGTGTTTATTTGAGTAACGACTTTAGCGTATTTTAAGCTTGTCTGAGATTGAGTATCTTTAAATTTAAAGAGTAAGGGTGCCGGATTGAAAGCTATCTGATAAAGAGAAATCCGTCGCTATCTAACCAGCCATAATCGCGGCTGTTGTACCAGCGGCGGCCATTTTTTTCAAAGATGACGGCTGCCGTTCCTTCAGCATCATTCAGATAACCACTCATCACCTGTGTGCCACCGACCAGAACCAAGCCCTCCTCCCCTGTGGTAAGAGGCTCTAGGGTTTCAGGGTTTACGATATGGATGCTGCTACCAGGAAGTGGCTGGCCAACGCTGCCCACTTTTTGGCCGACCTGCACCTGCCAATCGTCGGGCGCTAGGCGATCGGGGATATTGATGGTGGCAACTGGGGTGGTCTCGGTGGTGCCATACCCCTCGTAGATGGTTTGCTTGAATTGACAGCTAAAGGCATCACGGGTTTTATTGGGTAGTTTACCATCACCAGAGACTACCAGTCGCAATGATTGCAGCATCAGTGGATGTAGTTTTGGGTGGTCAAGATAGAGCTGTAGCAAGCTAGGCGTGCTGATGAGCAACGTCACCTCTTTTTTTGTGATCGCTTTAGCGATAAAGAGTACATCACTAGGATCGGGGTGGGTGACAATATGAATCCCCTCAATCAATGGCAGCAGGCCGGTGACTGTAAGGCCAAAGGCGTGTGACAGTGGCAGGGTGGCCATAAGAATATCCTTACGGCGGGTATCCAGCACATCGGAGACCTGCTTGATATTGCCGTGGATATTTTGATGGCTTAGCACCACACCGCGTGCTCGACGGTTGAAGATGATCGCCGCAGGCTCATTAATGGTGCACTGTTTGCCAAAGAGTCGGTAGATCCAACGGGCAGGGAGAAATGTGGTGGCCCAAATGAGCTTATTTTTAAGCCGCTCTGTTACCAATGGGTCGAGATAGATCGGCTCAACACCTGTCGGCAGGGTGGTCTGTTCTGTGCAGATAACCTGCTTAATATCGACTTGCTGTAGCTGTTGGTCGAGTTGCTCAGCACTCAGATTGACCACTGTTTTGCCGCAGATCAATACGGCCATATTGGCCAGCAGGCCATCACAGCCGATTGGTAGAAGCAGCCCTACCTGCTCAGTTGCTATGCGTTGCTCTATTTGGTGGGCATAACAGAGGCTGATGGTGAGTGCTTGGCGGCGAGTGAGGCTGCGCCCCCCTTTGCCTGCTTCAGTTATAGAGCTACCACGGCTATGTCTTTTACAACGCCTGATCCACGCTAATGGCAGGGGAGGCAGCGTTTCGGTATAGCTCTGCCAAGCGTCGATAGAGAGATCAAAAACAGCACTTTTTACCACTTCAGCCTTGCTGTCAATTGAGAGTGACTCACCAAAGGCGATAATAATATCACGCCGCTTTTTTGACTGGCGCTGTCGGCGTAGCCGCAGGCTGGCGCGTGAGAATCGGCTGCCCCACAAACCGCGTAGGTAGAAGGGCAGAATAACCCCGTCGACCCCATCAACACAGCGTTCAAAGCCATGTTTGAACTGCCCCAGCTGACCGCTGCGACTGATGCCACCTTCGGGAAAAAGACAGACCACCTTGCCCTGTTTAAGCAGTTGGTTGATGGTGGCGAGTGACTCTTTGCTACGGCCTCGTTCAATCGGCACTACACCAAATAGATCGAGAAACCACTTCAGATACCACAACTCATAATATTTTCGGTGCATCACAAAATGGACACTGCGTGGGCTGGCCATCTGCACCATCGCCCAGTCGAGCCAACTGATGTGGTTGCCCAGTAGCAGCACAGCCCCTTGTGATGGCATGTTGTGGAAACCCTCAACACGGATGCGGTAGATGCCGGTGAAGAGCAGGCCGACCAGATAACGAATCAATGATTGTGGCAGCCGCCAGAGGGTATAAACCGTGCCGACCAGAGCCACTAGTGCAACAAGGTTGAGTAGTAGGGTGCTGCTGAAGCCGGTAAATGCAAAGAGTACCGTCATGCCGAGAAGTGAGAGCATGATGATGTTTTGAATCAGGTTGTTGCCTGCCAGCACGGTACCCAACTCCGACTCACGGGCGTGGAACTGGATGAGCGCATTGAGTGGGATGATAAAGAGGCCGCCAAAGAGGCCAAAGAAGAGGATATTGAGACCCAGCAGTGGTAGTGAAGGCAGTACGGTCAATAACCCCAGGGTGATGACAATGCCCACTGCGCCAATGGGGATCAGTCCCGTCTCAATATAGCGATCAGAGACTTTTCCTGCGATTAGTGAGCCGATCACAATACCCAGGCCAGAACAGGCCAATAGACCTTGGATGATGATAGTGTTGGTCACCTCCAAATGCTCTTTGGCATAGGCGGGGAAGGTGGCTAGAACCACCTGTGATACTCCCCAGAAGATAGCGAGACCGATGATGGAGAGCCAGATAGTTGGCTTCTCCCACAGCGTGGTTAGATTGTTTTTTAGATAACCCCCCTTCAGATAACGTGGCCACTCAAAGGGTGGGGCGGTTGGCTGATCCAATACGGGCACCCGCAGTGCCATGATTAGCTCCAGCACCATGCAGATCACCAGAATCCAGCCGATAGGGGCGATCTCTTGGATCAGCTCTGCCTCGCTGCTGTAGGTTCTGCCTGCCAGCATCATCTCAAACAGAATTGAGAAGAGAAAAATACCGGTAAGGATTGCGACTATCGTTGTTGCCTGTACCACACCATTGGCACGGGCCAGGCGGTCTTTACCTGCAATCTCACGGATGTAACCGTACTTTGATGGTGAGTAGATGGCGCTTTGAGCTGCCAACAGAAAGGTCATGGCAAAGGCGAGTTCAAACCACCCTTGGTAGTAGCAGAGAGTGATCAGCAGCGTCAAAACCACCGCCACAGCCGCTGTTATCTGCATGATGCGCGGCTTACGGAAACGGTCAGCCAGATAGCCACTCGGCGTGTAGAGCAGGATGAAGGGCAGTAAAATTAGGCCGTTAACGATGGCGGTTAAAATTACCTGAGTCTGGCCATCGTAGATCTTGAAGATGGTGTTCTGCACAATGATCTTATGTCCAAGATCAACCATCGCGTTGAGGAAGATCACTGCAACAAAGGGGATGAAGCCTTTGATCTTTGTCAG
>JAMOMH010000086.1 GCA_027068675.1 Sedimenticola sp.
GTTGGAGAAATGCCTTTTTACTGAGGCTGCCTTTGGCATATTGAGAGCGATCTTCAAACAGATAGTGGGTCTGCCAGCTCTGGCCGTTATCGTTGCTGATCTCTAGTGACAAACGGTCGCGCTCATCCTCTGTGTTGTTCAACACCAGTAACATACGTGACTTATCACGCAATCCAGCCAGTGCTGAGTTGGGGTTGAGGATTGAGATCTTCTCTGGGCGGCTCCAGCTCTTACCACCATCAGTGGTTGATTGAGTGAGCACTCGATAGGGTGCTTCATCACCGGCATAACGCATGTAGCTCTTAGCCTGAACCTCATCTTTGATTAGCACGACCGGCTGTAGTGAGTATCGGCCATCAGCCAGACGGCTCTTGCCAATGACATCGCCGTCAGCTGAGATGCGCAGGATCTCACCAAATTTAGCAGCAAATTCATGGTAGGCGGGCAGACCTAATGTGCCATCCTGGTAGAGAAATGGGGTGCCTTTGACCAGTGTACTGAGATTGAAAGCGGGTGAGCTGATCAGTCGCTTTGGTTCACTCCAACTGATGCCCAGGTCAGAAGAGCGAATCAGATTGATCTGGCTGGTTGCCCAACCACCAACAGAGACACTGACATAGAAGAGCCAGAGCTGGCCATCGGGCCCTATGGTGATAACAGGGTTGCCCACTTTGCGGATGTAACGCCGGCTCTGCTGTGTCTCTGTAGGGCTGGTGATAGTGAAGTTATCAGACCAGTGGTTACCTGTTGGATCAAAATAGGCACCATGAATCTCCACATCTTTGGCCCCTTCACGGCTGCCAGCAAACCAAGTGGCCAGCAGGCGGCCATCAGCCATTTCGATGACTGAGGGGGCGTGTACACGAGCCGTCACTCCACTTGAGGCAAAATATTGCTCAAAGAGAGGTCTGTTTTTTACTGGGTTGATTTCGGTTAGTTGAAACTGATATTCCAAAGGTGCAGGTACACGCCAGAGCGCTGTGCCAAGCGCTATTAAAACCACAAGTAAAAAGAGGATACGAGGTGGAGCCATCTGTTTTTAGTTGCTCTATTTGTAGGATGAGCAAGAGTTTACCATCATGATTGTCGTGGAAATACTCCACTTATGTTGTTTCGGAGGTTAAACTGGTCATCAAAATTTATCCTATGCAATCCGGTAAAACGAAATTGCCCCGAACAGTGAGTATGTAAGTATGAGTGCGATCCCAGAAGATTTTTTAGAACAGACCGCCCAACTCTCAGAAGAGGTGACACGCCCTTTCCGTGGCTCACGTAAGATCTATGTTGAGGGGTCTCGACCCGATATCCAGGTGCCGATGCGGGAAATTATCCAGAGCGAGACGCAGGCCACCTTCGAATCTGAAGAGAATCCACCGATTCCTGTCTACGATACCTCAGGCCCCTTTAGCGACCCTGATATTGAGGTTGATCTGCTGAAAGGGATGCCCGATGTGCGTACCGGCTGGATCGAAGAGCGCCAAGATACCGAGATGTTAACGGGCCTAAGCTCTGACTATGGCCAGATGCGCCAAGCGGATGCCTCACTCGACCATCTTCGTTTTGAGCACATCCGTTTGCCACGTCGTGCTAAGGCGGGCAAAAACGTGACCCAGATGCACTACGCGCGTCAAGGCATTATCACCCCTGAGATGGAGTATGTGGCGATTCGTGAGAACTGTAAATTGGCCGAGATGCGTGCCGATTCGCGTTATGAAAAGCTCCTTCGCCAGCATGCCGGGCAATCATTTGGTGCCAACATTCAGGAGGAGATCACTCCTGAGTTTGTTCGCTCAGAGATCGCTGCGGGTCGCGCCATCATCCCCGCCAACATCAACCACCCAGAAGTGGAGCCAATGATTATTGGCCGTAATTTCCGCGTCAAGATCAACACCAATATCGGTAACTCCGCCGTTACCTCATCTATTGCAGAAGAGGTGGAGAAGATGGCATGGTCAAGCCGCTGGGGTGGTGATACCTTGATGGATCTCTCTACCGGTGAAAATATCCATGAGACCCGTGAGTGGATTCTGCGTAATGCCCCCACCCCGATTGGTACGGTGCCTATCTACCAAGCGCTGGAGAAGGTCAATGGCAAAGCGGAAGATCTCACCTGGGAGATCATGCGCGATACATTGATCGAACAGGCTGAGCAGGGCGTTGATTACTTCACCATCCACGCCGGTCTACTGCTGCGCCATGTACCGATGACCGCTAAACGTGTCACCGGTATCGTCTCACGCGGTGGTTCCATTCTTGCCAAGTGGTGTCTGGCTCACCACCAAGAGAACTTCCTCTACACCCATTTTGAAGATATCTGCGAGATCATGAAAGCCTACGATGTTGCCTTCTCACTGGGTGATGGTCTGCGTCCGGGTTGTTTGGCAGATGCCAATGATGAGGCGCAATTTGGTGAGCTGGAGACATTGGGCGAGCTGACTAAAATTGCCTGGGAGCATGATGTTCAAGTGATCATCGAAGGCCCAGGTCATGTGCCGATGCAGATGATCAAAGAGAATATGGAGAAAGAGCTAGAGGACTGTCATGAAGCACCTTTCTATACACTGGGGCCACTCGTCACCGATATCGGTAGTGGTTATGACCACCTCACCTCAGCCATTGGTGCCGCACAGATTGGTTGGTACGGTACCGCTATGCTCTGTTATGTGACACCCAAAGAGCACCTTGGTCTACCCAATAAAGAGGATGTTCGTGAAGGTATCATCGCTTACAAAATTGCTGCTCAAGCGGCTGATCTGGCCAAAGGTTTTCCAGGTATTCAGATGCGTGACAACGCCATGTCAAAAGCGCGTTTTGAGTTCCGCTGGGAAGATCAATTTAACCTCGCTTTCGATTCAGAAAAATCACGCGATTTCCATGATGAGACGATGCCTGCAGAGGTGCATAAAGTTGCCCACTTCTGCTCCATGTGTGGGCCTAACTTCTGCTCCATGAAGATCAGCCAAGAGGTGCGGGTTTACGCGCGTGACTTGGGTGTTTCAGAGGATGAAGCGCTTGAGAAAGGGATGCAGGAGAAGGCCGCTCAGTTCAAACAACAGGGCGCTGAGATCTACAAGCAGGCCTAATAACACGCTGTAGGGCAGGTTTTACCTGCTCTACAGCGCATTCACGCCTGATAACGCCTATGCTTCTAATCAGACTAAGGTGATAAGGAGAGCCTAAATGCCAACAACAGTTGCGGCATTGCCACATCAACATCTGCACACGGTAGAGGATTACTACCTTATGGCGGAGTCTGGCATTTTAAAGCCAGAGGATAGGGTTGAACTAATCGAGGGAGTGATTGTTGATATGGTGCCGATTGGAAGCAAACATGGCGGGGTGGTTAATCGCCTGAATCAGTATTTGGTCGCTGCCGTTGCAAATAGAGCGATTGTCTCGATTCAAAATGCTGTTCGGTTAAATGATCTCTCAGAGCCAGAGCCCGATATTGCGCTCCTTAAATATCGGGATGATTTTTATGTGGAGGCGCACCCTGGTCCCTCAGATATTTTGCTGATTGTTGAAGTGGCTAATAGCAGTTTGAGCTATGACCGAGATATCAAACTCCCCCTCTATGCGCAACACAACATTCCGCAAGTGTGGTTGGTTGATCTTAATGCTGATGAGCTCTGGATCTATAGCCAACCTCAGCATGGAAGTTACCAGAAAAAAGTAAAAAACAACCTGCAACAACCCATTGTATTGCCTGAAATGAGTGGAGTAGAGATTGACCTGTCAGACCTCTTTTAATCGATGAGTATGCAGTGGGACAAACTGCTCTGCCGCAACCGGCTTGGTACAGACCAGCTAGCCGACAGTATGCTACGAACCGATTTTCAACGTGATTTTGATCGCATTGTCTTCGCCTCTGCCTTCCGTCGTTTGCAGGATAAGACCCAGGTCTTTCCACTCTCCAGTAATGACTATGTTAGAACCCGTCTCACTCACAGCTTAGAGGCCTCTTGCCTAGGCCGTTCACTCGGCACACTAGTGGGTGAGCAGGTGATTGCTCGTCATAAGTTAGAAGATTATGAAGCCTCTGATTTTGGCGATATCTGTGCCGCTGCCTGCCTGGGGCACGATATTGGCAACCCCCCTTTTGGCCATTCAGGTGAAGATGCCTTCCGTCACTGGGCCTGTGAAGCGGACTATGGCCAGCGCCGCGTCGCTATTTTATGCGGCAGTCAGCGTGATGATTTTCTCAATTTTGAAGGTAATGCACAGGGCTTTCGTATCCTCAGTCGCCTGCAAAACCCCGATAACCACGGCGGTCTGCAACTCACCTGTGCCACTCTGGCTGCCTTCACAAAATACCCTCGTGAATCCTACCTGGGGGGGAGTAATTTCCCCGGTGTGAGTGCTAAAAAACAGGGTTTTGTTGCTGAAGATTGCGAGCTATTCAAAACAGTTGCAGAGCAGACCGGCCTGATTCGTCGAGACCCTATACATGCTATCTGGGCGCGGCATCCACTCGCTTTTTTGGTGGAAGCGGCGGATGACATTAGCTATCGTGTGATCGATATTGAGGATGGTTATCGTCTTGGCTATCTCATCTTTGATGAGGTGGTCGAGCTCTACAGTGCTGTGTTACAGCTCCCCCCCTCACAACAAGAGCGTCTTGATGCGTTGCGCAGTAATAAAGAGAAGGTGGAATTTCTGCGTGCCAAAGTGATCAATGAGGTGATTGGCCAGACGGTGAGCTGTTTTCTCGATAATGAGGCTGGGTTGCTGAGTGGGGAGTTTGATCAACCGCTATTGGATATGCTGCCTAAAAGTGCTGAGCTGGAGCAGTTGATCCAGGTGGCGCGTGAGCGAATCTACTCGGTACCTGAGGTGGTGGAGATCCAAGCTGCCGGTTTTCAGGTGATTGGTGAGTTGCTGGAGTGTTTTATCCAGGTGTTGGATGATGTGGCTGAGAAGGGTGATAAAGCCACGGCCAAGAGCCGCATGATGATCCGCCTTATCCCTGAACAGTTTGTTGGCCCCAACCGTGTACCATTTTCCAACTCCTACACCCGCCTACTTCGCCTGACTGACTATATCTCTGGTATGACCGACTCCTATGCTGTCACACTCTATAAGCAGATTACCGGTATCTCACTGCCAGGGGGATAGCCTCTAACCTTTACTCTCTCATTCATTCTCTTTCAATAACTGGCCCAACTGTTGGGCGAGAAGCTGTAGATCATTCTGGCGGAAATAGGTTGGGCGCCAGACCAAGCCAATTTGCCGATGTGGCCCAGGTTCTGCTAAGGGCAACAAGGTGATTTCACGGCTGCCCATCAACTCTGAGTTGATAGCCATTTCTGGCAGAAAGGTGATCCCAAGATTACCCGCTACCATCTGAATCAGTGTATAGAGGCTGGTGCCCTGGAAGTTGGCACTGGTTTTTAGCCCCGATAATTTACAGGCAGCCAGTGCATGATCAGATAGGCAGTGCCCCTCTTTTAACATCAACAGCTCCTCTTTAGGCAGTGCATCAGTAGAGAGTGAGATGGCTGTCGTGAGAGGGTGTTTTTTGGGTAGTGCGACTAAAAAATCTTCGTGCCAAAACATGCAGCTCTGCATCTTGCCAATGGGGTAGGGGAAGGCCATGACAGCAGCATCCAAGCTGCCTGTCTCAAGCTGTTTCAATAGCTGAGAGGATTGATCCTCCTGTAGTGATAGCTCCAATTTTGGAAAGTTTTGGCGAATACCTGGCAGCACCTTTGGCAATAAAAATGGACCAATAGTGGGGATCACACCCAAGCGCAGGGGGCCAGAGAGTGGGCTGCCATCATTATGAGCAATATCAACCATCTCACTGGCTAGGCTGATGAGGTGTTGTGCCCGCTGGCTCAACTCAATACCTAAAGGTGTGGGCAGTACCTTACGTTTGCTGCGCTCAAGTAGCTGGCAGTTGAGTAAGCTCTCTAGCTCTTGAATGCCCACACTGAGTGTTGATTGGGTGACAAAACAGCGTTCAGCAGCTTTACCAAAATGCTTCAGTTCAACAACAGCGACCAGATATTTGAGTTGGCGTAGAGTGGGTAGATTCATAATCGTTTTTCTCTATTATTACCATCGCATTAATTTGTTGGATCGAAAATAGCATACTGGTTAATCTTTAGCCACATCCAGAGAGATTCTCTATTGTTACTAAAAACCAGGAGCATATTATGTCAACCAAACCAATTTCAGCGACCATTACTAACCTTGAGGCTGCCTTTGCTGGGGAGTCGATGGCTAACCGTAAATACCTCTTCTTTGCACGTCGCTGCCGACAGCTGGGGGCTGATGATGTTGCAGAGGTGTTTGAAAAGACGGCAGAGCAGGAGACGGCTCACGCTTTTGGCCACCTTGATCTACTCTACCCTGCTGAGACCCTGACGGTTGAGAAGATGCTTGAGATGGCGATTGAGGGTGAGACTCATGAGTATACAGAAATGTATCCTGCTTTCCGCCATACTGCTTTAGAGGAGAATAACCTGGCAGCAGTTGCTGAGATTGATGAGCAGATTGAAGAGTCTAGAGAGCATGCGGAGCAGTTTGTGGTGGTGCTGGAGAAGGCGGCCAAGCGTTTTGCTGCACTGGCCAAGGTGGAGGAGCGGCATGCTAATCGTTATCGTGAGGCTCTGGAAAAAGCATCAAACTAAGTTATAGCGATTTGATTTGAGTTATGTGGAGAGAGTGATATGAAAAAATGGCAATGTGTTGTGTGTGGGTTTATCTATGAAGAGGCGAGTGGTCTGCCAGATGAAGGTATTGTTGCTGGAACAAGCTGGCAGGATA
>JAMOMH010000087.1 GCA_027068675.1 Sedimenticola sp.
AATTAGTGCACTGATATCTGCATCTTTCAGATTGAGTGTGATAGGTTCCGCCAAGCTCAGTGTGCTATTGGTGAGTAGGAAGACAAATAGCAGTTGGAGAGCCAATGATTGAAATGGCTTTTTGAAAGGGGGCTGTAAGGTACTGATTCTCAAGATGATTCCTGGTTGTTTTTTACCGTGATTAATAGCTGTCGATAAGTGGTTGAGAATTTGTTTTCCCTAGGCAAGCACAGAGTGCTTTTTGCAGCCTGTTTTTTGTTACCCTTCATAAGGTTAGCAGAAATATATAAACTAGTATATCAATGATAGATTAGATGATAGTTAAGCCAACTTAAAATGCCATCCCGATTGGGCTATACAAAGCCGAAGTTATTTATAGGGTTATTTCCTTCTGTCAGCTCATACAGCTATAATTGTACGCCGATCAGGGGCTCATTTCATGAACCTCTACTAAGGTTTAGCGCTAATTTGGGCAATTGATGTCTCTTAATAACCTCAATAGATCAGCATTTCCGAACAAACAAATAAACCTGATTATTCGAATTGTACTTCCACTTTGAATAATGTGAAGATAGCTGTTTTATGTGGGTAGTATTTCCGCTACGATGCCACCTTTCATCACACTGCTGTAGATTCTATCAGCCAAACTCAGGATACCCCTATGAGTCTCTCTTCTTTTACTCTTTCTCTAAATTAGATAGACCGCTCCTTTAAGATGAAATCTTATAGCTTCGCTGCGCTTCTATTTATATTCTGGATCTTTTTATCGGGACACTTTGAACCCCTGTTGCTGGGGTTTGGCGTGGTATCGGTCGCACTCACCGTTTTTCTATCAAAGCGGATGAATGTTATCGACCATGAAAGCTATCCACTGCACCTCTCATCAAAACTCCCAAGCTTTTTTCTCTATATATTAAAAGAGATTGTAAAAGCAAATATTGATGTTGTTATTCGGATATTAGGCTGGAGGGGGGCATCGGTTAGCCCTCAGCTAGTCAAAATTCCACTACTGCAAAAAAATGATCTGGGGGCCGTTATTTATGCCAATGCGATTACATTGACACCTGGCACGGTCAGCATTGAGCTCTCCGACGAGACAATAACCATTCATGCCCTCACCAAGGCAGCTGCTGACGAGCTTGCCACAGGGCGTATGTCAAATGAGATTTCCAAACGGGTTTTTGAAAAATAATGTTTATTGCAGTCTCACTGGCTATTCTCATTACAATGGGGCTGGCACTGACCCGCGCCCTTGCTGGGCCAACCACCTACGACCGCATTGCAGCAGTCAATATGTTTGGCACCAAAACGGTGTTGCTGATTGCAGTTCTGGCCTTTTTATCGGGTCTTAACGACTTGCTGGATATAGCATTGGTCTATGCGCTTATTAATTTTATAGGGGTTGTTGCCGCGCTAAAATTGGTCACTCAGGGAAATTTCCATGCCTCCGATAGAGAAGAGCGTGTGGTGGAAAAGGAGAGATCAGAGTGATTATCGATATTCTCAGTTGGATCTGCCTGCTGGCTGGTGGGGCGCTTGGTATTATTGGTGGTGTGGGCATCTACCGTTTTCCCGATTTCTATAGCCGTCTGCACGCCGCCGGAATTACCGACACTCTCTGCGCTATGTTGATTCTGCTGGGCCTTGGGTTGCAGGCTGGCTGGGGAATCGCCGCCTTTAAATTGGCTTTAATTTTTGTATTTCTCTTTTTTACCAGCCCAACCGCTTCACATGCATTGGCTAATGCTGCACTGCATAGCGGTCTCAAGCCCAAGCTGGATATGGAGAGCCGTCATGATTGATACTATTATCAACATTACCCTGTTAGCCTTTTTGGCGACCACTTCGGTGGCCATCGTGCGCATGACCAACCTATTTGCGATTGTCATGTTATTTGGGATTTTCAGCCTATTGTCAGCCGGTCTGTTTGTGGTGATGGATGCCCCTGATGTAGCCTTTACCGAGGCGGCAGTGGGGGCAGGGATCTCTACAGTATTGATGTTAGCCACCCTAGCACTGACCAGAAACTCATCAAAGACCCCTTATACAGAGGCATCACCCGCTCACCGTCCGTGGCTGCCGTTGATTGTGGTGGCTGTTACCGGTGCGGCATTGGTTTATGGCACCTGGGATATCCCCAGCTTTGGCGATCCTAATGCACCGGCACAAACCCATGTTGCACGTTACTACATAGAAAACTCTATTGTAGAGACTGGTGTTCCCAATATGGTGACGGCGGTGCTGGCCAGTTATCGTGGATTTGATACCTTGGGTGAGGTTGCAGTGGTCTATACCGCAGGAGTTGCCGTACTGCTGTTAATAGGCGGGAGGCGTCCAAAAACGGCGGTTAAGCTGAAGGACAAAGGGGAGCAGGATGAAGCCTAATCTTATTCTGCATGTTGTTGCAAAGTTCCTCATTCCGCTAATTATTGTTTTTTCACTTTATGTTCAGTTCCATGGTGACTTTGGGCCAGGTGGTGGCTTTCAAGCTGGGGTGATTTTCAGCGCTGCGTTTATTCTCTATGCCTTAGTGTTTGGTCTTGATGCCGCAGAGAAGATCATCCCTTCACAATGGTTACACATGTTGGCTGCGCTGGGTTTGGTACTCTATGCTGGGGTTGGGGTGGTTACGCTGCTGCTGGGCGGCAACTATCTTGACTACACCGTACTGGGGGCTACACAGATAGCTGGACAACATCTCGGCATCCTGCTGGTGGAGCTGGGCGTAGGCATTACGGTAGGGGCGGTCATGTTGATCATTTTTTTTGCCTTTGCAGGCAGAGGCAGAACCTAATGGATTTCCTTATTGGCCACTACAACTACTGGGTTGTAATTTTTTTAATGATGGTCGGACTCTACACGGTAATCAGCCGTGGCAATCTCATAAAAAAAGTGATTGGTCTGAATATCTTTCAGGTCTCGGTCTTTTTTCTCTACATCAGTATCGGTACGGTGGCAGGTGGTGCTGCGCCTATTTTTGCTGAAGGTATCAAGGTCTACTCAAATCCACTACCCCATGTGTTGATTCTCACCGCCATTGTGGTGGGTGTGGCGACTACGGCACTGGCGCTTGCTTTAGTCGTGCGTATCAATGAGGCCTACGACTCTATTGAAGAGGATGAAATTCATGAGTTGGATCACTCATTGTAATGGGAAATAATATTAGTTTGTTGCTGGTTGTTATACCGCTTATTGCTGCACCTATTGTTGCTGTATTGCCCCGTGGTCGACTGCCGTGGGCGGTTGCTCTGCTCGTTACCTCGTTGTGTGCGCTGCTTGCAGGCATGCAGTTGTGGGCGGTGCTTCATGGAGGTGTAATCAGCTATGAACTGGGTGGATGGGCACCCCCCTGGGGGATTGAATACCGCATTGATGCGGTCAATGCCTTTGTGGCGTTGATTGTGGCCGCTATTGCTGCGATCACCTTGCCCTATGCTCTGCTCAGTGTGGAGCAGGAGATTCCTGAGGAGAAAATTCCACTCTTCTATAGCGCTTTATTGCTCTGCCTGACTGGTCTACTGGGTATTACCCAAACAGGCGATATCTTTAATGTCTTTGTCTTTTTGGAGATCTCATCACTCTCCTCCTATGCACTAATTAGCCTTGGGCGAAAGCGGCAAGCACTCACTGCAGCCTATCAATACCTAATCATGGGTACGATTGGCGCTACCTTCTTTTTGATTGGTGTCGGTCTGATCTATTCACAAACCGGCACTTTGAACATGCAGGATCTGTCAACCATTCTGCCTGAGGTGCTTCACCTTAAAACGGTGAATACTGGCTTTGCTTTCATCATGATTGGTATTGCGCTGAAGTTGGCGCTCTTTCCTCTGCATCTTTGGTTGCCCAATGCGTATACCTATGCGCCTTCGGTGGTCACCGTTTTTCTTGCTGCAACGGCCACCAAGGTAGCTGTTTATGTGATGCTGCGTATTCTGTTTACAGTTTTCCCATACGGCTTTGCATTGGCCACACCTGTTGAAGAGCTATTTATGGTGGCCGGTATCGCCAGCATTATCATCGCCTCAGTCTATGCCATCTATCAGGAGGATGTTAAGAAATTACTAGCCTACTCCAGTGTGGCTCAGATCGGCTATATGGTACTGGGGATCGGGCTTGCCTCTGCAACCGGCATTACCGCCGCACTGATCCATCTCTTCAATCACGCCTTAATGAAAGGGGCGCTGTTCATGGCTGTTGGCGCCATTATCTACCGTATCGGTGCATGCCGTATGGATCAGATTCATGGCCTGGGTAGGGCGATGCCCTGGACTTTTGCTGCCATTGTTATAGGTGGTCTGAGCCTTATCGGTGTGCCTGGCACGGCTGGATTTATCAGTAAATGGTATCTGGTAACTGCTGCTCTGGAGCAAGGGGCGTGGATCTCTGTTGTTGTTATTCTATTTGGCTCTCTACTGGCTGTGGTCTATATGGGAAAGTTGATAGAGGCACTCTACTTCAGGCCCATCACCGACTCCGGAAAAGAGGTGACTGAGGCTCCGATACTACTGTTGGTACCGACTTGGCTATTGGTATTTGCCAATATCTATTTTGGTCTGGATACTGAGTTAACGGTGGGGGTTGCTGAAAAGGCAGCAGCCATTCTGGGGGGGGGGAACCCATGAGTGCGGAGATACTACTGCTAGCCACCCTTGTTCTGCCACTGCTGGGGGCTGTTGGGATTATCCTTGCCCGTCGCACACCCGATGAGAGGGAGGGTGTCACCCTGACCATCGCTGCGCTCACGGCCATTCTGGTGGTAGTGATAGCCGCGCGATTTTTGAATGGAGAGACATTTGCAGTTACGCTGTTTGAGCCCATGCCAGGTATTAGCATCGCCTTTGAAATTGAGGCATTGGGGATGCTGTTTGCGCTGGTGGCTGGGCTGTTGTGGGTTGTCACCTCAATCTACGCCATCGGTTATATGCGCTGCCACAATGAGCCAAATCAGACTCGTTTTTTCGTTGCATTTGCCGTCTCTATCGCCGCGACTATGGGGATTGCCTTCTCAGCCAACCTCTTTACGCTGTTTCTCTTCTATGAGCTGCTGACTCTTGCCACTTATCCGCTGGTTACCCATGCCGGTACCCCAGAGGCGAAACGGGGAGGGCGTGTTTATCTTGGTATCTTATTGGGCACCTCCATCGGCCTCTTCCTGCTGGGGATTCTGATCACCTGGTTTTTGACCGGCAGTGTCGATTTTCAGGCGGGAGGCATACTAGCTGGCCATATCGACCCTGCATGGGCTGGGCTGCTCTATGCTCTATTCCTGTTCGGTATCGGTAAGGCTGCCGTGATGCCCTTTCATCGCTGGTTGCCGGCAGCGATGGTGGCACCCACCCCCGTCAGTGCCTTGTTACATGCGGTGGCAGTGGTTAAGGCAGGTGTTTTTACCCTGCTCAAGGTGACAATCTATATCTTTGGCAGTGATTTCATCCTATCGAATGATGTAACCGGTGGCCTGATTTGGGTTGCAGCGGCCACCATACTGATCGCATCCATGATTGCGATGACCAAGGATAACCTCAAGGCGCGACTCGCCTACTCCACCGTCAGCCAACTGAGCTACATTGCATTGGGTGCCATGTTGGCCAGCAAAGCGGGGCTGATTGGCGCCTCTATGCATATTGCGATGCATGCCTTTGCCAAGATCACCCTCTTTTTCGCCGCTGGAGCCATCTATGTCGCCTCGCATAAAAAGTTGGTCAGTGAACTGAATGGCTTAGGTCGTGCAATGCCCATCACTTTTGTGGCTTTCTTTATTGGCACCCTGAGCATCATCGGCCTGCCACCTTTTGGTGGCATGTGGAGTAAATGGTATCTCGGGCTGGGTGCAGTCGAGACCACACAGCTGTTACTGCTTGCGGTGTTGATGATCAGCTCACTGCTCAATATTATCTACCTGCTGCCCATCCCTATCCGCGCCTTTTTCAGTAAGCCGGAGAGTGGTGAACACTACAGGGAGATAGCGGAAGCACCAAAACCGATACTGCTGGCGATGATCATCACCTCGACAGCTTGCGTCGTGCTTTTTTTCTACCCGGATCCCTTCTATCAACTGGCAAGTTTAGCCGCTGGAGGCTCCTGAAATGTCAGATAAAAATGAGAAGGTCTATTTTTTTGACCGGCCTGAAAATATTGAACGGCTGCTCAAGGGATTCTATGCCATTTGTATCCTGCTGGTGCTGGCTGACTTTGTGCTCCACCGCCATATCGGTTTTGGCTGGGAAGAGATCCCAGCCTTCTACTCCCTCTACGGTTTTGCCGCTTGTGTGGTGTTGGTCGTTATCGCCAAAAAAATGCGTAACGTGTTGATGCGAAAGGAAGATTATTACGATGAGTGAGTTTTCCCCGTTTCTGCTCTTTTTTATCGCAGCACTGCTGGTTGGATTCACTCGTGACCTGCCACGCCAGCTAATACTGCTGGCAACCCCCGTACTGACAGGCCTGCATCTCTGGCTGAATATTGAGGTGGGCAGTAGCGTCAGCTATAGCATAATGAACTATGAGCTGGTCGCTATGCGGGTGGATAAGCTCAGCCTGCTGTTTGGCTATCTCTTCTGTATCGCCAGCTTTATCGGCAGCATCTTCGCATTCCACGTCAAAGATACCAAACAGCATATTGCTGCGGTGACGTATGCAGGCAGTGCATTGGGCGCGGTGTTTGCCGGTGACCTGATCACTCTGTTTATCTTTTGGGAGCTGCTGGCAATAAGCTCGGTATTCCTCATCTGGGCGCGGGGCACTGAGCGGGCGCTCAAGGCCGGATTGCGCTATCTGGTGTTCCAGGTGTTATCTGGTGTGCTGCTGCTGGCAGGCGCACTGGTCTACTTCCACGACACCGGTTCGCTGGCATTTGACCATATCGGCCTTGATGCCGGTATTGCTGGCTGGCTGATTTTTATCGCCTTTGGCATCAAAAGTGCCTTCCCATTTCTGCACAGTTGGCTCACCGATGGCTACCCAGAAGCTACCGTCACCGGAACCGTTTTTCTCTCTGCTTTCACCACCAAGGTGGCGGTCTACGCCCTGGCGCGTGGCTTTGCCGGTGAAGAGATCCTGGTCTATATCGGTGTCACCATGGCCTGCTTTCCGATCTTTTACGCGGTGATTGAGAATGACCTGCGCAAGGTGCTTGCCTACAGCCTGATCAACCAAGTCGGCTTTATGGTGACCGGCATCGGCATCGGCACCGCACTGGCACTTAATGGTGCCATTGCCCACGCCTTTAGTGATGTGATTTTTAAAGGACTGCTCTTTATGAGTATGGGGGCGGTGCTCTATCGGGTCGGCAATATCAATGGTTCATCGTTGGGTGGGCTCTATAAATCGATGCCTAAGACCACCGTGCTCTGTATTGTCGGCGCACTCTCCATCTCCGCCTTCCCACTGTTCAGTGGTTTTGTCAGCAAGTCGATGGTGATGACGGCACTCATGTATGAGGATTATGGTTACCTGTGGCTGTTGATGCTGTTTGCCTCGGCTGGCGTATTCCACCACGCAGGCATCAAAATTCCATACTTTGCATTCTTTGCCCATGACTCTGGTATTCGTACAGAAGAAGCCCCTCGTAATATGTTGATTGCGATGAGTATTGCTGCGCTGTTGTGCATCTTTATTGGCACCCAACCACAATATCTCTATGCCATGTTGCCCTGGGAGGTAGAGTATTGGCCCTATGATGTGACCCATGTTCTGGCTCAGCTACAGCTGCTATTTTTCTCAGCATTGGCCTTTGTCTGGCTGAATAAAAAGGGGCTATACCCACCTGAGCTACCCTCAGTCAATCTGGATATGGAGTGGTTTTATCGTAAGTTAGTACCTGTTGCTGCGCAACGAGTAGTCACCTCTCTACGTGATACAAAAGCCTCTGTTTTGAGCATAGCAACGGTACCCATGCAGGATATTCAAACTAAATTCACTAAATCATCAGTGGCCAAATACTATCTCTCAGAGAGTTGGCCTACCGGCAGCATGGTCTTCTGGATTTCGGTGATACTTGTTACTTTTCTGGCGCTTAACGCTTTTGGTTAGCTTGCATTTTGGGTTTATCTCTACCTCAATTTTGAAATATACTTCCCTATATGGCTATTAGAGAGTAGAGAACGTATGAAAGAACATTTACCACTGCCTGACGAGAAAAAGCTGGTAGTTGTATGCCGAGTTGAGGCGGGGTGTCTGGGGTCTAAGGGGGCGGATTATATTGATGCTTTTTGTGAATTTGCCCAGAAAGAGTATACCGCCATAGAGTCCGATTACATCATATGGCAGATAATACCACGGCGTGATAAGTCAATGCCTGAGATGCAATATCGTATCAACAATAAAAATATTAGCCGTGATCAAGCCTCAAAATATCTAGAGGTCTTTGAGAAGAGACTCGGCCATTTTGAGGATCAGATGCATGAGAAGTTGGGTTTTCTGATTGAACAGCACTTAGGGCGAACCTAGCATATTACCTGCCAAGTAGCTCTGTATTGCCCCCGATGGCAGTCGTATTGATGCTGACGGTGCGCTCGTGAGCAAAGCGTTGTAGATAGTATGGCCCTCCCGCCTTGGGGCCGGTACCCGAAGTGCCTTCACCACCAAATGGCTGGCTCCCCACCACTGCACCAATCATGTTGCGATTGATGTAGATATTGCCCACTTTTGCCGTTGTCGTTACCAACTGCATGGTTGATTGTAGCCGGCTATGCAGGCCAAGCGTGAGGCCATAGCCCATTGCATTGATCTGCTGAATCATCTGCGCTAGCTCTCCACCCTTATATCGCAGTAGATGCAATACAGGGCCGAAGGTTTCACCACTCATCACTTGTAGGTTGGGAATCTCAAATAGGTGGGGCGGCATGAAGTGCCCTTCATTATTATGTAGTGAAACCTTGTGCAACAGTGTCACCTGTTTCTCCATTTTGTCACAGTAGGCCTGTAGTGTTTGAAGCGCATCAGCACTGATAACAGGGCCGATGTCGGTTGCCAATTGATCGGGGGCACCGAGCTTCAATTCATCCATACATGCAAGTAGGCGATCAATCACAAGTTCAGCAATCTCCTCTTGTACGATCAATACACGTAGAGCAGAACAGCGTTGCCCAGCGCTGTTAAAGGCGGAGGTGAGTAGATCGGGGATGAGTTGATCAAGTAGGGCGGTGCTATCGGCCAACATGATGTTGATACCACCCGTCTCAGCGATTAGAGGCAGGATAGCCCCTTGTCGATTGGCTAGTGAGCGATTTATCCGCTGAGCACCGGCCAATGAACCGGTGAAGGCGATGCCAGCCAATGCAGGGTTGTCAACCAATGCCTTACCGATGATGCGGCTATCTCCTGGAATCAGTTGCAGAGTGTTGCTGGGTATGCCTGCCTGGTGCATCAATTTAATAGCGGCAAAAGCGGTGAGTGGTGTGGCGCTCGCAGGCTTTGCGACCACGGCATTGCCAACCACCAATGCAGCGGCTATCTGCCCAGTGAATATTGCTAGTGGAAAATTCCAAGGGCTGATGCAGGTGATCACCCCACGGCCATAGAGTGCCAGCTGGTTCTGTTCACCCGTCGGCCCAGGCAGATCTCTGCTGGCCTGCTGTAGTGAGCAGGCTTGGTAGGCGTAGTAGCGCAGAAAGTCGATCGCCTCTCGCACCTCTGAGAGGGCATCTGGCAAGGTGCGCCCCGCTTCACGGATGATATGTGCCATCAATTCAGGCAGCTGCTCTTCAAAGAGATCGGCACACTTGTTTAGGATGGTGGCTCTCTGCTCAATGCTGGTCAGCTGCCACTCACTGAGTGATTTTTGAGATATGGTGTAGGCAAGATTAACCTGCTCTACGTTGGCCTCAATGAGTTGGCCAATTTGATCACTGTGATTGGCTGGGTTGTAGAGTGGTTTGCTATCACCCCGTTGTGGTATCCCTTTGATCAGTGGTGCAACCTGCCATGCTACCTTGTTGTGTTCATCAATGGCTCGTTGAATCCGCTGTATGGTGTTTGGGCAGTGCAGATCTAACCCCTTTGAGTTACGTCGTTCAGGTGCATATATTTCAGCGGGTTTTATTAGTGGATGGATGGCAGACTGCTTGAAACGGCTGAGTGGATTGCTAACCAAAGCCTCATCGCTAACCTGTTGGTCAGCCATCTGGTTAACGAAGGATGAGTTGGCTCCATTCTCCAGTAGACGCCTGACAAGATAGGGCAATAGTCGATTGTGTAGGCCGACAGGTGCGTAGATACGACAGGGTGGGGCGTTAGGCTCTATCTCATTAATCGCTTGGTAGAGCGCCTCCCCCATGCCATGCAGGCGTTGGAACTCAAAAGTTTTTCCTTGGCTGGCCTGCAGAATCCAGGTGATAGTGTGGGCATTGTGAGTGGCAAACTGTGGATAGAGGCTATCACTCTGTTGCAGCATATAGTTGGCGCAGGCGAGATAGGATATATCGGTGGCCGTTTTGCGTGTGAAGACGGGGTAATCATCAAGCCCGAGCTGTTGAGCCAATTTAATCTCACTATCCCAATAGGCCCCTTTGACTAAGCGGACGGGGATTCTACTCTTTCTCTCTTTTGCTAATGCCACTAGCCACTTTAGCAGAGGTAATGCACGTTTTTGGTATGCCTGAACAGCTAGGCCAAAGCCGTGCCAACCCTTTATGGTAGGGTCGTGCCAGAGCGTTTTAAAAATCTGCAGTGAGAGTGCTAGGTGGTCGGCCTCTTCAGCATCCAGTGTCACCTGAACATGCTGCTGTTTGGCCAGTATGATGAGTTTTCGTAGGGGAGGTATCAGCTCCTTCATCACCTGTGGCTGTTTGAATGAGTCATAACGTGAATGGAGTGCAGAGAGTTTGATTGAGATGCTGAATTGGTCAAATAGCCTCTCTTTTGTGCAGTTCTCACCAATCTGTTCAATCGCATCTTGATAGGCTGCAAAGTAGCCATCAACATCCATTTGGCACTGAGCCGCTTCACCCAAGCAGTCAAAGGAGACGCGTTGTTGCCGACTAACCTGCGCACGGGCGATAGCGTCGCTAATTTCCGCTCCCATGACAAAGTGTTCAGCCATTAGTTTGACGGCTTGCATCATCGCAGTATGGGCCATTTTACTGCCAATTCGCTGGCTGATCTGCTGTAAAATATTTTGTGCAGTCTTACTCTCTAGCAGTGGTTGCTCTACCATCTGGCTGCCAAAAAAGAGACCCCAGGTTGAAGCATTTACCAGTAGAGATGTGTTGCTACCCAGGTGCTCATCCCAGTGCCCACGGGTTAGGATCTCATTGACAAGTCGTTGCTGTGTCTTGCTATCGGGGATACGCAGCAGTGCCTCTGCCATGCACATGAGTAAGACTCCTTCTTCGGTGCGAAGATCATATTCATGGATAAAACTGCTAATTGACTGCTCTTCAGATTGCAGTGTTCTTGCACGGCTAACCAATTGGCATGCCGTTGTTTGGGTCGCCAGCTCTGCTGTTGGTGTTTGTTGGATAAGTTGACTCAGGCTTTGGATAAGCTCCACTTCATCACAGCGGTGGCTTTGCCAGATAGCACTCTCTAACTTAGATTGTTGTGACGACATAAGTGGGCACCAAAAATTTTGCATCTTCTTTAAAGATAGCAGCTGTTCTGGTCGCAATAGGAATAGAAGTGACTATTTAAAGGTTAATAAATATAGAGGTTTTCAGTGAAATATTTAATGCCATTTCTAACGGTACTGTTGGTTTTAGTGATCGGTGATGAGGCATTGGCCAGCCGCTTTTCGTCGATAGCAGGTGGGGTATCGGGCAGTGATTATGAAAAGACTAAGCAGCTTAAAAATGTGGCGCTAGGTGCGGGGTTGTTTTTTATGCCGCTGAGCCTATTGCTCTTTATTAATCGAAAAAAACTGATGATTCCACTCGCCGCTTCGGTGGTGGTGGGTGTGATTGGGGCTGGCTTGATTACGCTAAAATTTGTTTTGTAATCTACAAATTGGTTGTTAAACGGCCCTCTATGGGGTTCTCCATAGAGGGCTATTTTTCTCTATTTTATATCTGCAATACGCACCCGCCACTCGGCAGGGCCACTCTTATGGATAGATTCACCATTGACATCAACGGCAACGGTGACGGGCATATCTTTCACCTCAAACTCTCGAATGGCCTCCATGCCCAGATCCTCAAAAGCAACAATACGTGCGCTTTTGATCGCTTTGGCAACTAAGTAGGCTGCGCCACCAACCGCCATTAGATAAGCTGCACGGTTATCTTTAATCGCCTCAATAGCGGCAGGGCCACGTTCAGCTTTGCCTACCATACCGATTAAACCGGTCTCTTCCAGCATGGTGCGGGTGAACTGATCCATTCGTGTCGAGGTGGTCGGGCCAGCTGGGCCTACCACCTCATCGCGCACAGGATCGACAGGGCCAACGTAGTAGATAAAACGGTTGGTGAAATCGACACCCTCAGGCATCGGCTCACCTTTCGCGATCATATCGGTGATGCGTTTATGTGCAGCATCGCGGCCAGTGAGTAGTTTGCCAGAGAGCAGGATGCGCTCACCCGGTTTCCAGCTTGCTAAATCAGCTTTGGTCAGCTCATCGAGATTGATGCGACGTGCATCATCAGAGGCCTCCCAAGTGACATCGGGCCAGTCATCCATATTAGGTGGAATCAGCTCTGCTGCACCGCTACCATCAAGCGTGAATTCAATGTGACGGGTGGCTGCGCAGTTGGGAATCATTGCGACAGGAAGAGAGGCCGCATGGGTTGGAAATTCATTGATTTTTACATCAAGTACGGTCGTCAAGCCTCCCAAACCCTGAGCACCAATGCCGAGTGCATTGACACGTTCATACAGCTCGATGCGCAGCTCTTCTATTCGATTGCTGGGGCCACGCTCATGCAGCTCTTGGATGTCAATATGCTCCATCAATGCCTCTTTTGCCATCAGCATCGCCTTCTCAGCGGTGCCACCAATACCGATGCCGAGCATGCCAGGAGGACACCAGCCAGCACCCATAGTGGGTACAGTTTCCAGCACCCAATCGACCAGTGAGGCGGATGGATTGAGTATGGTGAATTTTGCTTTGTTCTCAGAACCGCCACCTTTTGCGGCCAGTTTAATCTCAATAGTATCGCCAGGAACCAGCTCCATATGGATCACAGCTGGGGTGTTGTCTTTAGTATTAATTCGCTTGCCAGCAGGATCACTGACCACAGAGTAACGCAGCAGGTTATCAGGATTGGTATAGGCTTGACGAACGCCCTCATTAACCATGTCAGTGATGCTCATATTGCCATCAAAATGAACACTCATCCCGATCTTAATAAAAGCGACCACCATGCCAGTATCTTGGCAGATAGGGCGATGCCCCTCAGCACACATACGAGAGTTGACCAGAATTTGTGCCATTGCATCTTTAGCAGACTCAGACTCCTCCTTCTCCCAGGCTTTAGCCAGTGCCTGAATGTAGTCAGTCGGGTGGTAATAGGAGATAAATTGCAGGCCATCGGCGATGCTTTGGATGAAATCCTCTTGGTGAATTTGTGTCATTGTCGTGAGCCTAGTGAGTAAAATTATCTATTCTGGCGGTTAAGGAGGCTCTGAACAAGTTATGATTGTTTTAGACGGGCTAAAATTGCCCTAATTCAATTTAGGCAAATCCCCATCTCTGGCGGTAAAACATGAGAAGGCTCTGCCGTTCCGGCATGCGGAGAAGATAATGCCCCCCTTTTGAACTGACTGGTTCTAATAGGAGGTTATTATG
>JAMOMH010000088.1 GCA_027068675.1 Sedimenticola sp.
TCGCCAATGGCATCAAGAATTTTGTGCTTAACAAACTCATCGTTATAACGCAGGCCATCCTCATTTAGAACTTTATGGTCATCAACAACAATAGCGTTATCCATACTGCCACCAAGGGCGAGATCATTTTTTCGCAGCATCTCAATATCTCTGATAAAACCAAATGTTCTGGCACGACTGACCTCTTTCACAAAAGAGGTTGAGGAGAAGTCAACACTGGCCACTTTGCTGTCATCACAAAAGGCGGGGTGATCAAAATCGATTGAGAAAGAGACTTTAAAACCATCAAATGGCTCAAAGCGGGCTGATTTGCCATCCTCTTCGACAACAATTGGACGTTTAATACGGATGAAGCGCTTCGCTGCATTCTGCTCTTCAACACCGGCTGACTGGATCAAAAAGACAAATGGCCCAGCACTACCATCCATAATAGGAACTTCCGCAGCGCTTACATCGACATAAGCGTTATCAATACCCAAACCTGCAAAGGCTGATAGCAGATGTTCGACGGTTGAAATCTTAGCGCCATTGCACTCAAGCGTTGTTGAGAGGCGTGTATCACCGACATTATTGGGCTTAGCCGGAATTTCAACCGCAGGTGTCAGATCAACACGTCTGAAAATGATTCCCGTATCAACGGTCGCAGGGCGTAACGTTAGATAGATTTTCTTCCCAGTATGCAGGCCTACGCCCGTCGCACGAATCACATTTTTGAGTGTACGTTGCCGTATCATTCGTTTGCCTCATTCCCGACCAAATCAATTACTTTATACTTAACCGAAATATACTAGCACAGATTCTGAGCAGCTAGACAAAATGACCACAAAACGTAGGGTTAGCTATGAACCTAAATTGTGTCCACTCAACCACCCCGCAAAAGCCTCTAAAGTGAGGCACCTATTTTAAGGTAGAGGCGGTTTTCACCTAGAGAGCCAAAACCGTGGGCGGCTCCGATGGTGATGCCTATGTGGATCATGTTGTAGCCCAAAAGCAGTTCACCTGACCACTCTGCACCGATGCCTGTATAGGGTTCTGCCTGCTCATCATCCGTCCAGGCATCTCCACTATCTACAAAAAGAGCGACAGCGTGCCGCCCCAGCCCAACGGGTGGGACAAACCAACCATCATGGTAAAACCCTAACGGATAATGCCACTCAATCGAGAGCAACCCCATATTGTTACCCGTCAATTCACGGCCACCCGAGGCAAAGCCACGTAATGGAAAGCGACGCAAACCAAGCCCTGTCATACCGCCCAATTCACTAAGCAGCTCTACCTCACCACCCAGTTCATAGGGGGCAATCATCGAATCACCTTGGGCAAACATCATGCGCATTTTTAGCACCTGTCCAGCACCTAAACGTAGATATTCACTCCAATCGGCCCGATAGGTCTCTCCCGTGTGGTCACTTTGACCAACAAGATCATAGCTCTCAAATGTTAATTTAAACTGACGCCCATCAACCAAACTAATCGAGCGCCGATAGTAGTCCGTACTGTCATAACCCAGAACAAGGCCCGCAAGAGTATCGTCAACAGACTCATACTCCCTCACTCCTTGCACCCGCTCAATATCACTCGCTTCCGTAGCCAACCCCACCGCTAAAGAGTAGGAGCGATCGACACCATTCAACCAGTGATTAAACATTAGCTGGGCACGACGTTCATCCTCAACATATTCATCATCACCATGCCCTGAACCATATATAAACTGACGCTGGACAGAGAGCGTAATACGGTCATCAAAGCTGTAGTAGGCCAAGCCACCCAGCTCATTTTGATCGTAATAGTAGAGAGGCATCGCACTCCAGCGATGGAAACCCAGCACATCCTCACCTTGAAGCGTTACACCAACAAAGGAGGTATCGTCGCTATTTACCACTGCTAAGGGGAACCACGAGCGCGGCCTCATGCTGTTCCAAGGCTGATAAGGCTGCTCTTTGGTAGCCTCTATTGGAGCCGTTGATGTGGGTAATAAATAAACCTGATAAGGTTCTGACGATATTGCTGAATAAGGCTCACCACTCGTTCTACGTGGTTCCAATGTGCTAATGGCCATGCCATCGGCGCGATACTCAATCAAGCGAAAGCTTTGATCAGGCATCTCAATCGCCTCTGTCACAGCTGAAAGAGTGTCGCTAAGTGTCGTGATCTCACCACTATCGAGCTGAAGTTGCCGTAGATTCCAGACACCACCATGATCCGAAATAAAGGTGATCCGTTTGCCATCGGCTGAAAAGGCGGGGCGACTCTCGATATCAGCATTACTGGTTAAACGCTGCCATTGACCTTTTTGCAGATCAAAACGCTCAATATTCCAACCACTCGAAACACGTTTTACAGCTGCAACAATCGATCGACTATCGGGAGACCATGAAAAATGCCCAAGCACATCACCTTGAGGGAGCTCGCTCAACGGGTTAAGCAGCTCACCCTTATCATTTAACAGAACTAAGCGGCTCAGCCCCTTCTCAAGTTGTAGTGCTGCAATCACTTCACCATCAGGTCGCCAGAGAGCCGTGCGGTATCGGCCACACTCAGTGAGACGCTCCACCTCGCCACTGTCAGGGTGCCATAGATAGAGGTCGGTATAGAGCCGGCTATTGTCACAAATTGCCTCACGATTTATCAACAGCCCAGACTGCTCATGCCAATCCATATAGTTGATGCGCTGCATAGAGAAGAGCACCTCACTAACACCATCCTTACTCAATTTTCTCACGGTCGGTGCAGATTGAGCATCGTCATGGTAGAAATAGAGATCACCCAAGCCACCCTTTGTCAGCAAGCTCACCTCATACCGCTCATTAAAAAGTGTCATTCCACCATCGACCGTTTGATCTTTAAGCTTGGCCAACTGAGGTTGAAATTGCTGTTTTAGCCAAACTTGAAATTTGTACCAAACCTCTTGGGCCGATTGGCCAAAAACCTGATGCGACCGGCTATCCATACGCCAGGGGATTAAGTTACTGCTATAGACCA
>JAMOMH010000089.1 GCA_027068675.1 Sedimenticola sp.
CCAAGATAGTGAACTGGAAAAGTTGGCTCAATTTATGGCCCAGCTGCATCAAAAAGGAGTCCTCTTCCGTTCACTACATCTTGGTAACATCCTTAGATTACCTAACGGCCATTTTGGATTAATCGATGTGGCTGATATACGTTTTCACCGGCAGTCTCTTAATCTCAAGCAGCGCCGCCGAAATTTTAGACACCTATTCAGAAACCCATCACACCGTCTCATTTTTGAACAGTTTGGTATTGAGCGATTTGTCATGGCCTATCTTGAAATGGCCGACATCCCAAAAGAGAAAAAAGAGCACTTTCTTACCACCAACTAAACCTCTGATTCATTTTGATCAGCAGAAGAGTGAGAATTTCTGCTACAATAGCATCATCTCGGCGCACTTCCGGTTTGCGCCAGCTTTTTCGCGGTACTTCCCCTCAGTTCAAACCTCGATCTTTTTAACCCGATTCTGCCCGAACCGGCCTATGCGTCTATCGCATGGATTGCGCAGATCAGGAGTCTTTTCTACATGTCATTTAATACCCTCGGCCTATCGGCCGATATTCTTCGTGCTGTTGCCGATCAGGGCTACAGTGAGCCAACCCCTGTGCAGAGCCAATCAATCCCCATTATTTTAGCGGGCAAAGATATTCTCGCAGGTGCACAGACAGGGACCGGCAAAACCGCCGGTTTCACACTACCCCTATTACAGCTGCTCAGCAGTCGCGGCCAAACCAATGGCCATCGTCCCGTGCGCGCACTGATTTTAACACCCACCCGTGAGCTTGCCGCTCAGGTTGAAGAGAGTGTCATCTGCTACGGCAAATACCTACCGTTAAAATCGACCGTCATTTTTGGTGGCGTTAAGATCAACCCACAGATCGCTACTCTACGCCGTGGTGTCGATATCCTCGTCGCCACTCCAGGTCGCCTGCTGGATCATGTCCAACAGAAGACCCTCGATCTCTCTCATGTCGAAGTCTTGGTGTTGGACGAAGCGGATCGTATGTTGGATATGGGTTTTATCCACGACATCCGCAAAGTGCTCGCCCTGCTGCCAAAAAACCGCCAAAACTTACTCTTCTCTGCCACCTTTTCTAATGAGATTAAACGTCTTGCGGGTGGTCTACTCAACGAGCCAGAGCTGATTGAGGTAACACGCCGCAATACCGCCACTGAACTGGTTGATCAGGTCGTTCATTTTGTCGATAAAAAGCGTAAACGCGAACTGCTCTCTTTTCTCATCGGCTCACAAAATTGGCAACAGGTGCTGGTCTTCACACGCACTAAACATGGCGCAAATCGATTGGTTCAACAGCTAGAGCAGGATGGCCTCTCCGCTGCCGCTATCCACGGTAATAAAAGCCAGGGGGCACGTACTCGTGCACTAGCCAACTTCAAACAAGGGAATACACGCATTCTGGTTGCCACCGATATCGCCGCTCGCGGTTTGGATATCGACCAACTGCCGCATGTGGTCAACTATGAGCTACCCAATGTAGCTGAAGATTATGTGCATCGCATTGGCCGTACTGGTCGCGCTGGAAATGAGGGTGAGGCCGTCTCACTGGTCTGTATCGATGAACATAAACTGCTACGTGATATTGAGCGTCTGATCAAACGTGATATCCCAAAAGTCGCCATTGAAGGTTACTCCCCCGATCCAACCATTAAAGCGGAACCTATTCAAAATGGACGGAATGGCAATGCACGCCAAAGCAGAGGTAAACGACCCAGTCACAACAGTGCAAACGGCAACCGCAGCAAGCAAAATTCAGACCGTAAACAGGGGAGTGGTGAGCACCACTCAAATAGCACCCCTAGAAGCCAAGAGGGCAAAAAGAGCAACAGCCGCTCAAGCGCTTCACCACAACGGAGCCGCAATGCACAAGGCCGTGAACGTGCATCACTACTCGGCGGAGGTACTCGCTAAAGAACCGATTGCTCAGCACACGGATGTGCCATTGCATCAAGCTCAAAAAAGCCCCAACCTATAAAACGTCGGTTTTTTTTACATGCGAACAGGGCGAAGAACATACTTTTTGAGACCTAGCTCACACTATCTGCCGTATTCTAATCTTGCATTAAACCGCATAAAAACACACCCGCATAAATAACCAGATTTATTAGAGGCTAACTGTCGGGCTGATTTACAGCACTAAATAGAGACCTTGCCAACACACTCCAACCCACTGTTTTCATTTGGAAAAATAATGTTGGCACACTGTATGCTTTTAAGTTGTTAGGGTATGAATAATAACAATATCGATACCCGTAATAATAAGAAAAGAGAGACCGCCATAATCTGCTGTTAGTGATAACAGTGGAGAAAAATATGGAAAGCAAGGAGGAGAGTGGCTGAAGCTCATTTTTGGCCAAACCCGCTAAAGTGGCGGGTTTTTTATTGCCTAAAATTTAACAAAAATTCGATTAAAAATCCCACTGAAGATAGAGCGTTTCATAGTTACTGCCACCCTTTACATGACCAAACAGGGATGAGCTTTTAAACATGCCGGAGCGATGATGGATAGCATAACCAAACCAAAGATCTCTCACTGAGCGCATGCCAAGCAGATCACCAACATTAAGATCGATGGAGAAACCAAGGTAGTTCATCAGATTCGTCGCTTCAAAATCATTCTCTTCCAATTCACTCTTCTCAATAGCGGTTGGATTGGTGATATACGATAGCCCCTCAGCAGCACCCACTCGCCACTCTGTTGGCCAATAGAAACGGTAGTAGACCTTTAGCCCTAAGTCATACTCCTGCTCACTCGACTGGCTATCAGATGACCCGTGCCAGACAAAACCCGACACCAGATAGAGATCAACCGGAGAATTATTCGCCCGCAATATCAACGGATGGCCATAGAAGATGGATGTCAGCTGATTATTATTAGGGTCATGTTCCGTCTTACCAATAACCATCTCATGCAAATTAGAGGGGGTCGACCAACCATGAGCGAGTCGCATATAACGCTGTTTATGCAGTTTAGAGCGTGGCATCGCTTTTTTATCACTACGGTAGCCAATGCCAACTGAGAGTTCACTCTGCCAATCTTTATCAACAAAACGGGACTCTTTTGCCGCCTCATCCAACAGGCTCACTGCCGCTGTACTATAAAGATAGGCGTGCTCTGAAATCGAGTAGTTCATCTTTAAACCAAGTGTCACATCGGTGCCCGCATCGATATTTTCAGCACCCAACCCATAGTATCGGCTATTGAACTCTGTACTTTTAATACGCAAATTAAGATAAGGGTTCCACTCTAGATCCCCACTCTGAAGTTCAAAACCTGTCCGCAGATTGGCATAGAAACGCTTAGCGGGATCACTATATAGCTCTGCAATGGCATACCCCTCTGTTGTTGATTGGTAGCGGAGTTGAACACCGGTATCAACAACATCCCACGCAAGATTATCTTGATAACGCTTTGGGATATCGAAAAAACGCGCCTTGGCCACCACATTAAGCTCCCACGGCCCTATTTTTCCTAGCTTGACTCCCGCATCAAGACCATCCATAAAAACATAGCTATTCTCGAAATAGTTGAGTGGTACAAAGCTGGTCTGTGTTGAGCCATCTTTGAATGGAATGGTCGCCACGCGGAGACCTGCAGCAAGCCCCCAATGCTGTTGGTCACTGTTTTGCTGGTCAAACACCCCAGCACTCGCAGGCAAGAGAGGTAGAGACAGTGCCAAAATGGCGGCTGTTTGCAGAGATTTCATGGTTATGGGGATCTATCAGGGCAAAAAGTGGTGAATGGTGCCATAAATCGACATATATTTGTAGAAATCCATTTTGCCAATCTGCTGTAGAAGTGTCATTGGGGCGTTATAATGTGCCACTTCATCTGCCACCCCAATCCTGAGAGCCACCATGACCGATAGACTACAACTTTATGCCACTGTCCCTGGCGGCATGGAAGGGCTGCTGGCCGATGAGTTACAACAGCTCAATGCTGAAGAGATCAAGTTGGGACGTTCAGGGGTTGGTTTTCAAGGCACACTTGAGACCGCCTATCGCATCTGCCTCTGGTCTCGTCTGGCCAACCGGCTGCTGCTGCCGCTGCTGGAGTTCCCTGTTGAGACACCTGAAGAGCTATATCAACAGGTGCAAAATATCGACTGGTCTCAACACCTGAAACCGACTGACACTCTGGCGGTTGATGGCAATTGTCACCGCTCCACCATCAAACATAGTCACTATGCGGCACTGAAGGTGAAGGATGCCATTGTTGACCAATTTCAAGCAACCGTAGGCAGCCGCCCCTCGGTGGAGAAGGATCAACCAGAGCTACGCATCCACCTCAACATCCACAAAAACCAGGCCCGACTGAGCCTCGACCTCTCGGGTGAGAGCCTGCATCGACGCGGTTACCGCAAGAGCAGTGTACCAGCACCACTAAAAGAGAATCTGGCCGCTGCCATCTTGATCCGTGCCGGCTGGCCTGATATTGCTAAACAGGGTGGCAGTTTGCTCGATCCGATGTGTGGCTCCGCAACACTGCCCATTGAGGCCGCAATGATGGCGGGTGATATTGCACCAAGCCTAGAGCGCGACTACTTCGGTTTTCTCGGCTGGTTGCAGCACGATGAAACCATCTGGCAACCGCTGCTCAAAGAGGCCAAACAGCGCCGCGACGAGGGCTTCGATAAGATCCCAACCATCATCGCCTCAGATGTAGATAGCCGCTGTATCACCGCCTCACGCCGCAACATCGCAGCAGCAGGTTTCAACAACCTGATCACCGTAGAACAACGCGACATGGTTGACTGCACAGCGGGTAAGCTTCAGTCCGGTTTGGTTGTCACCAACCCACCCTACGGCGAGCGACTGGGTGATGAGCAGCAGCTAATTCCACTCTATCGTGAGTTTGGTGAACTACTGCGTTACCGTTTTGCTGGCTGGCACGCCACCCTATTTAGCAGCAACCCCAATCTACAGATCGGCCTAAAACCAGAGCGCCACTACACCCTATTCAATGGGCCAATCCGCTGCCAGCTCTCCAACTTCCTACTGCATCAGAGCAAAGAGGAGCCGCGTGAGGAGATCCCTCTCAGTGAAGGGGCGCAGATGCTGCTCAATCGACTGAAGAAGAACCAGAAAAAACTGGCCCGCTGGATCAAACGTGAGCAGATCAGCTGCTACCGTCTCTACGATGCCGATCTGCCTGAATATGCCGCCGCCATCGACCTATTCCAAAGCGAGCAACTCTGGGTACATATCCAAGAGTATCAAGCACCCAGCAGCATCGACACCAACAAAGCGGGGAATCGCCTATTTGAGATCAAAAAGGTGGTACAGCAATTTCTTGATATTCCTGCTGAGCAGATCTTCATCAAACTACGCCGCAAACAGCGTGGCACTGCACAGTACACTAAACGGGGCAGCGTCGGTGCCTTTCATCAAGTTGAAGAGTCAGGCTGTAAATTTTTGATCAACTTTGAAGACTATATTGATACAGGGCTATTTCTTGACCATCGCCCTATTCGCAACCTGATCCAACAGCAAGCCAAGGGGAAACGCTTCCTCAACCTCTTCGCCTACACAGGAGCTGCCACTGTCCATGCCGTGGTAGGTGGCGCTGAATCAAGCACCACCATCGACATGTCAAAACGTTACCTGGAGTGGGCACAAGAAAACCTCGCTCTGAACTATCAGGCGATCTACAACAAACACCATTTTGTACGTGCCGACTGCATGGAGTGGCTGGTCAAAGAGAGTGAGCGTGGTGATGAGAACCGTCGCCAATATGATCTTATCTTTCTCGACCCACCCACATTCTCCAACTCAAAGCGGATGGATGAGAGCTTTGATGTGCAGAAGGATCATGTGGCATTGATCCGACAGGCTTGCCGGCTACTGGCCAAAGGCGGAAAACTCTATTTCTCCACCAATTTTCGTAAGTTCAAACTCGATCAGGCTGCACTCTCCAGTCTAGCGATCAAAGATATTACCAGCCAGACCATTCCACCCGACTTTGAGCGCAACCAGAAAATCCACTACTGCTGGCAGATATCTCATCTTGACAACTAACCGCACAATTTATCCTTTAGGAGCCTCTGAAATAAGTCTGGTTGAATTTAGGCCATTCCATCTCAGCATAAAACAATCATCTACTTGTTCAGAGGCTTCTTTATCACTAAATATGTTGATAAAACGTCATTACCATAATTTATATGGATATATTGGAGGACAATTGAGACAATTTTTTCTATAGTGCATCCAGTTTTTAATTACCCAACTCTACTTGAGGATATATCTATGGCGACTGTTACCCTGAAAGGAAATGTTTGCAACTTGGCTGGCACCGAAATCAACGTGGGCGATGCTGCTCCACAGGTGATCGTTGTCGCTTCTGAAGGCCTGGCCGACAAAGTTGTTGGTGGCGCTGCTGAAAAAGCGCAGGTTCTGGTTGTTGTACCATCACTAGACACACCCGTTTGTGCTGCTGAAACCCGCAAGTTCAACACCGAAGCCGCCACTATCGCTGGCGCAGAAATCACTGTTATCTCTATGGATCTGCCTTTCGCTGCTGGCCGTTTCTGTAGCGCCGAAGGTATCGAAAACCTAACCGTCACCAGTGATTTTCGTAACAAAGATTTCGCTAACGCATACGGTGTTCTGATCGCCGACGGCCCTCTGGCTGGTGTTACCTGCCGCGCTATCTTTGTTGTCAACAAAGAGGGTAAAGTCTCTTACAAAGAGATCATCTCTGAGATCACAGAAGAGCCTAGCTACGATGCCGCACTTGCTGCCGCTAAAGAGGCTGGTGCTGGCGCTGCCAGCTGCTGTGGCACCTGCCAGTAAGTAGCAACCTCCCGCTCTAGAGTGCTCTCTGGGGCGGGGAATTTGATATCTTTACATGAGACAACCATTCAACAACCTCACCACAAAACCTCACAAGCTCTTCTTCTTTGGCGGCAGCGCCAACGCCATCATCACCATGCTGATGCTGCTACTGCACTACCAAGGCCTGCTCTACACTAAGATCTCCCTGCCAACATTCCACGCCTACACACTAATTTTTACCGTTTTTACACAGTTTTTTGCCGGTTTTCTATTCACCATGTTCCCCCGTTTTCTTGCCACTTCGGCGATTACACGTGAAAGCTACCTAAAACCATTTTTGCTGCTCAACCTCTCTGCCATACTCTTTATTTTTTGTGCTTTTGCCGCACCATCATTCACACCTATCACCGCCATCGGCATCTTTATTGCCTACCTGATGATTGGCCAGGTTTTGTGGCAAAGCAACCGACAGAGCAGCATAACCGCCCGTTTTGATGTCAACTGGATTCTTAGTGCATTAGCTGCTGGAGCCATTTCACACCTGTTTTTTCTCTGGAGCTTTATTGACCCCGGCCAAACTATCATCAGGCAAGCTGCCATACAGAGTGGGGTTTTTCTCTATCTTTTTATGCTAATTCTCACCCTCAGCCAGAAGATGATCCCCTTCTTCACTGAAGGAAAAGTAACAGGATACAAAGCAAATCGCAGTCACTACTTTCTCCATACCATCGCTGGCCTGTTGCTAATCAAGGTGCTCTTCACCATCTTTTCACTCAACAGTTATGGTTTTATTGATGGCCTACTTTTTATCATCACCCTCAGCGAGTTTATTCGATGGCGGTTACCGGTACGGCAGGTTGAAGCGATCCTCTGGGTGCTCTACCTATCGCTCATCTGGATCCCCATCAGTTTCTTGCTATACGCCATCGAAGGCTTCACACCCAGCAGCTTCATATTTGAGAAAGCCCCCCTGCACGCCATTGCCATCGGTTACTTCACCACCATCTTAATTGGCTTCAGTACACGTATTATATTGGGGCATGCCGGACAAAAACCTGCAGCCGACCGTTACACCATCATGCTATTTGCTTTAGTACAGATTATCGCAACAACACGCATTATGGCGGGGCTTTCACTCAATAGTGAAATACCGCTCTTTCTTGAGGCCATTACACTCTCAACACTCATGTGGTTAGGGCTTTTTATATTCTGGTTAAAGCGATATATCAAGCTGCTATTCAACTAGCAAGAGCTGCACGATTGACAACTAGGGAACAGCTATACAATTTAACACGTCCAGATATACTGACTTCTATTGCAACGAAGGGAGTTTTTGCCACAAACGCACCGATATCATCCAGATAGCCACACACAGCCTAAGAGAAATTGGGATATTGCATACAGTGGAAACATAAACTATCCATTCTTGAGAATTTTACCAACACAGAAACTCTGCAAGATAAAATTGTGGCCACTTCCAAGATAGAAAATATCTGATGGCATAGCGTTTCCAGGCTTGAAACAGAATGAGATGCTACACACTGCAGCTGCTTATAGATCACTCCGGACCAATAGTACATTTAATAGATGAATAACCATTACTTAGATAACCTAACTGCATTGCAATCATAATAATGAGCAAAAATCATGTGGTAAAAACCATTTCTTTGTTATGGATAGGCTCAATGCTTGGTGCTGGTAGTGCATTTTTACTGCAGCTTCTTCTTGCGCGCCAGTTTGGCCCTGATAATTTTGGTGAATTCATGGCCGCATTGATGATAGTGACGATGCTTGCTCCACTAGCTGGATTTGGCATCTCACAATTCTGGTTAAAAGCATTTGGCAAGGAGGGTTGGCTTGCTGTCCGCTGGCTTTACCCATCATTCCAATTTATAGCTTTAAGCACAATTTTAGTCATCATCCTAATTTTAACATGGGCAATGATTGGGCCACACGGGTCAGTCACACGCAATTTGCTACTAATTCTTTCACTCTATGTGCTTGGGCATGTTGCCGTCGAATTAGTTAGCAGCAAGTTACAATTAGAGGAGCGGTATCTACGTTTTGCCCTTTGGCAACTATTACCCCAGTTAGCTAGGTTGGCATCTATTGTAGCTCTTTATCTCTGGCTAACTGAATGGATGACTGGGCAAAATGTAGCACTAATCTTTGCAACCATTGCAATTCTATTTACAGCAGCTGCGAGTAGAGAGCTTGTTCAAATGAATTTAAAACAATTCAAGCTCAAAGGACATGCATTAAAACCCAGCTTAGAACACCATCAGATAGTAATACCAAAAATAAAATCAATCATGGTACAAGCTTGGCCTTTTGGCCTAGCTGGTCTATTTGTTTTTATCTATATGCAGAGCGATATTATTCTAGTCAAATACATCACGGGATCAGAAGCTGCAGGACACTATAGTGTAGCCTTTTCAATTATGGCGGCAGTTTACCTATTACCTAGCGTTGTTTACCAAAAGTTTTTTCTACCAAGGATCCACCGCTGGGCAGTTCATGATAAAAAGAAGTTTTTCCAACTATATCATCAGGGCAATAGAGTCATGTTAGCATTAGGTTTAATTGCCATGCTTTTGATATGGAGCCTAAGTGAATGGGGCATTATATTTCTTTTTGGCATACAGTATTCCAAGTCAATCAACATCCTAAACATTATTGCTCTTTGCACACCTCTATTCTTCCTAGCAAGTAGTGTTGGCATGACACTAGTTACCCAAGAGAATATGAAAACAAAAGTCAAATACATGGGAATTGTGGCAATCACAAATATAATATTGAATATAATTCTAATACCGGACTTTGGCGCAGAAGGAGCTGCTGCTGCAACAGTAGTGAGCAACATACTTCTATTAAGCCTTTACTATTATGGGGTAAAAAAATACATATTACCTAAAAATATAGGGGAAGGGGGATTAAACCATAATGATTGAAAAAGTGATAAAAGGAGGCTACTGCATTGGTTGTGGGGCATGCGCCGCTTTTAATGATGATTATAAGATCAGAGAAAACGAGCTTGGTTTATATGAGGCCAGTTTTCCACAAACAGGCCATGACAACGCTGCTTCAGAAGTGTGCCCATTCTCATCAGAACACAATGAAGATCAAATATCCGGCACGCTATTTAAAGAAGAGTCACACTTTGACAAACGTATTGGCAATTACAAAGAAATATTTGCGGGTCATGTCGTAGAAAACAGCTTTCGTTCAGAGGGTAGTTCTGGTGGACTAGTCACATGGGTACTCATTGAATTATTAAGACTTAAGATGATAGATGGTGTTATACATGTTGGAAGCTCAGGGGAGTCAAATCAATTATTTAAGTACGTGATCTCTGAGACAGCGGCCGAAATCAAGGCCAATTCAAAGTCAAGGTACTATCCTGTACATTTTGATAAAGTAATTCACGAAATCAGAAACAACAACAAAAGATACGCTTTTGTTGGGGTACCTTGCTTTGTAAAAGCAATGCGCCTTTTGATGGAGAATGACCAAGAAATTAATAACAGAATTAAGTTCTGTATAGCAATCTTTTGCGGCCACCTTAAAAGCAAAGCCTTTGCTGAAATGGTTGGATGGCAACAAAACATAGAGCCAAGATATTTAGCGGGTATTAATTTCAGAGTAAAGGACAACAAGCGCCCTCCAAGCCATTATAGCGTTCAGGTCACTAAAAGAATTAGCACTCAAGAATGTATCCAGTACGAACCAATATTAGCAAGAGAGTTGTTTGGTATGGATTGGGGCGTAGGTTTTTTTCGGCCAAAAGCATGCGATTGGTGTGATGATATAGCTGGTGAAGTTGCAGATCTAGCATGTGGGGACGCTTGGCTTCCTGAGTTTGCAGGAGATTCCGGCGGGACTAATATCACTGTAGTCAGGAATAAAGATATACAGCAAATATTATCAGCAGGCATTACGCTTTCAAAGCTGAAGATTAAAAGCCAAACAGCAGATGATGTATACCAATCTCAGGAAGGGAATTATAGGCACCGGCAAGAAGGACTCTCTATGAGAATAAGTTCAGCAGAATCTAAAGGGCTCTGGCACCCAAAAAAACGAATAACAAAAAACACATTTAGCATTTCACATGACCGCCAAAATATTTATCACCTACGATCAAAGATTTCTGAAACATCACATAGAGCATTTCTACAAGCAAAGAAAAACAACAACTTCCTATATTTTATGGCAAAAATGACTCCGATGGAGCTGCATTATGCATTTCTTAATAAGCGATTATTAAAGGGGTTTTTAAAAACAACATATTACTTTATTAGATATTTTCAAAGGAAATATAAGTGAAAAAGTTTTATTTAACAGGTCAACGTACTTTTGGTAATCGCGGATGTGAGGCAATCGTTCGTAGCACTGCATTATTGCTCAAAAAGTGCTTTGGTGAAGTCACAATTTTTGTTCCTTCGGATATTATATGCCGCGATATGAAACAGTGGCCAGACGCCAATAATGATGGCATCATTTTCGTTCCTATTTACCACACATTTTCATCTAGATTGTGGGGACAGGTTTTAAGACTTCCTGTTAACTGGCTTAGACAGTTAGAGTTCCCTTTACCAATGCCAAAGAAGCTAAAGGAGCAATTGGAAAGTGTAGATGCTGTGCTCTCAATTGGTGGGGACATGTATACCTATGAGGGTCGGTATCCTGTCTGGATAATGGCAATGGACAATTATGCAATGAAGCTAGGCAAGCCTGTCTTCTTGTGGTGCGCATCTGTTGGGCCATTTGAAGCAGAGCCTTCTCTTATCCCTCTATTAAAAAAACATTTTTCAAAAATGGAACTATTAGCCCTGAGAGAATCCACTTCAAAAGAATATGTCTCTAAAACACTCGATATCAAAAACTCAATTAGGACAAGTGACCCTGCCTTTCATTTGAAAAAAAGTAAAATTGATTTATCAGAGTTTTGGCCAAAACATAATCCTGACAACATCTTAGGCCTAAATGTCAGTCCATTAATCGAACGATTTGCATCAGACAACCAAGAGATTATTACAGAAGTCATTAATTTCATTAGACATGTAATAACTGAAAATAAATTGTCTATTTTACTAATCTCTCATGTCACCCCATTAGGTAAAAGCAATGTAAACAACGACCATTACTATATGAGCAAGATTATTAATGCGCTGCCTGACCTGAATGAAAAAGTTTGTATTATTAATGAAGGCTTTAATGCAGAAGAAACAAAATACGCCATTTCAAAATGTCGCTTCTTTATCGGGGCAAGAACCCACGCAACAATCGCCGCCATATCAAGCGGAGTCCCTACCATCTCAATTGCTTATAGTCAAAAAGCAAAAGGGTTAAACATGGATATTTTTGGGCATAATGATTACGTACTGCAGACAAATCTTGTATCTAAAGAGAGTTTGGTAGAATCATTACAGAAACTGATCGATCAAGAGGAAGGCATTCGAAAGCTCCTAACGCAGAAGATCCCCTATTTACAGGAGTTAACCGTTGCAGCAATGGACAGAATCGCCGACTGCCTCAATAAGAAAAACGATTTAATGCAGTAGTAAATGGATCATTGAAGCTCATAACCACTGTGCACTAGGGAACCTCTTGCTTTATAAAACGGAGCTAAACACTCTTTGACCAGACCACCCGATTCACATAATGTACGTAGCTGTGTACGATCCTCAATACCTTTTCTGATACATTTTCAGACTGGTAGTCACCAATAAGCTGAGGTTTAAGTCTTGGCTCAAAATTTTGTCGAGTGACGATTTCAATAGAGCGAATCAAATCATCGGGTTCTATCCCACACATAATAACCACTGCTTCATCCATACCCTCTGGACGCTCATGTGCCTGGCGCATGGTCACTGCCGGAAAGCCTAACAACGAGGACTCTTCAGTAATAGTACCACTGTCAGACAACACACACATGGCATTCATCTGCAGCTTTATGTAGTCAAAAAAGCCAAAAGGTTTGAGAAATTGAATACCTGTTTCCTGCTCAATACCTAACGCCTCAAGACGTTGCTGAGTACGCGGATGGGTCGATACCACAATAGGTACATCAAAACGCTGGTGGGCTGCTCTTAGCCCTTCCAGTAGAAGTTGCAGATGATGTTCAGTATCGACATTCTCTTCACGATGCACACTCACCAGCAAAAATCCTTTTGCTGTCAGTGAGAGCTTCTCTAAGATAGTTGACTGCTCAATACTCGGTGCAAAATGGTTCAACACCTCCGGCATGTGAGAACCCGTCTTCATCAGGCGATCTGCTGGAAAAGCTTCATTAAGAAGGTAGCGCCGCGCATGCTCTGACAACACGAGGTTCACATCACTGAGGTGGTCAATCACTTTACGATTGATCTCCTCTGGAACGCGCTGATCAAAACAGCGATTGCCTGCTTCCATGTGAAAAATTGGAATTTTTCGCCGTTTGGCACTCATCACACACAAGCATGAGTTGGTATCACCATACAACAACAAGGCATCGGGTGACTCTTTGGCAAAAACCTCATCAGATTTAGCAATAACATTGGCAATTGAGCCAGCTACCGTGTCTGCAGCAACAGCTAAAAAGTAATCTGGTTTACGAATTCCCAGATCATCAAAGAAGACCTGGTTGAGTTCATAATCATAGTTCTGACCAGTATGTACCAGGATATGGTTGGTATTTTCATCAAAGGCTGCAATGACTCTGGACATCTTAATTAACTCAGGCCGTGTCCCAACCACGGTCATCACTTTAAGCATTGAGCTGCTCCTGGATGTAACTGAGATTCTTCAGTAATGATGTGGTTCCCTCTATATCCAGCCGCTCAGCATTATGTGAGGTGTAATCCTCAAATTGGGCAATTTTTGTCTCCCCTTCACTAAAAAATTTATTGTAGTTTAGGTCTCTAATATCGGCAGGTACACGATA
>JAMOMH010000090.1 GCA_027068675.1 Sedimenticola sp.
GTCATTATGTTGGCGCAGCTTCATTAGCTGTCGGTCAGTCTCATCATTAAGGTGGTAGAAATCGCTAATGATAAAGATGAGTGAACCTGGGCGGGCAACGCGGTGTAACCGTTTTAGAGCGTGGTTGAGGCCGTTGCTATCGGCACTATTGGCCAGCCCTTTGACGGGGTCGCTGCTTTGATGGAGATGGCGGATTAGCCGTAATACACCACGTTGCCCACCGCTAGGCTGTAGCTCTTGATGTTTACCATTAAAAATCAGTGCGCCGATGCGATCACCCTGGGTGGTGGTGGCCCAGCCGAGCATCGCTGCAGCACGGCACGCCTGTACTGATTTTAGGCAATTGCGCGTACCAAAAAACATGGTTGGCCCTAGATCAACAACAACGACTACAGGGCGCTCTCGCTCCTCATGGTAGATTTTGGTGTGTGGGATGCTGGTGCGGGCGGTAACACGCCAATCCATGTTGCGGATATCATCACCCGGCTGGTAGCAGCGAGACTCTAGGTAGTCCATTCCCCGACCACGAAAACGTGAATGATGGGTGCCAGAGATGACACTGTTGGCCATCTGCCTGCCACGCAGTTTTAGCCCCTTCACATGCAGTCGGAGTTTGATCAACTCATCCGTGGAGGCCTGTATGCTGGATGAGGAGGCCGTCGTCACCGCATCGGGCTGGCGAGTTTTGTTACGAAACCAGTCGAACATCAATTAGGCCACGGGTACTCGCTGGATCAGTTCGCGGATGAAATCATCGCTGCTGATCCCCTCGGCTTCCGCCTCAAATGAGAGCAAAATCCGATGGCGCAGACAGTCATAAACGACTGCTTGCACATCTTCAGGTGAGGCGTAGTCACGGCCATGCAGCCAAGCGTGGGCGCGGGCGCTGCGATCAAGAGCGATGGTGCCACGAGGGCTGGCACCGTAGTTGACCCAGCGAGCTAGGTCAGCACCATAGGGTGATGGGTCTCGGCTGGCCAGAGTCAGCTGCACGAGATACTGTTCAACCGGTTCAGCCATGTGCAGATGGTTCACCTCATGCTGTGCCTCAAGAATCTGGGCAATGGTGAGATGTTTCTTGGACTCAGGTCCGCGCTCTTTGCTGATTGCTTGCCGGCGTGCCAGCTGTAAAATTTGTCGTTCGGTATCGGCTCTGGGGTAGTCGATACGGATGTGCATTAAAAAGCGGTCTAGCTGTGCCTCGGGCAGTGGGTAGGTTCCCTCTTGCTCGATGGGGTTTTGGGTCGCCATCACCAAAAAAGGTTGTGGTAGTGGATAGGTGGTGTGGCCAACAGTGATCTGTCGTTCACCCATCGCCTCCAGTAGAGCGGCCTGTACTTTGGCTGGTGCGCGGTTGACCTCATCAGCCAGGACGAAATTGTGGAATAGCGGCCCTTTTTGGAACTCAAATTCACCCGTTTGTGGCCGATAGATTTCGGTGCCAGTTAGATCACCAGGGAGCAGATCTGGGGTAAACTGCAGACGGTGAAAATCCCCCTCAAGACGAGCGGCTAGCTCTTTAATGGCCGTTGTCTTCGCCAGTCCTGGCGCTCCCTCAACCAGAAGATGACCATCGGCCAGTAGTGCGATTAACAGGCGATCGACCAGCGTTTCTTGGCCAATAATGACCTGCTGTAGCTCCTCTCGGAGTTGACTGAATAGGGTATGAGTCATTGCGTATCTAATTGCTCGAAAATTAAGTAAGGGTTTCTTTGTACTAAGAGTGCTAACGACCTCCTTAGTAGAAACAGATGCACTCTTCTAGACCACATGGTGGTCAAAAAAGTTGCAAAGTATAAGCTAAGAAAGTGCTTTATAGTGACTCTCTAACGATTTTTTTATGTCCCCACTAACAATAGCGCGGTAGAATTGCGCCCAAATATTTTGTTGGTTGGTTTGTCGGGCGGTGACTCGAGTGAGAGCTAAATTTTTATGCGTGGTAAAAGCAAATTAAGTGCCCTGTTTGAATTGGGTGAAGTAGAGCATGCTGGTGAGTGGATAGACTATCTGCAATTTGGCTTTGATGAGCAAGATGTCTTCAGCTTACTGCTGTTGGTGGGCAATGAATCTCTGCATGATGCAGATGTTGATAGTGATGAGGTTTGGGTGCCACTGCATGCATGGCGAACACTGGCACAGATCGGGAGTCCATCCTGCATTGATCCACTATTGGCGCTGTTTGATCTGCTGGTTGAAGATGACTGGGCACTCCAAGAGCTGCCGAGGGTGATCGGTATGATCGGTACACCTGCGGTGGAGCCACTGACCATCTATATGAATGAGATCCGACATAAAGAGCTGGCCCGCATTGTTGCTGCTGATGGCTTGAAGGAGATTGCTGAACGACACCCTGAAAGTCGTGAGGCGGTGGTAGAGGTGCTGAGCGCCTATCTGCGTGTGAAAGATAAAAGCATGACGACGATGAATGGGTTGGTCATCTGCTGCCTTATTGACCTGAAAGCAAGTGAATCGATTGAGGCAATTAGAGAGATATATAGCGGCGGCATGGCTGATGTTAGCTGTGCGGGTGATTTGGAAGAGGTAGAGATTTCACTTGGATTGAGAGAGAAACGCAGCACGCCAAAACCAGACTACGCTGCATCACACCAACTGAAAGAGCGCTCCTCACTGGTATCACCTGACCCTGAATCAGTCACACTCTTTGAGGAGATAGATGAGTATCTGCTGCGCTATGGTAGCGATAACTCAATTCTTAATGTCTCTGAGTTAGATGGTTTTTTTGTGGCGTTGCTCTGTGCGCCAGAGATGATTATGCCTTCAGAGTGGATGCCGGCAATCTGGGGGGGGAAAGATGCTACGCCAGAGTGGCCCAATATTGATCATGCCAATAAATTTATCTCTGCCGTGATGGTCTTCTACAACCAGGTGGCTCAAACGCTGGATGATGACAGTTTCCAGGCGCTCTTTTTTGAGCGAGAGCTAG
>JAMOMH010000091.1 GCA_027068675.1 Sedimenticola sp.
CCAAGTGTCTATTATATTAGCAAATTACCCTCCGAAATTCATATTGAAGATGTCACCACTATTGGTCTTGCCGCTTTTGCATTAACGCTGCTAGCGACCCTCTATCCCGCCTGGACAGCAGCTAGAACCCAGCCAGCAGAGGCGTTGAGCTATGAGTGATCGCCCCATTGTTTTACAGGCGACAGATGTTAGCCGCAGTTTTGCCCAAGGGGATATCAATGTTCAGGTACTTAATGGCGTTAGTTTGACCGTTGAGAAGGGTGAACGTGTTGCCATCATTGGCAGCTCTGGCTCCGGTAAAAGTACATTGCTGCACTGTCTGGGTGGTTTAGATATACCAACCAGGGGAGAGGTGGCCATCAATGGTAAAGATCTCTTCTCGCTGAAAGAGCGTGAACGGGGTGAGCTGCGAAATAAGACACTGGGTTTTGTCTATCAATTTCACCATCTTCTGCCTGAGTTTACCGCGTTAGAAAATGTTGCTATGCCACTGTTAATAGGTGGTGAGAAGGTTGCTTGTGCGAGTCAGCGGGCAGTTGAGATGTTGGAACGAGTAGGGCTTGGGCATCGGGTGACTCATAAGCCGTCAGAGCTATCGGGTGGTGAGCGTCAACGAGCGGCCATTGCACGTGCCTTGGTTAATCAACCCGCCTGTGTGCTGGCCGATGAGCCGACGGGTAATTTAGATCGCAAAACAGCTGATCGGGTCTATGAGTTGATGCTGGAGCTAAACAGAGAGCAGGAGACCTGTTTTGTGGTGGTGACCCATGACTATGAATTGGCGCGACGGATGGATCGAATTTACTATCTGCGCGATGGGGTATTGAGCTGCGAGTAGCGTTCTCCCCAGTACAAACTAAAAAGGCCACAAAGAGCGATCCTTGTGGCCTTTTTTTATAGGCGTTGGGCGTTCTATTTTTTTTCTAAACTCATTGCAGTTCTATCCCACTTGAAATTGCCATCATCAAGATTCCATGACCAGAAGACCTTGGTGACTTTACCACCGATCTGCTCCTGCTTAATGTAGCCAAGAATGCGGCTGTCAATGCCATAGAGTCGATCATCGGCCAGAGTGAATAGGCTGCCAGTTGGTACCTTTTCTGGGCCTAGTGCATCCTCTTTTGTAAAGGTGGCACTGGGGTCTGCTGGTGTGTTTTCAGGTAGTCGTTCACCATTGACAAAGACTCCCTCTTTGTTGACCTCAATGGTATCGCCTTCAACGGCAACAATTCGGTTAAATATGCTGTTGGTACCATCCAAATTGCTAAATTGACGAACATTGCCGCCACTGGTTCCTGCTACGTTCAGGTTGATCAGTGCAATCTCCCCTTTTTTAGGTGAGACAAGCTTGTTGACCAGAACAATGTCATTCAATAGCAGAGTTGGTGTCATGCCAGGGCTGTTGACCATATAGGCTCGCACAATTTTATGGCCAACAAGGTAGTCCATCAGTGGGTTGATGGTCACCATCAGTAAGAGAAAAACAGTAGTGTAGATCCACCCTTTGTTGAACCATTTTAGCTGGTAATTATCAGGCTGTTTTTTGGCGCAGAGGTAGGCATCTAGCGCAATTAGAGCCATACCAGCAAAGGGGGTGATTAACAAAATGATACTGATTTTGCTATCGACAAACATAAAGCCAATAGCGGCTAGCCATGAAAGGGTAATCAGGAGTATATAGGCACTGATGCCCCGTATTAGGTGCCCTGCATAGTGCTGCCCAAGCCCAGGACAGATGGATAACAATAGTGCCAAGTTTGGCTCACGACGGGTTGGCATTTCATTACTCTTTAACACTTTTTCAGCCTCAATGATCTATAAAGTTTAAATGGATTTGTTACGGCGTTTGTTCCACTGGATAACCACATTCCAGCGCCACAGCAGCCGTATAAGCGTGTAGGATGTTAATGAAGCGATGGTGCCGCAAACAAAACACCCAAGCAGAAAAGGTTGCCAAATGGCCCCTAGCCCATTGAGTAGCCAGTCGATGGTTAACTCAAAGTGGAAGTCACCTTCAGGTGCACCAATTAACCATGTGCCAACTAAATAGCTAGAGTAGAATATTGCTGGCATGGTTATTGGGTTGGTGATCCAGACCAGGGCAACGGAGAGGGGTAGGTTGACTTGGAATACAATGGCTCCAGCTGCCGCTAATACCATCTGGAACGGAACGGGCACAAAAGCCATAAAGAGGCCAACAGCAAAAGCACCGGAGGCTGAGCGTCGATTGAGGTGCCAGAGGTTTGCGCTATGAAGAAGGGTGCCAAAAATCTGTAGATGTTTGTGGGTTCGGATGGTTTTAGCATCTGGCATGATGCGTTTAAGCAGGCGTTTTGGCATAATGTCAGGTTGGAAATAGGTCGCTCAATCTGGGAAAAGATAGGTGTAGATCAGATCGAGTAGATGTGCGGCGTATTGAATCACGTTGGCCCTCAATTGGCCAGTTAAAAGTAAGGGAATTGAGACTAAGGAATGGTCATTTTCACTGCTGCTTTTGCGGCTGGCATATCATTTTTTCAACTACTCCCCATGCTGCCCACGAGCGGTTGGCTGCTGGTTTTTTTACCCCTCCTTTTTTTATGGATCAGATACCCACAATTTTTCTTTGTATGGGGTTTTATTGCAGGTCTACTCTGGGCCTTGCTATTCGCAACGCTGATCCTCTCCTCTGAGTTGTCATCCAACTTGGAGCGCCAAGATATCCTTGTTGTTGGCTGTATCGCCTCACTGCCTGAGCAGATTGGTCGACGAACACGGTTTCAGTTTGATGTGGAGCGGTTAGAGCACAATGGCCTCACTGTAGTTGGGCCAGACCGTATTCGCTTGAGCTGGTATTCAGCAAAAAACAGGCGATTAGAGGTGGGTGATTGCTGGCAGCTAAAGGTGCGGCTGAAGCGTCCACACGGCTCATATAATCCTGGTGGGATGGATTATGAGGGGTGGCTCTATCGCAGTGGCATACGTGCCAGTGGTTATATTCGGCAATGGGATGGTAATCGACAGATTGAGAGTGGCCGAAGTCGATATTTTGTCCATCGTATTCGACAGCAGATAGGTGAGCGCATTGAGCGGATGGCGGGTGATTCACAGCAGGGTGTTGCGCTTTTAAAAGCGCTGACGATTGGTGATCGTAGTGGCTTGACGGCTGAGCAGTGGCAGACATTTTCAAAAACAGGTACAAACCACCTTGTTGCTATCTCTGGTCTACATGTGGGGATTGTTGTCGTCTGGGTCTTCTTTTTAGGGCGGCTTTTCTGGTCTCGATGTTCGTGGCTCAGCTTGAGAGTACCGGCCCCTACAGCGGCAGCACTGATGTCGCTATTGGCCGCGTTGGCTTACGCGGCTTTGGCGGGGTTCTCTCTGCCAACACAACGTGCACTGATTATGTTGACCATTGCACTGTTAGCAAAGGTGATGAAGCGCTCAATCAGGTCATCACAAATATTAGCTGCTGCACTCTTCGTTGTTCTGCTGCTTGAGCCAGCTTCTGTACTATCACCAGGGTTGTGGCTCTCATTCGTTGCGGTGGGTGTCATTCTCTTTGCGATGAACAATCGACTAAAAACAAGTGGCTGGCAGCAGTTTGGTGCTGTTCAATGGGTTGTGGCAATTGGACTTATCCCATTATTGTTGCTCTTTTTTGCACAACTTTCACTGATATCACCGCTGGTCAATTTTATCGCAGTGCCTCTCTTTACCTTTCTGCTAGTGCCATTAGCATTGATGGTGCTGTTGTTAATGCCATTGCCGAGCCTATCGGCACCTCTCTTGCTGGGTGTAACGCAGCTACTGGCGTGGTGTGAAGAGTGGCTCCGTTATACAGCCAATCTTCCAATGGTGAGTTGGCAGAGTAGCCATCTACCGCTATGGGCGTGGCTGCTTATTATGTTGGGCATTCTATTGCTGCTGTTACCACGAGGTCTGCCTGCTCGTTGGTTAGGGTTGGTGCTTCTATTGCCACTGGCAATGATAAAACCTGAGCGCCCGCAGTGGGGTGACTTTCACTTCACTCTGCTGGATGTAGGGCAAGGGCTATCTGCCGTTGTAGAGACTCAAAATCACACCTTAGTCTATGATGTGGGTGCCCATTTTTCAGATCGCTTTGATGTTGGTAGTGCTATTGTACTGCCCTACCTTCAATACAGAGGTATCAGCAAAATTGATCAGCTGGTGATTAGTAATGGCGATGCAGATCATGCAGGTGGTGCGCCGGCACTGGTTGATGGGATTGAAGTGGTTACTGTGATGAGTGGTGAGCCTGCTCGTTTAAAAAAACTCCCTGCAGAGTTTTGCCAGGCGGGTGTAGAGTGGCAGTGGGATGGTGTCATATTTAGTATTTTACACCCCCATAAAAATAGTCTGTTTAGTGGTAATGACCTCTCCTGTGTTATCCATATTTCCAATGGTGCAGCCTCACTTCTATTGACTGGGGACATTGAAGCAATGGCGGAGAGAAGGTTGTTAGTTGAAGTACCGGAGAGGCTGAATGTTGATATTGTGCAGGTGGCACATCATGGTAGTAAAACCTCATCAATCGAGGCATTTGTCAGTAGGGTTTCGGCGAAGTATGCGGTTGTATCAGCAGGTTATAGAAACCGTTTCTCCTTTCCAAAAGCAGAGGTGAAGCAGCGCTGGCTGTTATCAGGTGCAACTTTCCTTAATACCGCCTCCAGTGGTGCTATCCATTTTGAAATAGCAAAGGATGGCAAAATTAGAGGCCCAATAGAGAGACGAATAGAACAGCGAAGCTATTGGAATAATGATGTTGAGTAGTGGAGCAAAGCATGCTGCCGCTTGAGGTTTTTACCCTAATTCTTCAGATAGAAATACGATATGATGTGAAATCAATAGTCTGTACAGCGTGTGTGCCCCTATCTGGGAATTCTAGGCTTAATAAAGGCTTGTAACTTCTGCATATTACAAGTAATATGCGTCTCGTTTTTAGCGCCCTTGCTGCTGCTATTTATCCTTATATTTCAAATAAATAGTGACTATTTTTAACGGGAGAAGTCAGGGTTTTAGTTATGGGTTTTAAGGCTCATATCTTGCTCCATTTTTAAAGAAGCTGAGTAATGCTCGGTTTTTGGGTTCTTCACCACCAATAAAGGTGTTAGAATCCACACCCCTTTGGCTGAGTGGCAGAGTGGTTATGCAGCGGCCTGCAAAGCCGTGGACAGCGGTTCGATTCCGCTCTCAGCCTCCACTATTTTGCACCCTACATTTAAGGTGCCAGGGCATCATCTGCCCGAGTGATAAAATGGTTAAATAGACGCTCTATTTGACCAGCGGCGCTAAATTAAAGATGATTTTTTACTCAGTAGTAAAAATGCCCGGATGGCGAAATTGGTAGACGCAAGGGACTTAAAATCCCTCGGTGGTAACACTGTGCCGGTTCGACCCCGGCTCCGGGCACCATTTATTACTCCCCCCTAGTACAAGCAAAAAAATGCCCTATTCAAAACTTCCCTAGGTTGTAATTTTATGGCAATTCAGTGGTACCCAGGGCACATGCATAAGGCCCGCAAAAAGATCAAAGAGAGCATGCCTCAAATCGATATTGTGATTGAGGTTCTGGACGCTCGTATCCCCTATAGCAGTGAGAACCCTCTGGTCAATGAGCTGCGAAACGATCGCCTTTGTATTAAATTGCTGAATAAAAGTGACCTAGCAGACCCCGCTGTAACCAAGCTTTGGCAGCGTTACTATGAAGCTGATCGGGGGGTGAAAACACTTGCAATTGTTGCTGAAAAAAAGGGGGAGGCACGCCAGCTTATTAAGCTGATATCTCAAACAGCTAAGAGTATGTTGGGCGAGCGAAATTTAGAGCTAAAACCTGCGCGAGTGATGATTTTAGGTATCCCAAATGTGGGTAAATCGACACTGATGAACTGTTTGGCTGGTAGGGTATTAGCCAAAGTGGGTAATGAGCCAGCAGTGACCAAAATGCAGCAAAATATTCGTCTGGCAGATGGCATATCACTCTCAGATACACCGGGGCTGCTCTGGCCAAAGGTGGATGATGTGGATAGTGGCTATCGTCTTGCCGTAACGGGGGCGATCAGAAATACGGCGATTGAGTTTGAAGATGTGGCGCTATACGCCGCTGAGTTTTTTCTTGAACACCATTGTGATGTCATGCTCAAGCGGTACAAACTTAAACAGTTGCCAAAAGATGGTATCACGCTGTTGGAGGAGATTGGTCGTCGGCGTGGTGCGCTGCGGGCAGGTGGCCATGTTGATCTGCATAAAGCCTCGGAAGTGCTGCTGAATGAGTACCGAGGTGGCTTGTTGGGGCGTATTAGTCTGGAGACACCAGAGATGATGGAAATGGCTAAGGCAGCATGCGCTACGAAAGGGCCGTAGTTCATCTACCTTTAAGTGTTATCAAAAAAATGAGTATTTGTGCAAGTCATGGGTTGACCAAATGGCTTATGATAAACGAGTCTAACTCCTAGAGATAATAAGAAGCAAAATCGTATGAGTAACTCACCAGAGAAGCTATTTAAAAAGGCCAGTAATAAGCATAAAAAAGGCGACCATGCGGCTGCGCGTCTACTCTATCAACGAAATTTAAAACGCTACCCAGAACATGTCGACTCTCTCTATATGCTGGGCACACTCTACGCGGAGCAGGGGAATTTGCAGAAGGCGGGCAGCTATCTTCTACAAGCGGCTAGTCGTGCGCCACGCTCACCGATGATTCAAAATAATTTGGGTAATGTCTATCTCCAGTCAGGTGAGTATGACGAGGCTGTTCTCTGTTATCAGAAAACCTTAAAGATTGATGCCTCTGTAATAGAGGCCAACTACAACCTAGGCCAAGCCTTTGCTCAGTTGGGTAAGTTACATGAGGCGATAGGCTGTTATGAGAAGAGCGTAGCGCAGCAGCCACACTACTTTTCTGCTTGGTTCAGCCTGGGGAAAATGGCTCTGATGTTAGGCCAATATGAGAAAGCGATTGCCGCTTTTCGTAAGGCTTTAGTGATACAGCCCAACTCCCTACTGACGATGCACTCATTGGGGAGCGCGTTGGCTGTTGATGAACAAAAAGATGAGGCAATTTGCTGTTATGAGCGTCTGCTAGAGATAAAACCTGAAGATGAGTCGGCTAAACATGCGCTGGCTACTCTGAAGGGGGAGAGGACTGAGCGGGCACCTAAAGGGCATATCTCCGCCGTTTTTGATGAACTGTCGGGCAATTTTGAACAGCATCTTGGTGAGTTGGGTTATAAGATTCCAACGCTGATCTACCAGTCGCTAATTGAGCAGACCAGTGAAGATGTAGCGTTTAAACGTATGCTAGATATGGGGTGTGGTACCGGCTTAGCTGGCCCGCTATTTGGTAAGCATGCTGAAGCGCTTGATGGCATTGATCTCTCAGCAAATATGATCGAACTGGCGCGTGCAAAAGGTCTTTACGATCACTTGGAAAGAGCTGATTACATTGAATATCTGCAACAGAGTGATAGGCGATATGATCTGATGTTGGCGACAGATGTCTTTATTTATCAGGGTGATCTTAAGCCTGTATTTCAAGGGGTTGCTGAGTCATCGTTAGCAAATGGCTGGTTTCTCTTCTCCATTGAGTTGAGCGAGGGTGATGACTATCAGCTCTGCCCAACGGGACGTTATGCCCAATCTGCAGCCTATATTGAGCGGTTGGCCAAAGAGTTTGGCTTCTCGGTAAGGGCTGAACGAGATGTCACTGTACGTGAAGAGCAAAACAGAGCGGTGCCAGGTAAAATCTACCTTTTACAACTGGAGTGAACCAATTCCTCACTCTAGACAGGGTTAATCTTTGCTTTTATTCCCCATTACCAGAGCTTTGGTTGTGATTTCATTGCCTCAGCACGTTGCCACAGGTAAACTAAACGCCGGTTTTCCAACAAAAAAACAGATATAATAATCTGTTGCTCTATGGTTAGTGTTTCTTGGTGGGCCTATTTTTGACCATGAAATATTACCGGTTATCCCCGTATCATATTTACTACGTTGTATTTTTACTGCGTAGGTATGCTTTATCTTATTGAAAATATTGGAGTTATTAATGGCTATTGAACGTACCTTGTCGATCATCAAACCCGATGCAGTCGCAAAAAATGTTATCGGCAAGATCTACAGTCGTTTTGAGAAGGCTGGCCTACAGGTTGTTGCTGCAAAGATGACTCACCTGAGCCGTGCAGAAGCTGAAGGTTTCTATGCTGTTCATAAGGAGCGCCCTTTCTTCAACGATCTGGTTGAATTCATGATCTCTGGCCCAGTTATGATTCAGGCGCTGGAAGGTGAAAATGCTATCGCAAAAAACCGTGACCTGATGGGTGCTACCAACCCCGCTGATGCGGCTGAAGGCACTATCCGTGCTGAGTTTGCTGAGAGCATTGATGAGAATGCTGTTCACGGTTCTGATGCTCCTGAGACTGCGGCTGATGAGATCGCCTACTTCTTTGAAGATCAGGTCTGCCCTCGTACCCGTTAAGGTGGTTTGATCCTGCATTTAGGGCGGCTATGTTTTATAGCGCTCTAGTGTAGGATCTAGACAATGATTTTGACTAACCCAGAAAAAATCAATCTGCTTGGCCTTGATTGTAAGGTGATGGAGTCCCTATTTGTAGAGTGGGGCCATAAGTCATTCCATGCACGACAGATGCTGAAGTGGATTCACAAACATGGTGTTACTGATTTTGCAGAGATGACTGACCTTAGCAAATCGCTACGTGCTCAGTTAAGCCGTGTGGCAGAGGTCAAAGCACCGGAAATTATTGTCGAACAGCCCTCCAGTGATGGCACACGTAAATGGGTGCTGGAGCTGGTTTGTGGCAACCGTGTAGAGTCGGTACTGATTCCCGATGGCGATCGCACCACACTCTGCATCTCCTCCCAAGTTGGCTGTTCACTCGATTGCAGCTTCTGCTCTACCGCCCAACAGGGTTTCAATCGCAACCTAAGTGTGGCCGAAATTATTGGCCAGGTTTGGGTAGCGGTGCATTACGGGAAGTTGTGCACGAAAAATAGTGGAAAATCACCCTATGATAGAGCTTTAACCAATGTGGTTTTAATGGGGATGGGTGAGCCGCTGGCCAATTATGATGCCGTTGTGAGTGCTATGAATATCATGCAGGATGATCTGGCCTATGGTCTGTCGAAGACACGAGTGACCGTCAGCACATCGGGCATTGTGCCAGCGATCTACGATTTGGAAAAAGTGAGTAATGTCAGTCTGGCGGTGTCGCTGCATGCGGCAAATGATGAGCTGCGTGATGAACTGGTGCCCATCAATAAACGCTACCCGCTTGCTGAGCTTATGGCGGCATGTAAAGTCTACGTGGCGGGCGATAAACGCCGTAAAATCACATTTGAATATGTGATGTTGGATGGTATTAACGACTCGATGAAGGATGCCAAGGCACTTATTCGCCTGTTAGAGGGGGTGCCATCAAAAATGAATTTGATTCCCTTTAACCCGTTTCCTGGCACTAAATATCGCTGCTCTCCATCTGAACGGATTGAAGCTTTTCGCCAGAAGTTGAAGTCATCAGGAATAATCTCCACGACACGCAAGACACGTGGAGAAGATATTGATGCCGCTTGTGGCCAGCTGGTGGGTAAAGTGAAGGATCGTAGCCGCCGTGAGCTACGCTCAGCAATGGGTAGAGGAGCGTATATTTAGATGGTTTTTTTTCGTTGTTTGCTAATATCCCTACTGCTATTCCTAGTTGGCTGTACCCAGCAGGGTATCAAAGGGCATATGGATACTGATGTGGCAGATGGCTTAGCCCAAAGTGCTGAGAAAAGCCCAGCCGATATCTATGTGCAGCTTGGTATTGCCTATATGCAAGAGGGGCAGTTTGTTACTGCACTGAAAAAGTTACGTCGAGGCCTCGAACTTGACCCAGAAAATGCCAATGTTCACAATATGATGGGGCTGCTCTATGAGCAACTCAATGACAATAAAAGGGCGACCAGCTATTTTGACTCAGCCGTCTCTTTAAACCCTAAAGACCCCTATATTCGCAATGCCCGAGCAACGCATTATTGCAAACTTGGAGAGTATGCTGAGGCAGAGACTGACTTCAACATAGCTTCAGATAACCCTATCTACAGCACACCTTGGGTCGCATTGACTAATGCTGGCCTCTGCTCATTACGTCAGAATGATGAGGCAAAAGCGGAGCGCTATTTTCGCCAAGCTTTAGCTCGTAATAATCAACATTATATCGCTCTTGAACAGATGGCTAAAATTGGCTGGCAACAGAAGAACTACCTATCAGCTCGTGCATATCTAGAGCGTTATTTAGCTGTGCAGCAGCCAACAGCTGCCCTACTATGGTTGGGTATAAGGATTGAGAATGTGTTAAATAACCGTGAGGCGATGGAACGTTACAAACGGCAACTGCTGGAACTATTTCCTGATGCACTTGAGGTGCAGCAGATGAGAGAGTTGGGGTAGCAAATATGAGCAATAAAGATAGAGCCAAGTCTGAAACGACAGAAGAGCCGATCGAAAGAATTGGTCTTCGCCTGAAGAGAGGTCGTGAAGCAAAAGGGTTGTCATTATCTGATGTTGTTAAGCAGCTAAGTCTTGCTAGTGAGATTATTGAAGCGCTGGAGAGTGATGACACTGAAGCACTTCCTAGCGCTGTTTTTGTCCAAGGCTATCTGCGCAGCTATGCAAAAATTATCGATATCGATGCTGAACCATTAATCACACTATATAGAGCACAGACACCTCAGAAAGAGCTTGGTACTCTCTCCCAGCCCTCAATTAAGCAAGAGGTGCATAGTGGGCACGGTGTTGTAAGAGCAATCAGTTGGATCATTGGGCTTGGGTTAATTGCACTGGTTGCATTTTGGTGGGTCAATCAAGGCGAAGAGATGCTGGCGGTTGATACCCTTATTAATGAGCCTATTTCTGATACGCCTATTTTAACTTTGCCAAAGATTACTGAAGTAGAAGAGTATGTTGTTGAGGAACCACCGGCAGAGATAGCGGTAGAGGAGCCTACCAGCGACATGCCAACGGAGGTGATCGAAGAGCTAGCCCCTATTGTTGAGGAGCCAGTAACAGAGATACCAAAAGCTCTCGTCGAACAAGTTAAATTGGGTGATGAAATCTCGCTATCAAGCGATCCTGAGTGGGAAATTGTTATCACCTTTACTGGCCCATGTTGGGTCAACATCAAAGATGCTGATGGCAAAAAACGCATTGTTGGTAATATAAGCGAAGGGATGGTTCATACACTTGAAGGCCCTGCACCCTACAGTGTCGTCTTTGGCAATACGACAGCCGTTGAGCTACGCATCAATGACCAGCTGATCGACCTGACCTCATACAGCAGAGGCAATGTGGCTCGATTTACCCTTAATCCAGCTGAGCTTGTTGCACAATAAACAGACCGCTTTAACCCCGAGTAATGTAGAAATCGATGGCAAAAAATATTCAGGCAATCCGAGGTATGCACGATACCCTGCCGCAGCAGACCCCACTTTGGCAGTACTTAGAGCGACAGATTCGCAAGGTGTTACAGCAGTACGCCTATGAAGAGATTCGCACCCCCGTCGTGGAGATGACGGAGCTCTTTAAACGCTCAATTGGTGAAGTGACCGATATCGTTGAGAAAGAGATGTACACGTTCGAAGATCGAAATGGTGACAGCCTCACTCTACGACCTGAAGGAACCGCCGCCTGTGTCCGTGCTTGCATGGAGGGAGGGTTGTTGCATAACCAGACTCAGCGTCTCTGGTACCAAGGGCCGATGTTTCGCCATGAGCGACCACAAAAGGGGCGCTATCGCCAATTTCAGCAGATCGGTGTTGAGACCTTTGGTCTAAATGGACCTGATATTGATCTTGAATTGATACTCATCACCCAGCGCATCTGGAAAGCTCTAGGGTTAGATGGCCTTGAATTGCAACTCAATACGCTGGGTACATTAGAAGAGCGTACCGCCTACCGTGAGGTATTGGTCAGCTATTTCCGCCAACACCTTGATCAATTAGATGAGGATAGTCTTCGACGCTTAGAGAGCAATCCATTACGAATTTTGGATAGTAAAAATCCTGATTTGAAGGAACTGAATGAGAATGCCCCGAGTCTGATGGACTACCTAGGAGCAGACTCTAAAGAGCATTTTGAAACACTCTGCCAAGGGCTTGATGCTGCGGGTATCTCTTATGTGATCAATCCTCGTTTGGTACGTGGACTTGATTACTACTCACTGACGGTATTTGAATGGGTGACTGCTCAACTTGGTGCCCAAGGCACCATCTGTGCAGGTGGTCGATTTGATGGTTTGGTGAAACAGTTAGGAGGCCGTGAGACGCCTGCCATTGGCTTTGCCATGGGCCTAGAACGCTTAATTATGCTACTGGAAGCGCGTATTGATAGTGAGTCACTGAGAGTAGTAGACCTCTATTTAGTGATGATGGGGAAGGCTGCTCAACGCTACGGCATGGTACTGGCTGAAACACTACGTGATGAGCTGCCGGAATGTCGTTTGCAAGTCAATTGTGGTGATGGCAGCTTAAAAAGCCAGTTCAAAAAAGCCGATAAAAGTGGTGCAAAATATGCGTTAGTGCTGGGTGATGATGAGCTGAAGCAGGGTGTGATTAGCTTGAAACCGTTGCGAGGCCAAGGTGAGCAACAGATGGTAGAACTTGATAAACTTGCAGGATTACTGAAAAACGAGGTGTTGGTGTGAGCGTCTACGAAACGGAAGAAGAACAAGTTGAGTCGATAAAGAAGTGGTGGAAAGAGAATGGAACCTCCGCCATTGCTGGTTTGGTTATTGGCTTGGGCGGAATTTTTGGCTGGCAGACATGGAACCAGCAGATCGATGCCAAAGGTGAGCAGGGCTCTGTTGCATTTGAACAGATGATGCAAGCGGTAGTCGCTGATGATTTAGCATCCTCTAGCAAACAGGCTGAGCTGTTGCGTATTGAGTATGAATCGACTGCTTATGCTGATTTTGCAGCACTGGTTCAGGCTAAATTAAAACTGGAGCAGGGAGATAGTGCTGCAGCCAGAGCACAGCTTGACTGGGTAATGAAGCATGCTGAAGACCCAGGTATAGAGCAAATTGCTCGGTTGCGCCTTGCAAGGATACTGTTGAGCGATGGTGATCATACTACTGCAACTTCACTGCTTACTAACATCAAGCCCGCTTTTGCAGGCGAGTTTGCCGAGCTTCGAGGTGATATTGCTGCAGCCAGCAACGATTTTGATTCAGCACGAAAGGCCTACCAGGAGGCGATCGAGCTTGAGGCGGGTAATCGTATGATAATCGAAATGAAGATGGATGACTTGGGTTCCCCGAAAAGCTAAGAATGAGACTATCCGTATTACCCCTCTCCCTCAGCCTTCTGCTGCTCACTGGATGTAGCAGCTGGCTTGAAGATGACAATAGTGACCCTCCCGCTGAGCTGGTTGATATCACCCAGACTTTAGAGATAGAGAAACTTTGGCAGACCAATGTGATCACTGGGCTGCAAATATTTGACCAAGAGCTGCCACCTAGCGGTGA
>JAMOMH010000092.1 GCA_027068675.1 Sedimenticola sp.
CGTTCAGGGGCTACGCGTGCCAATGCACTGGGCGAACCAGATATCACCTACGCTTTTGCAATCTTTTGTGTGTTGAAGGGGATTCCAGTGGCAGAGGCGGCACCCCACCTAAAATCATCACTGCGTAGACTTTTTAAACGAGCGGTTAAAGATGTGATAAGTCGTCATGAGATGTTGGAAACCATTCCTGGTTATAAGGGTTAGTGGTTGTCACTGCTCTATAAAATTGCCGTTGAATATGTCAATATTTATCGAATAACTCCTGAGTGAAAAACCTTTAATGCGAATCTATTTACAGACTGTTCCAATGGTTGGCGAACCGTTGCGTTACTACCATCTCCATCTACAGCCTGATCTGCTGAGTGGTTGGAATGTGGTGCGTGAATCGGGTGTTCAGGGGCGTAGTGGCCAGGTTAAAAAAGAGCATTATGAACTTCGTGAAGAGGCTGAAAAATCACTGATCAATTGGCGTGATCGGCAGATTAAACGTGGCTTTAGAGTGATGTTTCGTGAAGGAATGATGGCCTCCTAGCGGATCATTACTCCTTCATAGATCTACTTATAAATTGTCAGATGCAAAATCTGCCAATCTTGAACGCTCCCCTCTCAGCAGGGTGATATGTCCACTATATTGCCAATGTTTGAAACGATCGACCACATAGGTTAACCCTGAACTGGTTTCAGTGATGTAGGGCGTGTCGATCTGCCCAATGTTGCCAAGACAGACAATTTTTGTCCCAGGCCCTGCGCGGGTGATCAACGTCTTCATCTGTTTCGGTGTGAGGTTTTGTGCCTCATCTAAAATTAGAAATTTATTCAGGAAGGTGCGGCCACGCATGAAATTGAGTGAGTGAATACGAACGCGACTCTTTAGCAGATCATCCGTTGCGGCTCGCCCCCACTCCCCTCCCTCAGCTTGAGTGAGCACCTCTAGGTTATCGGTTAGTGCACCCATCCATGGCGTCATCTTCTCCTCTTCTGTGCCTGGCAGAAAACCGATATCTTCACCGACAGGCACAGTGACGCGGGTCATAATAATCTCGCTGTAGATGTTTTTATCCAGCACTTGAGCCAAGCCAGCTGCGAGAGTAAGTAGTGTTTTACCCGTACCGGCGACCCCTATTAGGGAGACAAAGTCGATAGTGGGATCCATTAGTAGATTAAGAGCAAAGTTCTGCTCTCGGTTGCGGGCGCTAATTCCCCATACGGCATGATTTTCACTGCAGTAGTCGGTGACCAGCTCAATGGTGGCTGAGTCCCCGTCGTGCTTGCGTACAATCGATTCAAAACCCTCAGTACCCTCAATGTAGAGGCATTGACCGACATGCCACTCTTCAACATCTGGCCCCTCAACACAGTAGTAGGTGTGACCATCCTCTTGCCAAGAGTCGATTTTTTTACTGTGTTTATCCCAGAAATTGTTGGGTAGCTCTAGCTCACCGCGATAGAGAAAATTGACATCATCTAGCACCTTGTCGTTGGAGTAATCCTCGGCATGGACACCGATGACCTTCGCTTTGATGCGTAGGTTAATATCTTTTGAGACGAGAATAACGCTGGTTGCAGGGTGCTCTTTCTGAAGTGCGAGTGCGGTGCTAAGGATGTTGTTGTCTGGGATATTTCCAGGTAGCAGATCGGGGACTAAATTGGGCAGGTCGCGTGTTTGGAAAAAGACTTTTCCGACGGCAGAGTCAGCAATTGTCTCATTGAGAGAGAGGGTATGCAGTGGCAAACCCCGGTCAATACTGGAGATGTTTTTAGTGGTGGATATTAGCTCATCAAGAAAGCGGCTGGTTTGGCGTGCATTGCGAGCCACCTCAGACATCCCTTTTTTTGCCTTGTCTAGCTCCTCCAGCACCATCATTGGTAGGAATATATCGTGCTCTTTAAAGTTGAAGAGTGCAGTGGGGTCGTGCATCAGCACGTTGGTATCGAGTACAAATAGACGTTTCGTTCTGTTTTTTTGCGTCATCTCTGACTACCTCTTCTGCTGGTTTTTACTGAACTTAACTCTTTTGAGGCTCAAGCACTGCGTCAAGGTTGAGTGTGTCACAGTAGTCGAGAAACTCCTCTCTCAGTTTTGCAATATGGAAATCAGATGGGATTCCAACGCTGATGTTAACTGAGAACATGGGTGAACCCGTATGAGCGGCAGCGTAGCTGTTGGTGACAAGATCTTGGATGTTGATCTCTCGCTCGGAGAAAAACTCGGCCAATTTTTGCACGATGCCAGGGTGATCAAGTGCAACGACTTCTATGAAGTAAGGTAGTAGGTTTTTGTTGCTGCTCTTCTCTTGTGTGCGACGGGTGATGATGGTCATCTCAAGCTGCTTCTCTAACTCAGGGATGCTGCTCTCCATTTTCGCGAGAGTATTCCACTTGCCTTGAACCATCAACAGTATGGCAAATTCCCCCCCTAATACCGTCATACGGCTATCAACGATATTGCAGCCGTGGTCAAGTATTGTTCGTGTCAGCGTGCTGACGATACCTGGGCGATCTTCACCGAGTGCAGAGAGAACGAGGTAGCTTTTGGGTGTCGACATTGCGTAGCGCAACTCCAGTAGTTATGGGTGGATGACAGACGATGTGCTTGGTCTGCTATACAGACAAGTTTAGCATGCTAATGGTTGCGTAATGGTAGTGCCATTGTTGAGTTTGTTTGGCTGTGGTTGAGTGTGAATCGGTGGGGATGAGTTGGGGAGATGTGAAATTTCATGTACTATTCAGCAGCAAGGTTCTCGTTAATCTGAAATCATTAGTCGTTTAAGTTTTTATGCTGCCCTTGGGTAAGCGGAGAAGATCATGGGTGTAGGTGGAATTGGTATTTGGCAGTTGTTGATTGTCTTGGTTATTGTGCTGCTGCTGTTTGGCACTAAGCGTTTGAAAAACATTGGTTCTGATCTAGGTAATGCGATTAAAGGATTTAAAGGCGCAATGACTGATGAAGAGAAGGCTAAAGCTAAAAATGCAACAACAGAGAAGTTGGAAAGCGCTGAATCTGGTGAGACCATTGAAGGTGAAGTGACCAAAAAAGAGAACAGCAAGGTCTAACCGGAAAAGTGACACAATTGCAGAGCTTATTGAAAGCGGTTTTCATACAGTTTTTGGCTCGCTGATATGTTCGATATCGGCTTTTGGGAGTTAGGGATCATCGGCCTAGTTGCGCTGGTGGTGATCGGTCCTGAGCGGTTGCCAAAAGTGGCACGCGTTGTTGGTAAGTGGGTTGGCGGTGGCCGCCGAATGATCAGCGCTTTAAAAGAAGATATCGAGAAGGAGATCGAGATCGAAGAGCTGAAACAGATGGTGCAAAAAGAGACACGCGGTAATGTAGTTGAAGAGCTGGTTGGAGATGTTCATCAAACCGTTGGCCAGCTAAACCGTGATACACAAAAAATTATGAATGAAAACCGCAAAGCCTTTGAAACTGATACTGAAGAGACGCCGGAATTAGAAAAAAATGACGGCAAATAAGGCTGAGGCTGATGTAGCAGCGGAACAGCCTCTTCTTGCACATCTGTTAGAACTCCGTGATCGACTACTACGCACTGTTCTAGTTATTGCAGCTATTTTTGTCTGCCTATTCCCTTTTGCCAATGATATCTACCTCCTTGTAGCTGAGCCGTTGATGTCTCAACTGCCAGAAGGGACTAGCATGATCGCCACAGAAGTGGCATCGCCCTTCCTGACTCCCTTTAAATTGAGTCTGTTGGCCGCTGTTTTTATTGCCATCCCTTTTATCCTCTATCAGTTCTGGGCTTTTATCGCCCCAGCGCTCTACAAAAATGAGCGGTCACTCGTTTTCCCTTTGGTTGTTTCAAGTGCGCTGCTCTTCTATCTCGGCGTTGCATTCTCCTATTTTGTTGTTTTTCCGCTGATATTTGCATTT
>JAMOMH010000093.1 GCA_027068675.1 Sedimenticola sp.
ATGTATGGCAAGCTGAAATTGGTTAAGGTTTATCGTGAAGTGGGTGATCTGGCGAGTGCTCGAAAGATACTCTATGAGATATTAGAAAAGGGTAATGAAGATCAGCGCACTATTGCCAAAAATATTTTGGACCAGTTCGATACACCGTAAAGCCTGAAGACTCTATAATCTTGTGTTAATGAGGCTACTGGGCATAGAGCCTCATCACAGTTGCTGGAATACTCGGAGCAGATTATGAGTAAAAATAGACGAAAGAGCCGCCTTTTTTAACCCCAACTGAAAGCTCAAGATTGCATAGTTAGCTGTTGCTAACCCCGTTCACGCCTACAAAATAGCTCACTATAGCCATGTCTAACTCCCCAGAAAGTGTTGTACAGCCTAAAAGCAGCAGCAATCGCTTAGTGGCTCTCTTACTCTCTATTGCGCTGTTTTTATTGACGCTGATATGGACAACACCGCTTGCCATAGAGTGGGCCATTGTAGATTGGCTGAAGAAGAGAGGCGTCACTGATGCTGCTATAGAAGATATTGAGTTAAACCCATTTACCGGTGAATTCTCATTGAGCCAACTCTCAGTTGGTCAGCGTGAGGGAGAGAGGTTTGTTGTTGAGCGACTCTACCTGAAGCTGGATTACCTACCACTCTTTGAACACCGTGTTGAGGTTCGGTCGATCCAATTAAAGGGTGTTGATCTTGACCTGATAATGGAGGCAAACAATCAGCTCACTTTAGGTGGTCTAGCGCTACCAAAAAGTGAGGCGGAGTCAGCTACACCCGTTGCTGAATCAACCGCGGATAGTCCCGCTTGGCATTTTGGTCTGGATCGACTGATGGTTGATGACATTCGCCTACGTACACATCTGCCAAAGTATCAGGGTAATATCCAGCTCAACCATCTGAAAGTGGAGCAGGTTGCTAGCTGGCTACAGCATCAAGTTACATCTGTTGAAATAGATATGTTGGTTGATGGCGCTAAAGTAGCAATCACCAGCAAAGTGGCCCCCTTCAAACCAGACCCAGAGTGGAGGGGGGATGTTGTCATTGAGGCGATCAACTTTGAGAACTATGCCGAGCTGGTTAAATTAGCAGGTATTGATGAGCTGACAGGCAAGCTCTCAGCCGATCTATATTTAGATGGAAAATGGCAGGCTAATGAACAGCTGTTGTTAACATTTGATGGCGACCTAAATCTCTCAAAGCTGCAACTAAAACATAGCGACATTAGATTGCAACAATCGTCACTGGTATGGCGTGGGAATGGCGTTGTGCACTACCCTCAACTAACGCCAGATAAATCTCTGTTAGCGCTACAAAGCAGGCTCTCTCTTGCCAGCCTTTCATTAGAGTTACCTGAGAAAAAAATTGCATTTGAGCAAAAAAATCTACAGTGGGAGGGCAAGCTACAGTACCAAGAAGATAGGCAAGCAGTTGCCGATGGTTTACGACTTGAAGGTGGTCTGGTGGTTGAGTCTCTAACGGTGATTGACCAACAGGCTGATCTGAAGTTGGCCTCGCTAGAGAGAGCCGATTTGTCAGGATTGGTGATTGATGGGTTGCAGAGTATCCAGGCTGATCAATTAAGCCTGAAGCAACTAACAGCTTTGGGCGACCGCCAACCTAGTGATGAGAAAGAGCCCCAACAGCTCTTTGCTGCCGATGACCTTGTTATTGAGGGTATCGACTTTCAACAGCTCAACCATCTCTCACTGAATCAAGTTGACCTTCATGGGATGGCGGTTGCGTTGATACGCAATAAAAAAGGTGAAATAAAATGGTTACCAACTCCTACTGATACTGAAACGGCTAAAAATGAAGTTGAGGGTGAAGAGGGTGAAGAGGTTGAATTGCAGGCAGAGGCTGAGCCACTGGCAGAAGAGGCGTTACAAAATGAGCAAAAGCTTGTCCTGATATTGAATAAATTCAGTATCACTGAAGATAGTTCAATCCAATTTCAAGATGCCAGTGTTGAGCCAGCCTATGAGATTGCTCTCACCCCATTTCAGCTGATTGTAGAGCAGTTGGATATGACGAAACCTGACCAAGCAACGACGCTTATGGTCAAAGCAAAAATTGATAAATATAGCTCATTGGATATCAATGGCACTTTTAATCCTTTTCAGCAGCCGCTATCAACTGCCTTAAAAGCTCAGCTGAATGGGGTTGATCTAACCTCACTCTCTCCCTATATGGTTGGTAGTATTGGCTATGATTTTCGTCGTGGTCGCCTTGATAGTGAAAGCACCATCAACATTGATCATGGCAAACTTGATATCAGCAATGAGTTACAGATTGCCAAGCTGACCATCATTGAGGCAGACCCCGAGACAGCCGCTAATTTTAGCAAAACATTGGTTATGCCATTGGATGCTGCTTTGGGTATTTTGCGGGACTCTGATGACAATATCGCTTTTAATCTACCTGTAACCGGTGATATCTCTGCGCCTGAATTTAGCTTGAGCGGTGTGGTCAATCTGGCGCTGACCAATGCCCTTAAAAGTGCTGCCATGAGTTATGTCACCAATGCGTTGCAACCATTGGGTACTGTTCTCATGGTCTATGACCTATTAGAGAAGGTGACCCAGGTTCGTTTTCAACCACTGGAATATAACCCAGGAAGTAGTGAGCTTGAAGGTGATGGTAGTGCTTATGCGAATAAGGTTGCTACGCTGTTGGTTGATCGCCAGACATTAAAGCTAACCTTGTGTGGTGTAAGCAACAGCGAAGATCAACAGGTGGTTAAAACGCGCCTGATCACGGAGAGTCGTCTACGTGCTGCAGAAAAAGGCAAAAAAATGACGTTGGACGATGCGGCAAAAAAATTGGATAAAAAAGCAGTCAAGGTGGCTCTTCTAGAGATAGCAGAGAACCGCAGTCGAGCTCTTAAAAACCACCTAATGGAGAGAGGGGTGGCGGAGACGCGTCTATTTACTTGTCGTCCAATGATTGATCTTGAAGAGGGTGCTAAAGCAAGAGTTGAGTTGGCATTGTAAAGTCACCTATCTACAGAGTAGGTAGGTGATAGATGTTTAGTGAAATAGGTTATTACTGACTCTTTTGCTTTTCGACTCTCTTTACGATGTTATCGTAAGCCTTCAGAACCACTTCAGGTAAGGAGACCTGTTCACCCTTGCAATCTGAGATCGTGATATCGATCACCCTTACACCATCGGCGGCATATTCGAATTCGATCTTAGGCGCTTTAGGGTTAAACCAAATTGCTTGTTTCAGTTCCTTATTGTAAGCACAGTAATCCATAGCGACAGAGATGTGTTTTACCTCACGTAGCAGCTCACCTTTGTTATTTAGAATGACGAAGGCGGTGCCTGGTACGGTGGAGTTGGATAACCCAACAATGACCGAGTTATCAACGGATCCTTTGAGGACTTGAACACCAACGCCAGGTATTTTTGCCAAAAGCTCGTCACCTTTGAACATGCTTAAAATATACTCAGGTTTTATCAGAGGGCTGGTTGAGTAGGTGACATCCATGGTTACCTTGACCTCACCAAATTCAAGCGATGATGATGATGTTTTTGTCTCAATAACATCGGTCTTTTTGTGCCAGGTCATCTCCGCCAGAGAGGGTGTTGCAAAGGCCAATATTAGCAGTGCTGTGAGTGTTTTTTTGTATGACATGTTTTGAGCCAAAATCCTGTGGATTCAGTTAGATATCTAAAAAAGTGACGGGCGTTAGTATGAAAAGTCTGCCCAGTTCTTAAGTGTTCAGAGCTTCCTCAGCTACTTTTAATTATTGTGATAGCACAATCCACTCCTGTAGTCGCAATAAACTACACTAATGATCTCTGGCTGACTAGCTTAATTCTTTTTTCTGTAGACTCTTTTTATAGGGCATATCGAGGATATTGTGGAAATAGCAGATATCTTTATTTAGCATTAGCGATGTAGCGGTCAATTTTTGTGGTATGAAATATTTCAGCGGCTTTTCTGGTCTTGTTTAGTAGGCAGGGAGACTCCCCCTAAGTAGATGAAATAGAGGATGAATAATGGATTTACGTCGGGTAACACTGCTTTTGCTGATCGCAATTTTGATCACACTTTTCTCTGTTTTTGATCTGGGGGCCTATCTAACTTTTGAACAGCTAAAGGGGCAGCAGGCTGCTTTGCAGAGTTGGCGGGAAGCCAACCCCACGCTATCTGTTGGGCTGTTTTTTGCTGTTTATGTGATGGTGACAGCACTCTCTTTGCCAGGTGCGATGGTGATGACGTTGGCTGTCGGTGCCGTATTTGGACTTTTTTGGGGTGTTCTGCTGGTCTCCTTTGCCTCAACACTGGGTGCAACACTCGCCTTTCTGATGGCGCGTTTTCTGCTGCGTGATTGGGTGCAGAAGCGCTTTGGAGATCGCCTACAAGCGTTGAATGATGGTATTGAGGAGAATGGCTCATTTTACCTTTTCACTCTGCGATTAGTGCCCCTCTTCCCCTTCTTTGTTATCAATCTTTTGATGGGGCTGACTCCCATTCGTACCTTTACCTACGCATGGGTGAGCCAAGTCGGCATGTTGGCTGGCACTATCGTCTTTGTCAATGCTGGGACTCAGCTGGCTGCCCTAGAGTCACCCGCAGGTATTCTCTCACCAGTGCTGCTTGGCTCCTTCATTTTGCTTGGTATCTTCCCTCTTATTGCCAAAAAAATTGTGAACCGTATCCAAGTGCAACGAGTATTGGCAGACTGGCCAAAGCCAAGATCATTTGATCGAAATATGGTGGTGATTGGTGCTGGTTCTGGTGGTCTGGTGACGGCCTATATTGCCGCAGCGATAAAGGCCAATGTGAGCCTGATCGAGAAGAACAAAATGGGGGGAGATTGTCTCAACACAGGCTGTGTCCCCTCCAAAGCGTTGATAAGATCGGCTCGTTTTTTGGCGCTAACAAAACGGGCACAGGAGCTGGGTTTCAAATCGGTTACTGCTGAATTTGATTTTGCCGATATGATGGAGCGAGTGCAATCGGTGATCAAACAGGTTGAACCTCACGACTCTGTTGAACGCTACCGCAGTCTTGGTGTTGATGTGATTCAGGGTGAGGCGACAATTACCTCCCCCTACACGGTTGATGTAAATGGTCGCACCTTGACCACTAAAAATATTGTAATCGCTACAGGTGCTAGGCCCGCTGTGCCGCCAATTCCTGGTCTTGATAAGGTGGGTTATCTCACCTCCGATAATATTTGGGAGCTACGAGTGTTACCACCGCGCCTGTTGGTTCTGGGGGGCGGCCCTATTGGCTGTGAATTGGCACAATGTTTTGCCCGTTTCGGTAGTGAAGTGACCATGCTGGTGCGTGGCCCCCGTCTAATGCGGCGTGAGGATGAGGAGGTTGCCAATCTGGTGATGGATCGTTTTCGTGCTGAAGGCATGATACTGCGGCTCAACCATACCATGGTTGAGTTTCGTGAAGAGGGGGGTGAGAAAATTCTAACTTGTGAACACAATGGTGGAGAGGTTGATGTTCCGTTTGATCAGGTGTTAGTGGCCATTGGGCGTAAAGCAAATGTCACCGGTTTTGGCCTGGAGAGCCTCGATATTCCGCTACGGAAAAATGGCACGATTGAGGTGAATGATTATCTACAGACCCGCTACCCCAATATCTATGCAGTGGGGGATGTGACAGGCCCCTTTCAGTTTACTCATACTGCCGCCCACCAAGCTTGGTATGCCGCTGTGAATGGACTCTTCTCTGGAATAAAGCGCTTTCGTGTTGACTACTCTGTGATTCCTCATGCGATGTTTACTGAGCCAGAGGTAGGGCGGGTGGGTCTCAATGAGGTTGAAGCGAAGGAGCAGGGTATCGTTTATGAAGTGACACGCTATGATCTCTCTGACCTGGATCGAGCGATTGCTGAGAGTGAAGCACACGGTTTGGTGAAGGTGCTTACGGTGCCAGGAAAAGATCGAATTATTGGTGCAACTATCGTTGGTGAACATGCGGGTGAGCTAGTTGGTGAATTCACTGCCGCCATGAAACATGGATATGGGATGAATAAAATTCTCGGTACCATCCACATCTACCCAACGATGCTGGAGGCCAATAAATATGCAGCAGGAGTGTGGAAACGAGCACACTCACCACAAAAGCTCCTGCAATGGGTTGAACGCTTTCATGCGTGGCGCTTAAGGAGGCTCTAAATTAGCGTTTTTTAGCACACAAAATAGTAAATTTTTTGTTGCTGGCAATCTCTCGACAGTTACCAAATAGACGTCTCAACTCTTTATGGTAGGCGAGGTGTAGATTGCCAATAACCCAAAAAGTACCACCTTGTTGCAGCACACGTTTTGACTCGTTGAACATCTGTAG
>JAMOMH010000094.1 GCA_027068675.1 Sedimenticola sp.
GGCTCCTCCCCTGCAATCTGTTGCAGTAGATACTCATCGGCAGCATCCCATGCACGTAGGTTTTTGCTTTTACGATCAGGGAAACGAGTCAGTTGAAAAGTGCCTTGAGGCAGCGTTAGATTTTCCATTGTTTTTGCTATGCTTAGTTATGATGATGTTGATAAGTGTGGTGAATCATACCAGATAGCCATAGCCTGTAGATTTTGGGGTAGGCAGAGGAGCTTCAACGGTGAGCATTTCTGGGCACGTGGGTATTTTGTATCGACGGTTGGCTTGGATGAGGCGATGGTAAGAGAGTACGTCCGTCACTAGGAGGAGAGTGATGAATGCCGAGATCAGATGAAGCTTGGCGTGTAGGCGCCCTGTGTCAGGATTACCCTACTTCCTACCCTTTATCGTTCTTTTCAGCATCTTAATGAAGCGATTCTCTTTCTGCTCTTCTTCAAATGCCTCTTTAGCACGCAGCTCATCCATCTCTTTTATCTCTCTATCTCTATCATCCATAGAGTGTTTTAGCTGCTCTCTAAGCCTCTGTTTAACCTCATCTGAAATCTTGAGGGAGTGTAGTGTTTCGCTTTTTCGCAGAATATAGTGCCCTATATCCTCTAGCCAAGCCTCATTGATCGCTTCTGGCCGATAACTCTTTTGTGTTACACCGAAACCCTCAAAGTTTACGATGCTCAATTGAATCATGCTTTTCTCAATATCCACTTGAAACATAAACAAAATATCGACTTTAAGCTTAACCTGAAAATTGAGGCCAATCACCTCTTGCAGAGCATCTCGAACGGGCCACTCTGAAAAAGTGATGTTCTGCTGTTCAAAAAAATTACGGGTTTCTGCCGCTTTCAATTTAGGGGTAACTGAAAACTCAGTCTCATTGGGCAGCTCGGCAATGAAACGAAGATGAAGCTTTTTAATACTCTCTAGAGAGTCAGCGCTAATACTATAATTTTTCTGGATTAACCCCTTTACCTCTTTGTGCCCAGGGATGGTGTAGGCTACTTCTGTTTTAGGTTTGAGTATAGACAGCTGATCGGAAAAATCATTAAAGTAGTTTGAGATCATCAGCATCTTGGGATTTATCTCTTCCCTATAGATGGCCTCTAATCGCTCCCGATTAGCCTTATCGGATGATTGTTGATCTTGAAGTTTTCCAGCTTCAGATTTTAAATCGTCGAGCAGCCCCATCAAAAATACCTTTAAAATAGTTAAATAATCAGTTGTTCAAATTAAAGAGTAGTCGGTTAATTGTTGCGCCATGTGCATATTATAGTAAAGTCTGTTTGCTAAGCTATAACTCTCCCTTTGCTTGAGGCTAAGATATGCTGATTTTTAAGTCAACCACCACCAGCCTTGCCTAATATGGAATGAGCCTCAATATAGTCCAAAACCAGAGATTACTCTGGAAGCCTTGGATGAATATGCCATGAAGATGAGTGATAATGACTGTTTCAGACGCATTGCTTAATTGGAAAATACTCCAGTGAAAGGGTCACCGTGCTGACATTGCAATAATCTGTGCTAACATTCTGCCAATATGAGCCCTATAGCTGCACCGCTGATCCTGCTTCTCCTAACTGCTCTTTGCAGCGGCCTCTCATTTGCATCACCCCCTTCTACTGAAAACATCTCAGAGCCAGCTGCCACACCACCAATCTATATCCGGCTTTTCAAAGAGGAGCGACAACTAGAGATTTGGCAGCAAAGTGAAACCGGCCACTATTCGTTACGAAACACCTTCCGAATCTGTGACTATTCTGGTTTAACGGGCCCTAAATTGCTCGAGGGCGACCTACAAAGCCCCGAGGGATTCTACTCATTAACACCCGATAGAATGAACCCCGACAGCCGTTTTCACCTCGCCTTAGATATCGGCTATCCAAATGAGTATGACAAGGCTCATGGACGCACCGGCAGTGCATTGATGATTCATGGCGATTGTGTCTCACAAGGCTGCTACGCGATGACTGATCGTTACATCGAAGAGATCTATGCCATTGTAGATAGTGCCTTCACCAATGGTCAGAATGAGATTTCTATTCATATTTTTCCCTTTCGAATGGATACCCTGAACATGACCTACCACAGCCAGTCACCTTGGATCAGCTTTTGGCAGCAGATGCAGCAAGGCTACCAACTCTTTGAAGAGAACCGTTACCCACCACTAATTGAAGTCCTAGGTGACCAATACATCATCTCAAAAGGTATGGCTAGGCAGCTTGTCCATGCCTCGAAAAGCACACTTTTTGCAGAAAATAAATAACTCCCCTATTCTGCTCCCCTCAATACCCATCAAACCATCAGGTCGTAGGATCCCTCTATGCAACTTAAGCTCGGCATTCCCAAAGGTAGTCTTGAAGCCTCAACCCTCTCACTCTTTGCACAAGCAGGCTGGAAGATTTCACCGCGTTCACGTAATTACTACCCAGATATCAATGATTTAGAGATATCTTGTGCATTAATACGCTCACAAGAGATGGCCCCCTATGTTGCCAATGGCACACTTGATCTAGGGCTAACAGGACTCGATTGGATCATGGAGACCGAGGCTGATGTAGTTGAGATCTGTAAACTGGTCTACTCAAAAGCATCTGACCAATCTTGCCGTTGGGTATTGGTTGTTCGTGAAGAGTCATCCATTCAATCAATCCATGATCTTGAAGGCAAGAAGATCGCCACTGAGCTAGTTGGATTCACCAAGCGCTTCCTGAAACAGAATGGCATCAACGCCAAGGTTGAGTTCTCTTGGGGTGCGACCGAAGCAAAAGTAGTTGAAGGGCTTGTCGATGCCGTGGTTGAAATTACTGAAACAGGTAGCACCATTCGAGCACATGGCCTGCGTATTGTTGAGAACCTCCTCTTTACCAACACTCGCCTAATAACCAATCAAACGGCCCTTGATGACCCAGAAAAGCGAGCAAAAATTGAGCAGATTGCCCTCATGTTACAAGCTGCTTTGACAGCACGACAAAAAGTGGCCCTCAAGATGAATGTCTCACAAGATAATCTGAACAGACTGGTTGAGATGCTGCCATCGCTACACGCCCCAACCATCAGCCATCTCTACGGTAAAGATTGGTTGGCGGTAGAAACCATCGTTGA
>JAMOMH010000095.1 GCA_027068675.1 Sedimenticola sp.
CTGCCTCTCCGCCAAAATAAATGACTTAGGCCAAATCAGCATGATTGCTGATTTGGCCTTTTTCGTTCTTATGGGACACTAAAGTATACTCCTTCATATATTCAAGGGAGAGAATTATGGCAACATTCATAAATGTCATGATCGAATAAAAGCTAAGGATCTTTCAAAACGAATGCATTTCAAACAGCTGATTGACTATCTCACTCCTTTTCGGGGAGTTCTGATATTAGCAGGTGGCCTAATGTTGGTAGGGAGCACTGCATCCTTAGTGACTCCCTGGTTTGCAGGGCAGTTTGCGGAAGGGCTGCTAGGTGATCAATCGGCCTGGAAATTGACGCTAGGTGAGATCCTGGCTCTTTGGGCTGTTCTGCTTGTTGTACAGGCAGTAGTGCATTTTTTCAGCACCTATTTGGTTACACGTAGCGGAGCAAGAATATTAGCGCAGTTGAGTAACCGGTTGTACGATCATCTGCAGTCCCTTCCAGTAAGCTATTTTCATCATCGTAAACGTGGGGATGTGCTGGCGTTACTCAGTAATGACGTTGCGATTCTTAGCCACTTCGTTACGGGTACTTTGGCAGGCGTGTTACCGACACTGCTAGTGCTCATCGGCTCCTTCGTACTAATGGCAAGGATCGATGGAGTGGTGGCACTGCTGGTGGCGGCACTGATTCCAATATTTTTTCTCATCCTAAAAATACTAGGAAAAGAGATACGTCCTCTCTCCTCTGCATTGGTGCAAAAACAGGCGGATACGCTGGCAATTGCCGAGGAAAATCTTGGCCTGTTGCCGTTGATTAAATCGTTTACTCGGGAATCGACGGAATCTGAACGCTTCCAACAGCAGATCGCTGACGTATTGCGGTTACGTACACATCAACTTAAGTTGCAGGCTATCCTATCGCCAGCGCTTCAACTGCTTGCCTCAGCCGGCATCCTACTCGTCCTCTGGATTAGCAGTAAACACCTGATGCAGGGTGAGCTCGCTATCCCCGATTTGATCACCTTGCTGCTGTATGGTCTGCTGTTTGCACGGCCGGTAAGCAGCCTAGCCAATCTCTATGGCCAGACACAGCAGGCGAGAGGGGCATCAGAGCGCCTACTGGATATTTTTTCTGTGGCACCGGAACCTGAAGATACCAACCAGATAAAGATGCCGCCGATGAAAGGTGAGATCAGTTTCCAGGATATCTGTTTCCACTATCCAGGAGGGCCAGATGTTATCAAACACCTGAGTTTGCATATTAAAGCGGGTGAAACAGTGGCCATCACAGGGCCAAATGGTGCTGGCAAGAGCACCCTGCTACACCTGTTGATGCGTTTCTCTGACCCGATGAGAGGGCGAATTGAAATTGATGGTATTGATATCCGTGGCGTTACCCTGGCCAGTTTGCGCCAGCAGATCGGCCTGGTTGCCCAAAATGTCCTGCTTGCAGATGGGACGATCGAGGAGAATATCGGTTACGGATGCCCGGATGCCCGTATGCCTGAGATAGAAGCCGCAGCACGTGCCGCCCATGCTCATCAGTTCATATCTGAGCTGCCAGAAGGTTATCTAACTACAATTGGTGAGCAGGGAGTACGGCTATCAGGTGGCCAGCGACAGCGCATTGCTCTTGCCAGGGCGCTACTGACCGACCCAGTGATTCTGCTGCTGGATGAGGCCACAGCCATGTTTGATGTTGAGGGTGAGCAGTACTTTATCCAAGAGTGTCGAGAGCTGCTGCATACTCGAACGGTTATTCTTATCACCCATCGCCCTGCAAGTCTGGCTCTTGCAGATAGGCTCATACAGCTATAACCCAAGGGTGAATTTGATCCTAATTTACAGCCCTGTTCAGACCATTTTTCTGATAGGGTAATATCTCCTTACAGCAGGATGCTCTCAATCCCATGCCATACACGATCAAAACAAACCTGTTGCTCCAAGCAGTGGCTGATGAAACCGTTATTCTTGACCCTATCACTGGCAACTACTACACGCTGGATACTGTAGGCACCAGGATGGTTGAGCTTCTACAGGAGACGGGGTCAATAGATGCTGTAGTAGCTGGGATTGTGGCAGAGTATGAGAGTGTAGATACAATCGTCCGCAGTGACCTTCAGGAATTGCTGGAAGCGATGGCAGAGCATGGCTTGGTTGAAAAAACGGCTACATAAAATTCAGCGGTTCTATCATCTGGATATAAGAGAGGTCAGTCTGTTGATTGAGGCTTGGTTAACGCTTGCCTGGGTTGATCTCACCATCAGTGTTGTACCCTATAAAAGGTGGCAACACTGGCTTGTGTTAAAACCTGAAGAGGTGCCAAAAAATAGGGCCTCATCGGCAGAGATATCATGCCTGATACAGATTGCCGAGGTTGCTGCAAGAAATCATCTCCGCACAATGAACTGCCTGCGCCGCTCTATTGCACAGCAGCGCATGTTAAATCGTCGCCACATCTCTAGCTGGATCCATATCGGTGTAAAAAAAGAGGGGGATAATCTCGCAGCCCATGCTTGGTTGACTCGCGACAACACCGTTCTGAATGACTCTCAAGATGTTACGCTACGTTATGTCGAATTAAAAAATGGCGGCTGGGATCAGGTTAAATCGGGGCTATTTTAGCCAGTATAAAAAATCATGACTTGTTCAGAGCCTCCTTAGTGTGACTCGAACCCCAATATTTCTGAAACCAGATCTGCGCCATTAAAGCGTACAGCAGCTCTACATTGAATCCCTGTCGGCCAGATATCACCCGGTCAAAAGTGGCTAGTAGTTTTTGGGTATCCAGTAGGCCTATTTCCTGAAGCTGGGTGTCAGCCAGTATGTTGCGAATGTTCTCAGCCTGGTCGCCGATAATTTTGCCAAAGAAGCTGTCAAAAACCACCTTATGCCGGTTCCAACAGACTGAATCTGGCAGCA
>JAMOMH010000096.1 GCA_027068675.1 Sedimenticola sp.
TTCAGTTACCACCACCTCAAAAGAGGGTTCACTAAGAAACCTAAAACAACCCGATAAACCAACTAGGCTTTCATGTACTACGGCGAAAAATTCAATAGCATCACTCATCTAGTCGGCGCCATCTTAGCCTTAGTAGGGCTGGGGGCACTGCTAACCATTGGCATACAACTAAAAGAGCCTCTACTACTCGCCAGCTTCACTATATTTGGGCTATCGCTTGTACTGCTCTATACCATGTCCACCCTCTACCACAGCCTGCCTTATCCTGGGCTAAAAAAAATATTCCAAAAGATTGATCATATCTCAATCTATCTATTGATTGCAGGCACCTATACACCCTATATGTTAGTTTCACTGGGTGATGGTAATGGCCCATTGATGCTCACTTTTACCTGGGGACTTGCTGTTATTGGCATCCTGCTTGAGCTCTACCTGCCAAAACGTATTGAAATATTGCAAACACCCATCTACCTCATAATGGGCTGGGTCTGTGTACTCGAATACTCCAACCTTGAGGCAGCACTTCAGTCCGCAGGCGTGATTTGGCTAACCGCAGGAGGGGTTGCCTATACGGTAGGGATTATTTTTTATGCGCTGGATGATATGAATAAACTACAGCATGCTCATGGAATTTGGCACCTGTTTGTTTTGACAGGGTCCATTTGCCATTTTATCTCTATTGTGGGTTATGTGAGATAGCTAAAACCCTCTAATTTACTAAGAAGAGTAGACAACTATGGACATTACATTAAAAACCATTGAAGAGGCTGACCTACTCAGCTGTGCAGAACTCTACGCAGCCACCTTTAAGCAAAAACCCTGGGATGAAGAGTGGGCATTGGATGATGTTATTTTACGGCTGGGAAATTTTCTTGCCGCACCCAGCTCAATCACAATACAGGCCAAAGATGGTGAACACCTCATCGGTTTTTTGATGGGTGAGACTGAGCAGTGGAATGGCTCTAAGTATTTCTACTTAAAAGAGATCTGCGTTGCACCTGATACACAACGAAAAGGGGTCGGTAAGATGTTGATGGAGATTCTTGAGAAGCAGCTCGATGAGTTAGGCATCACCACTCTCTACCTTATTACCCAACGCGAGGGGATTCCCGCCAACTTTTACTCTTCACTCGGTTTTTCAGAGCATGATGCCCTTTCAGTCATCAGTAAATCTATTAAAGCTAAGATATGATCTCTCCTATCAACCACTATTTAAAATTTGATAGTGTCATCATGCCATTTCAGAGGGGCGGGGGCTCCTTCAACCTCCACATTGAAGAGGCGCTATCGGAAAGATTCACCGCCCTACTGTAATGATCTACATCACCCGATACGACTTAAAATGGGCTACCCGTCAGCATCTTTAATGGCGGTAGCAATAACATCTTAAATAGTGTCAAACCGATGATGACAACCATAGGCGATAGATCAATCCCTGCAATGGGGGGTATTAGCCGTTGTGCTGGACGCATTATGGGGTCAACCAACTTCTGCACCAAACCGATAACAGGGTTGTGATTTCCTGGGTTAACCCAGCTTACAATCACCTGAATTAAGATGGCAAAAAGGAAGATATTGATAACCAACTCCACTAAACCAGGGATGGCCCATAATGGTGAAGCTGCTGGGCTAAACGGCATACCAATAACGAATGTAATAAGCGCTAATTCTGCTGTTTTAAGTAGCCAAGCTAATATCAGTGAGGAGAGATCAATGCCACCAATACCAGGAATAAAGCGCCGCAGGGGGCGCAGTACCGGCGTAGTGACCTTAACAATAAATTGGGAAACAGGATTGTAAAAATCGGCTCTAATAAGCTGCAACAAAAAGCGCAGCATCACTACTATAATGTAGAGTCCAAATAGCGTTTGGATAAGAAAAACAATGGGATTAGCCAGATAACCCTCACCCATTTTTATTACCCCCTAAAATATCAGACAGCTCTTGTGAGCGATCTCTAGCAGAGGTCAATGCCGCAGCAAATAGCTCACGTAATTGCCCCTCTTCAAAGGTTTCAAGCGCTCGCTCTGTTGTGCCACCAGGTGATGTCACCTTCTCTCTCAATTGCGCGGGGCTATCTCGACTCTCAATGGCCATACGCGAAGCACCAAGAGCAGTCTGCAAGGTGAGTAGATGTGCGCACTCTTGATCCAACCCCATTGCTACACCTGCACTCTCCATCGCCTCCATGACGAGGAAAAAGTAGGCGGGGCCGCTGCCAGAAAGCGCAGTCACCGCATCCATTAACTGCTCATCATTGACCCATCGAACCAAGCCAACCGCACGTAAAATAGTCTCCGCTTGGTTGCGTTGCTCCTCATTGGTGACAGAATTTGCATGTAGAACCGTTGCCCCTGTTTGGATCAGTGCAGGTGTATTGGGCATCGCCCTGACCAGTGCAACATCACCCCCCAACCAGTGATCTAATGAGACTTCACGAATCCCCGCTGCAATGGAGATAACTAAAGGTTTCTCTTGCTGAATAACAGATGCCAATTCAGTAGCAACCTGCTGTAGTACCTGAGGCTTTACAGCAAAAACGACGGTCTTAGCATTTGCAACAGCTTTTTTATTATCTGTCTCAGCGTGAATGGTAAAACATGCCGTTAAACCTGCCAATTTTTCAGCATCAGGATCACAGACGGTAATAGCAGAAGGCTCCACACCATCAGCAATTAGGCCGCTTATAAGACTGGTAGCCATATTTCCACCACCGATAAAGGTGATGTTATTTTGGCCCATTGGTACTATTTCCTGGCTATTTTTATTCAATCTATTCGACCTATGTTGCGATAAGGTTTGTCTGCTAATTACCCTACTTTAGCAAAGTAATAAGCAAGGATGCAGTGCTTTTGGGCTTTTA
>JAMOMH010000097.1 GCA_027068675.1 Sedimenticola sp.
CCGACCCACGCATTGATGAGATCCGTTGGCAGATAGAGGAGCTACGTGTCTCACTCTTTGCCCAACAGCTAAAAACCCGTTACCCCATATCAATGAAACGGATTGAAAAGCGTTGGCGAGAGTTGGGTCTGTAAGCAACAACTCTTTGTGAGAGATGCACCCCAATAGGCTCAGATCAAAAATGCAGGTACTGGGTATATTATGGCAATAATACGGAATATCGTGATAAAAACGAAATGTCGTATAATTTAAATTTATGGTAGATGGGTGGTGTGGGCTAAGTTATTGTTCAATAAGCCTATTTGTTAGCTGGCTTAGCTTTTGCAGATAGCTTTGGAGTTATTTAATTCCGGAGCTTTAATTTTGACGCTATCAAAATCAGAGATCAACCCAGATCCTCTCATCATCAATCAAGGGCTGCCTGTCCATGATGGCAATATCAAAATTTACCCAAAAACTATGGCGGGCAGCTTCAGAATATTCAAATGGTGGATGGCTTCTCTTTGGCTCGCCTTCTTTTTAGGCCCATACCTGCGTTGGGATGAACGGCAGGCTATCTTGCTTGATATCCCTGCTCGGAAGTTCCACTTTTTTGGCCTCAATATCTATCCAGAAGATGTTTGGTTATTGGCAGTAGTGATGCTGATTTTCGCTATGTTGCTAATCTTAGTTACGGTAATAGCGGGCAGGGTCTTTTGTGGGTATTTTTGCTTCCAAACGGTCTGGAGTGATCTTTATTTATGGATTGAAGAGCGTTTTGAGGGGCGAGTCAATGAACGTCAGCAGTTAGATCAGGACTCTTGGGGAGTGAGGAAAATAGCAATAAAATTTGGTAAACATCTTGTTTGGTTACTGTTGGCAGCTCTTACGAGTGTCAGTTTTGCCGCTTGGTTTACCGAGGCATATCAGCTCTGGATTGATCTTTTTACACTACAGGCAGATGAATCAGCTTGGGTTGTGTTGGGGATACTCACCGTAAGCACCTACCTCTTTGCAGGTGTAATGCGTGAGCAGACCTGTTTCTGGCTCTGCCCGTATGCGTGAATACAGGGTGTGATGTATGGTGATCAGACTATTCTACCAACATATGGCTTGAAACGTGGGGAGCCAAGAGCGCAGTTAGGGGGGGCTGTATAGTCATAGTGAGAATGGTGACTGTGCTGATTGTGATCTTTGTGTTGCAGTCTGTCCTACCGGCATAGATATCCGCGATGGACAGCAAATTGGCTGTATCACCTGTGGTCTCTGTATTGATGCTTGTGATCATGTGATGGATAGGATTGATCGACCCAAGGGGCTGGTTGGCTATAAATCACTTATTAGCTTAACTTCTGGGCGGGAGAAGGCCCTCTACAAAAGCCCGTTAGTTGTTACTACCTTTGCTATTATCGTCTTTTCGCTGGTGGTCTTAGTGGTAGGCATTCAGAGTATTGGTGACCTATACTTAAACGTATATCACCAACGCCAGCCCCTATTTATCGAACTTAGCAGTGGTGAGATAAGAAACCGCTACCAAGTAAAAATTGAGAATAAAACAGATCGGTTTGTTCATTACCAGTTGACCACACAAGGCTTTGGTGATGTGGAAGTGTTAGGAGAGCACTATTTTACAGTTGCTGGTGGAGCCTCTATAACCAGGATGGTTGTACTTGATCTACCGCGAGCAGCCCTGCCTGTAGAGATCACTCCTATTACTTTTCTCTTGGAAGATGAAGTGGGTGCCACTGTAATGCATAAAACAGTCTTTATTGGGCCAGAGATATCAATTGAAGGAGAGGCAGGTTGATAGGTGCATTAACGCTAATAGCCCCCAAATTGAGCGTTTTGTGGCGAAATAACAGAGCGCCAGAACCCGTAGCAGGGCGTGTCCCTGGAAATATGGCGATATGGGTTGCCATCTTCTCAGAGATGAGTGAGTTTGCCCTGATGTTCATCGTCTACTTCATCGCCAAAGTACACTTTTTAGAACTCTTCAACGAAGGGCCGACGCAACTCAATACCACGGCAGGCGCCCTCAACACCATAGCGCTCCTCTCTAGCAGTTATTTTGTCGCTAAATCTGTTCAATCAGTGCGCCTAAATGAGATTAAAGCTGCTACACGGTGGCTTTGGCTGGCCATTCTTTCAGGCTGCTGCTACCTGGGTGTGAAGTATTGGGAGTATATGTGGAATATAAAACAGGGTCTGGATGTTGATACCAATCTCTTCTTCACTCTCTACTACTACATGACCTTCAATCACTTCCTGCATGTTGCCTGGGGGAGTGGTGCACTGCTATGGGGGATCTATCGCCTAAAGCAGGGAGCTTATACTGCTGATGAGCATGAAGGCCTTGAGACCATCGCCAGCTATTGGCACATGATCGACCTTGTCTGGATCATTATTTTCCCACTGTTATATATACTGCGTTAGGAGGTCTTTATGACATTACCAATCAGGCGTATAGATACTGTTTGGCTGCTACTCATGGCAATCACCATAGGTAATGCTGTGATTACTGAAACGGTAGAACCAAGCCTATTGATTATTGTTATTGTGGCTATATCGTTAGCCTTTAAAGGGTGGATGGTTGTAGGTCATTTTATGGAACTAAAAAATGCCAATGCCAAGATTAAAGCATGGATGAATGCCTATTTTATTGTCATACCACTGTTGGTCATTATTATTCACGCTTTTCCTGAGTGGATTGCCTCAATGACGACGTTACGATAAGTGTATTTAGGTGGAGTGTAAAAGTTGGACAATCAAAGTTGTCTAGACCGCCTAAGAAGAAAAAATGGTTGGAGGTTCTAGATAAGGTGCTGTTTCTTTAGTGATTTTGTTAGTCAGACTCTCAAGATGAGAGGCTCC
>JAMOMH010000098.1 GCA_027068675.1 Sedimenticola sp.
CTCTATCTCTTTAATTAAAGCATTAATTCGTTTCAAAACTGCTTTGTCTGTTTTTTGCCAGTACAGATAGTGAGCCCAGGCATTCGATGAGAACGTAAGGGTCACTCAATCAGCGCTCGTTCAACACCTTTTCCCGCCTCAAGCTCAGCCATTGATTCAAGCAACTGCCTGGCATTTTTAGGTGAGCGCAGCAGATAGGTTGTCTCCTCCATCGACCGATAGTCCTCTAAAGAGATCATAACTACGGGCGATTCACGCTTTCTGGTGATGATTACTGGGTCGTGGTCATTACAGACCTTTTCCATTGTTTTAGCTAAATTTGCGCGAGCCGCTGTGTAGCTTATTGCATCCATACGAACCTCCAATCAAGATGTACATTAATACGTACAGTATAGTTGCTGTAAAAAGAGGCTACAACGCCATTTTTTTCTTTAATGTTCGGTTGACTACTCTCGCAGCTGCGGCAAAACCAAAACTGGCCGTAACATAGGCGGCGGAGCCATAGCCAAATCGGCAATCGAGTGAGACACCGTGGATACCGGGTTTTTGGTAGCCGATGGTGCCGTCTTCTTTAGGGTAGCGTTTCTGCTCTCGGGTGAAGACACACTCGACACGGAAGGTGCGGCTCGGGTTTTGGCTAAAATTGTGCTGGCTGCGCAGTTGGTGCCGCACTTTGGCTGCCAGCGGGTCATTGGTAACGCGAACTAAATCTGCAATTTCAATCTGAGTGGGGTCTGTCACACCACCCGCCCCGCCAATGGTAATAATTGCTATTTTATTGCGCTTACACTGGTGGATGATCTCGGCTTTGAATTTTATGCTATCAATGGCATCAATAACATAGTCGAAACCAGCCTCTGGCGAGAGCAGCTGCCTTACATTGCGATCGGTAACAAAGTCATCAACAATGGTGACTCGGCACGCGGGATTGATGCTATGGATGCGTTGTTGTAGTACGGCCCACTTTTTCTCACCTACGGTCTCGGTTAGTGCAGGGAGTTGGCGATTGATATTTGAGAGTGAGACTTCATCAAAGTCGATTAAAGTGATTGCTCCCACACCATTGCGTGCTAAGGCCTCTACCACCCATGAACCGACCCCACCCAGCCCTACCACACAGATATTCATCTGCTGCAAAATGGGTATCGCGGCTGTGCCGTATAGCCGACCTAAACTTGCGAAGCGCTCATGGTAGGTATCATTTTCAGGTATTTGTTCTGACATCAGCGGAGTATATCACTCCATATATTATGCAGGTATGCGAAAGAGGTGTGGCCACCATACTTGAGCCTAACTCACCTAATTCTGTTGCTTTAGAATCCTGTTACACCATACGCACACATCTAAAACGTGTATAATGGCCGGTTCACTGCGCGCCAGTGCGGCGCATCTCCGCGCGGTTCTATACTCTAATGAGGCCCCTCCATGTCATCTTCCGTCACCTTCGACCAGCTATCGCTCTCAGCCCCCATTCTGAAAGCTATCAATGGGGTCGGCTATGAAGCCCCCTCCCCTATTCAGGCAGAAAGCATCCCGCCACTACTCGATGGACGTGACCTTCTGGGCCAAGCACAAACCGGCACCGGCAAGACGGCTGCATTTGCACTGCCACTATTAAGCCGCATTGATCTGTCGATCAAGCAACCGCAGATTTTGGTGTTGACCCCTACACGCGAGTTGGCCATCCAGGTTGCTGAGGCATTCCAGACCTATGCTCGCCACCTTAAAGGCTTTCATGTCATGCCAATCTACGGTGGCCAGTCGATGGGCATTCAGCTACAGCACCTAAGACGGGGTGTACATGTGGTGGTGGGGACACCTGGGCGTGTGATGGATCATCTTCGTCGTGAAACTCTAAAGCTCAACAAATTACAGGCATTGGTGCTGGATGAGGCTGATGAGATGTTGAAGATGGGCTTCATTGATGATGTCGATTGGATTCTTGGCCACACGCCTGAGAACCGTCAGGTGGCACTCTTCTCTGCCACCATGCCACGAGAGATTCGTAAGGTGGCACAGCGCCATTTAACCGATCCTGTCGAAATAAAAATTGAGAGCAAAACCAGTACGGTTGAGACCATCACACAACGCTTTGTGCAGGTGAACGGTAGCCATAAACTCGACGCATTGACCCGTATTCTTGAAGTTGAGCCCTTTGATGGCGTCATCATCTTTGTACGTACCAAGAATGCCACCACTGAACTGGCAGAAAAACTTGAGGCTCGCGGTTACTCCAGCGCACCACTGAATGGTGATATCCCACAAAATCAACGCGAGAAGACGGTTGATAGACTCAAGCGCAAGTCACTCGACATCATCATTGCAACCGATGTTGCTGCCCGTGGCCTTGATGTAAAACGGATCAGCCATGTGGTTAACTACGATATTCCTTATGACACTGAAGCCTATGTTCACCGCATTGGGCGTACCGGTCGTGCGGGTAAAAAGGGTGAAGCAATTCTCTTTGTCTCACCACGTGAGAAGCGCATGTTGCGCTCAATCGAACGAGCTACCCGCCAGCCAATCACTGAGATGCATCTGCCAAGCCATAAAGATGTGGCTAACCACCGCATTGATCAGTTTAAGCAGCAGATCACCGACACCATTGAGTCACAAGATCTAAAATTCTTTGAGAATGTCATTGACCAATATCAGCAAGAGCATAATATCGGTGGCAGCGAACTCGCAGCAGCTCTCGTCTTTTTGGCACAGAAAGATCGCCCACTTCAGATGAAGAGTGAGCCTATCAGCAAACACCCTCGTAGAGAGCGTGATGATAGAGATAGAGCACCACAACATGCAAGAGGGAGTCGCAGTGAGCG
>JAMOMH010000099.1 GCA_027068675.1 Sedimenticola sp.
ACGACAAACATTTTTTCCTTCAAATTTCACATCAAAGGAGTACATCATGAACTCACAAACATCAGTAATCGTACCGCTGATGATTCCCTTTTTTGTACCGGGCTCATCACCGGTGCTTTTCGAATATTTTGCCCCTTTTACCATCGGCATTTTTCCGTCTGTGGTGATAGTTTTAGGGCCATCAATGGTATCTGAGGATTGGCCGATGTTTGGATAAGGAATCGGCACCACCGGCTTGCCTACTTTCGTGAGGCACACATCAGGGAAGACGATACTCTTACCACCGCTACCCTGATGTGAGATTCCCCGCCCGTTTGCAAATGTTGTTTGTCCCATGGTTTTTCCTTTGGCTATCGTGCCATGCTCACTTTTATATCGCTAATTTTTAATGCTTGTTTGTTGCACTGTATCGCCGCACGCCACACCATGCCTAGCTTCAATTTATTCGGCTCTATGATCAGTGTTTCCAAATTGAATGGGGGGTGAACCGAGTTTCCGGCAACAAGCACATTGGCGCTTAACTTAACATGGGGCACTTGAAAATGAAGGGGACCGCCGATGTGCATGTTGGTAACAGCCACGGACTCTCCCCCCTGAAGGAATCCAGGGTAGACCAGATCAGGATGCGCCATATTAAAAAATCGCCGGTCAAAATCTTCTGGCAAATAGGGCAGACGGCTGGTTTTCCAGGCTTCATCATAGGTGCCAGCATAAGCAGATCGAGGCCGCCAATGGGGTGCACTCACACCAAAACAAGCGGGAACCGGCTGATGCTTTAGATCACTAATCAGATCGTTGGGGTCTTCCAGGTTAGGCAGTGGCGTGCCATTCATCTCTTCCGTTGTATGCTGGCCTGCGTAGCCGCAACCAACGGGGTTTCGCTCTTCTACGGTAACCGTTTCCCCATTCACAATATAGGCACCACCATAGGCTTTCTCATAAGTCATCGCCATGGTGCTAAAAGGTTGTGGTACCGAAATTCGCCCATCTTGCCAATAACGATCACCGAAGACACGAACTGCTTTATGTACCTGACCCAGTGTCAGACTGACATCCAGTTGGTGAACTTTTTTTCCATCAGGGGCGAAAGCATGGCCGAGCATAACAATGTCGCTACCCGGTTTACCGGTGTGATAATCCGACGCATATTTGATGCTGGACTCACCTGGCTCACCCCAGTATTCATCACCTTCCAGTGGCGGTAACTGCTCATCGGCCAGTGTCCATTGTTTACCGATATTAAACGTGCCTTTGACCAGAACATAGAGCGTATCAATCGCCTCTTCATTCGGAAACAGAGACGTACTGACGGCAAAAGGAGTGTTGTTTTGAAGTTGTAACATAATGCAATATTGGCGCTAAACCCAAACCTAATTAACCTTCACTGAACCACCCATGATCCGATTCACACCGGTTGAGCGGTTTAGCAAATATTTCCCACGTATCGAGATCTTTCCAGAATGAGTTAAGGTAATGCTTGATTCACCACATTTCAGAACGATTTGTTCTTTGGCTTCAAAAACAATTTTTTTACCATCGATCAAAACATCATCTATTTCAAGGCCACTCTCTTGCTCAGTCTCATTCGGCACATCACTTTCAGCCTCATCTTTAGCCTGGTCAAAATTTTCCAGCATAGCTTGCAGAGGGCTATGGATCATCCCCATTATCACTGGGTTTTTCATGTTTCCGTTTGCGAACAAGAGTGCAACCTGCCTGCCAATATGTGTTTGAGTCAGCACAAGTGTTGTCATTGCTTTTGATGGTTGATCAGATGGATTTCCTGAGAAATTCACGAGGGGCTGCCCCTGTTCATCAACTTCCACCAGGGTACCGATGATAATTTCACCCGGTGATATAGTGGAAAATGGCGCTTGGGTTTCTTGCTGTGTTTGAGCTGTGTCCGATTCGCTATATTTCACGGTGACCCACCACAATCAGTTGGTAATGACTTTGCTGCCATTAATCACCACATTCCCCGACCCTTTGATGTTAATTGTTTTGCCACTGAGAGTGATATCACCATTGCTTTTCATCACGATCTTTGCTGACCCTGTCTGAATGGTAATTTTGTCATCTGCATCCATGGTGATCTCTTTTGCACGCAAACCATACTCTTTTGTCACATTTTCCAGGTATTTACCACGAACAGACTCTTTAAGATCTTCATCAATGTTGATCGTCATATTAGCCTGAATGCTTTCTTTGTGATCCTTACCAACCTCAATGGTTTTATTGTTTTTTATGGTTTCCGTCTGGTCGTTATTAACCGTTTTGTTGCGATCATTTTCGATTGTGGAATTTTCATCATTCTTGATGATTTTGGTGCGGTCATTATCGACAGTCAGGGTCTCGTCATTCTCAACCATTGTATCCAGGTTTTTTTCAGCATGGATATAGATTTGTTCCGAATTTTTTTTATCTTCAAAACGCAGCTCATTATAGTTTGCTGCCGTACCACTCTTAGTGGAGTGCGTTTTGATGCCACTTTGCGTTTTTGAGCTGTAAGGCGGTTTGTTAACGCCGTTATAAACCGCTCCGGTCACAATCGGTCGATCAGGGTCACCATCAAGAAAGGTAACAATAACCTCATGGCCAATACGGGGGATAAATGATGTTCCCCATCCATTACCTGCCCAGGTCTGCATCACACGCAGGAAGCAGGAGCTATTTTCATCATTCCCGCCTTCCCGATCCCAGATAAATTGGACTTTTATTCGGCCAAACTCATCAATATAAATCTCTTCGCCAGCCGGGCCTGTCACTATTGCCGACTGCGGCCCTTTCATTGCGGGGCGGTGATGTTTCCGGGCAGGCCGAAAGTGTACGTCAGATGGGATACAGTAAAACTGGTTAGCATAGCTCGATTCGCCACTTTCACCCGCATAATAACTGGAATCAGAAGCGTGATGAACAACCTTCAGCAAGATATAGCTGCCCTGCTCACTCCTCGCATCATGTTTATCCAGTTTAAAAAATCCGCCAGCATAGAAAGTACTACAGTTACTGGATCCAGCAATAGTATTCATCTGTGCTTCTTCTGCATCCATACGAATTTTGACCAGATCCACCCCCAGTCCAACATCATACAAATCAGGGTATTCGTAATGTTTGAATTTACTATTATTAGCAAATTTACTTTTTGATTTTGCTTCTACTTGCTGGTTTTTATTCGGCTCTTTAAAATTAAAATCACTTAAAGTCCAGCCACCTTTCTTGAACTCATAATGATGTTCCCAGCTCTGTATCTCAGAATCTGGTGTTGAACCTTTTGAATAGACCAAATTCGTTTCAGCACATTCATTATAAGCATTCGCTTTATCAACAATGATGAGTGTATGTTTACTCTCTTCATGGGTGAAATAATAGGCGTAGCCTTCCTCTTCCAGTAACCGTGAGACAAATTGCAGATCACTTTCACCATATTGAACGCAATATTCCCTCGGTGTACCACCTTCAGCCCTGAAATTAAAATCACTAAACCCAAAATCAGAAAACACCTGAGTGACAATTTCTTTTGTATTTTTATTTTGAAAAATACGACGATTTTCAGTGTGGGAAAGAAATTCGAACCACGGCATCACAACCAGATGATACTCACGAAAACTGCTGGATTTTATTTCACCAAATGCAAATTCATGAACAAAACCATTAAAAACACGACCATGTTCGTTCTGTATTTTAACAGTAACTTGTTTGCCTATAAGCTCTTCAGGCTTAATTTCAAGATCTAAAGAGAGTGTGGTCAACTTAAATTGAAAAGGGGATGAGATAGACTCAACACCATCAAATGAAGTAAGTAAAAGAACATCCTTACCCAAAGGTGTTTCAACAGAAATAAGACGGTGATCCTGAGTAAAGTCACTCATTCACTGAACTCCTTAGCCCAAGTATTTTTTGTGGCAGTCATACCCCCAACTCCAGGGCATACCGTCATGTTTGTCGCAGAAATAAAGAGATCAATGCTGTCTGAACAGACAGCATCAATCTCATTTTGCTTTATAACGGTACAGCTTTTGCCAGATCGTAACCTGCACGTTGCGGATTACCCGTCTTGTTGGTTGCATCGTGGTCTTTGTAGTTGATTTCACACTTAGAGAAGCTCAGAGTGATCATCTCTTCTGGCTCGGCATCGCCTGCAGCAGAGATTTGGTAGCTGCTAACCAAGCAATTTTCCAGTGAATATTCCATAAATTCCTCAACACTGTCGCTGCCAGTACGAGTGAATTTAAGAATTGCATTTTTGCCTGAAGAGCCAGAAACAGACTCTTTAAACAGCGCCGCAACAGAGTTGTCAGCTTCTTTGGTTAACGTCACCTCAGAAATATTGGGCTTACCCACTTCACGGTTAGCCATTTTACCTGCTTCCATCGTGATCGGGCGTGACACACCAAAACTTACCGAGCTGATTTTGACACACTCTTCGAAACCTTCAGCGGTTACGTTTCCTTTTATTCCATCATAATCAAGATATATAGCCATACTAACGTTCCTCTCTTCCATATTGTTTAAACAAAAAAAACACCCATAACTTGGCTCATTATAGTAGGGAAATTGTTAACAATGAACAACCCGTACATTCAAACATATCCACTCAAAACCAAATTTTTTTCGATTTCATCACGATGACGTAATGAAACTAGTACATCATCAAGCTGATAATGTTATGTTTAGTTGGTCTGTCAGCACCCATGGTAAAGCATAGTGCGCAGGCAATTCCCTTGCTTCAAGTACTACAACGCAACTGCGAGACACCACAGGAGCGTTGAACGCAACATTACCAGCTGTCAAAAACTGTACTGCATGTCAAATAACAACCTTTTGCTATCTGCTTCTGGTTCGGCAATGCCAGTGAATTGATTGAGCACTTTGTAACCCAATAGTAGATTGCCGCTAAAATTATAGCCGTGCGAAAACTGCAACCCGATACCGACACTGGCCAGTTGCCCTGTGGTATTTTTCTCCCCTGAAGCAAGCGTATGCTGTTTTCCATAACCATAGTCGAAAAACAGAAAAGGTTTGACAAATTTTACCAAGTTAACCGACCCCACTTGAACATCAAATATATCGGGGCTATCAAACACCCAATCAATTCCGAGATACAGTGCATCATCTGCGGTAAAAAAGTTAGGTGAAAACCCTCTCACTCGCGTTGAACCAGCTACAGAGAATCGTGCAATTGGTGAGAGGTTGGTTCCAGAATATTGAAGACTGGAACGAAAAATAAGCCGAGAGATACTTTCTGTAAACGGAACCTGTAAAAAAGTTAACAGCGTATAGTCAGCCGATAAAATATTGTAATCTTCATCTTGCTCTTCATTCTTTCCAAATTCAAATCTACCCCGCGTATATTTAACACTCCCTTTATGCAGGCGCTTGTTCGTATCGTCCAGATAATCCAGCTCATATTTTATCGAAAAATGCCTTAACTCTTCATCCAGTGCATCGTTTATATCAGGCAAATTGCCAATTTGCAGGTCAGAGGTGAACACTTCGGTTCGAAATTCATAACTACTGTTTCTTGTACGTCCACGCTCTTTTATGTACCGGCCATATAGACTCAAAACATCAACTTCACCATTCAACTCAATACTAGTATTACTTTCTGATTGATCCACGATGAACTGATTGCGTGATAACTCAATACCTGTTCGAAAGCGGGGGCTAAAAAAGTTACTTTCAAATGATAACTGCCCATATGTTGTGTTATCCGGTAACTTTGCCTGTAACAGGCCAATTTTTATGTAATCAGCTATGCCCAGCAGATTGTTAACCTGAAAATCCGAATAAAACCGGTATAAACCAGACTCATCTGTACCATGATTGTCTACTCTAAAATTGACGTTGTAACGAGCCTCGCTTTTAACATTAATGTTTAATCGTGTATCACCTACCTGATAACCCGGCTCAAAATAACCATCCACTTTGATACCCGGAAAATTGTTGATAATAAACAGATTCTCTTCAACTATCTTGTTGGTAACGGGTTTTGTTAACAGATCATCAAAAACTGAATCCAATAACTCGGTATCATACATCGTGTTATTTTTTACCGAGACTTCCCCCAACACCCCGAGCAATAAGGTAAGGCTGACTATCCCGTCCCTGACGTGTTGCTTTGGAATAAATGCCTTGGCAAGAACAAAACCACGCTCTCGATAAAAGCGGGTAATTTCATTTGCGACCGCTTCAATTTGACCCAGGGTAACACCACGTTTGCCACGTTGCTCTCGGACTAGCCAAACCAGTTTTTGGACTTCAAGCGGGGAAACGTGTCGCTCTACAGTCTCCTCCTCAATCTCAACAAGAAGATCCGATATCTCGCCTAATTCATCAATGGTATAACCTGATTCAAGAAGCTTGCCTTCGCCCATAATGTCAAAACGAATACCCTCAACCATTTGAGTTAACGTTTCACGGGTAATACCCAACTCTGGAAACTCGACCAGCCCCTGTATTCTGAACTCCGAGACCGCAAGCCTTGGTCCCGCCGTTGGATCAGGCGAACGGTCGCGTACTGCAGGCACATCCAGATCCTGGAGCAGCGTTTTCTTTTCCGCATCCCCGAAGTGTTCAATCTCCGGCATTTCCAAAAACTCTGCCATTGCTGCCGAGGCGTAAACGGCCACGACAATAAACAGTAACGCATTGATTTTTTTAATTATCACACTAACCATCATTCTCACTGAAGAAACAACCCGCCAAAACCAAAATAGACAACACCAGCAACATTCTCGGAAAATTGATCAAACGCTTGGGGTTTAACTGGGGCATAGCGGTGTTCTTGCTAATATATATACAGCGATCCAAGACTGAGAGGGAGCGCATTTACAGGTGTAAGCAGAACGTACAAGCCTACCACACATGACTCATTTGGCACTTCCACGTTCCAGCGGGATGTGCTTATCGGCCACCATTGGCCTATTTTCACTCCTCACCCTTGATACACCGCCATGTCGGCAACGTAGTGGTCGATGTTGATACGGTTATTGAGGGTACCATCAAAAAAACACTGAGGTGAATGGTGACATATTCTAATATTTTCAGGTCTCGGGAAGGTTGATCATGCTGATACCAGCGATATAGGCTTTGGGGGTGTCACTGCTGCCAGTGGAGTCCTTATCCATCGCTGCTCTCATTCAATCCATCTTCCTCTTCTTCCTCATCGCCATACCTATAACGCTGATCAGCAGGTAACAGTAGAGCAATGTCGTCGTGGTTATAGTTTCTAACTTCAGTAAAGATCGCCGGGTCAATTTCACTCAGGCTCTCTATATTAACCAGTTGCTGACTCGATAACCCGCTAAAACCCTGAATAACCTGCAGCACTAAATCAGCACTGGTGATGACACTGGTCGGCCTGCCACCAAAGTAGAATACAGCTCCCTGGCCGGCGTACAGCTCAAATTGGTTATTCACTCTTAATCTGACAGGTCTTGCCTGATCACCAAACCTTGTAACACTATTCACCAAGAGGTTTTCAGCAATAATATCAGCTTCATTAAAACCAATGCCTGCAGTTGAGAGACTATTTGTACCGTCATTGAGTATAGCAACGCTGCCGGCATAGCTTGTATCTGACATGTCACCACCGTAGTTGGCGTTAATTGCGCCTCCATTTCCCGTCACAGCCAGGGTAATGTTGCCCCCCGTATTGCCCAAAATAATGTCACCATAATTGCGAAGATCGTTAACGATAACATTGCCGGTATTATTGATATTGACAGTTCCTGATGTGGTCTCTGTGGAGACGCTACCGCTCTCATCAAATGAGGCATTAATGACGCTTAAGTTGGATGTGATTGTGTTAATAGCTCCTGCCCTATCCACTTCAAGTCCGTTGTTAATGCCACCCTGACCAATACCGGTGGCAGCAGCCAAGGTGATGGCGCCTGCCTCCAGATTGCTGGAGCGATTGACGATAGCCCCTTCGCTGGCATTCAGGTTGATGGTGGTCGCGGTTATGCTGCCAACACCCATCTCGCCAATGGCAATATCATTAGCTGACAGTCCATTGTTGGTGGTGACATTTAATGCGCCACCAACACTAACATCCACAAGGGTAATACCATCGGATTCAATCAAGGTGGCATCATTGGCAGCTGTCAGGTTGACGACCTGCTCAAAATTGTTGTTTTCATTCTCTAAAATAATACTGCCTTCTGTTGAAGTTAACCTTGTCACGCCACTCATGCTGCCATCCTGCACCACAACGGCACCGGTGCTCGTGATATCACCGGTTGAGACTATCGTCAGGTTCTGGGCGGCCACACTCGCCAATGTAGTGGTAGTATTATTATTGATGTTGATCGTAGCGCCTGATAGCGTGAGTTCGCCGTTCAGCTGGTTATCAGTACCGGATAAATCAATATCATTTCCTGCATTTAATGTCATTGGTGAGGAGGAGGTAACATTGCCTGCAAAGGTGATATTACTGGTTGCGCTCATCTCCACGATGTCAGAAAAAATATTGGCACCACTCAACACAATATGGTCTGCCGCATTGAATACCGTGTCCCCAGAAAACTGGTTATCGCCAGACAAATCAATACTGTCTGTCGTATCAAGGCGAAGTGTTCCACCACTTTGCAGGTCAGCAGTGCTAACAATCGAACCAGCTGCTGTAATGACTATGCTGCCGGCGCTGTCGGAGATTTCGCTCAGCATGATACCGTTTTGTTCATCGATAAAGAGTGAGCCACTGTGGTCAATGATGGCCAGTTCGTTGACGTTGGTGGTTAAGGCATTTTCAGCTGTTCCGACCCGGCTCACACTCGCCAGCGTCAGGCGGTTAGCGGTGATAAGAGGCGAGTCGGTCTGAATGATCTCGTCGGCAGTAATCCGCAACTCACCATCAATCATCATATCACTGGTGAGATTGACATCGCTGCCATTGAGCGCCAGAAGGGAAATACTGTTTTTACTGCCAGCCGTATAATTGATATTTACCGCACCGGTGAGCGTGCCAAAAACGGTGTTGCCTAATTCAATAACATCATCGTTGCCCACGCTGTTGATGGTGAGGCGGGTTGTCTCTATATTGTCATTAACGGTTTCTGTTCCCCGGTAGTTAACATCAAGGGTGGCACCACTACCATTGTCGTAGGACAACTGGTCATAGGTTTCCCCTTCGGGGCCTTGAGCCGGGTTATAGGTTTCGGCATAGCTATCGGCCACTCCGGTAATAGTGACAATGTCATTCATCAACCCGCCGTCGAAGTTGATCTCTCCCGCCAGCGTTCGACCGGCATCCAGTTCAATATTTAGGCTGTCATTGCCACCATTACCATTGACACTGCCGGATATCGAGCCATTTCCATTGACATTGAAGTTATCCTCACCACTACCGCCGTTAAGGGTGGAAAAACCACTGAAAGACAATATCTGCCCAGGGTCTGTCGCGTCATAAACCTGCCCTTCATTGAAACCATCGATAGTCCATGTGGTGGTGGTAACCACATTTTGTCGTGCATTGATAATGCCGTCATCGGCTTCGATACCTTCGATATTACGGATGACAACACCCTCCAGGCCAACCGAATCACCCAGTGCGATGATTACAGCTCCCACGTAACGTACGCGGTCATTGCTGCCGCCACCACCATCAAACAGATCCACACTGCCACCGTTGGAGACGAAGGTGTCATTACCCTCTTCACCATAAACACCGCTGTTTACCTCACCGCTATTTACCTCGCCGCCATTAATCACGAACCGGTCATCCCCGGCACCCAGCCAAACGTCTCCCACCGTACCGCCATTGATGGTAATAACATCACGACCGGAACCGCCACTGACTTCACCACTAACCGTTGCACCATCGTTGATAGTGAAAAAGTCACCGTCATCACCCAGATTGACTCCCTCCACCGCACTGCCTGCATCGAGTATCACTGTATCAGTGCCGTCACCACCATTGATCGTGGTTACCCCACCGGCAATCACAAAGCTGTCATCGCCACCGCCGCCATTCAGATTGTTGGCGCTCGCCCCGGAGTTGACAGTAAATTCATCAATAGTCGTACCACCGGAGAGGGTCGAGAAGTTGCTGAATGCGCTGCTATTGGTACCATCAGAGACTGTATTACCATTCAGCACATCAATAATCCAGCTATTGGTGGTCGCATTGCTGTCACTCAACAGTTCATTGTTGGTATCTGCATTCGCGGTAATATTTTCAACCTGGAACAGGTTCAAATTGGCACTGCTGCGCTCACCCAGTTCAACAACCCGGTCACCGGTCGCCGTAATGACCAGCCGGTCGTTGCCGCCCATGCCGTTAATCAGCCCGGACACGCCCGATGACGCATCACCCAAAACGGTAAAGCCATCACTGCCACTGGCCCCAGTCAGATCGGTAAAATTATTAAAGCGAACCGTGTTTGATCCATCTCTCAAGGTACCGGTATTGACACCATCGATGGTCCAATTTGTAGTAAAGGCGATTCGATCAAGGTCGCCAATCAACTCGTTACGTTCAACCGCACTGCTAGCGGTCAGGGTTTCCAGTTGATAGACATTCAGGTTACCGTTCACCCGATTACCAATCTCAACAATCTGGTTACCCGCAACCGTAATGGTTAGGCTGTCAGCACCGGCACCACCATTAATCAAACCGGCAAAGTCAGTGGTGGCGAGATCAAAATTATCGCTACTTCTACCACCAGTGAGGGTGTCAATGTTGTCAAACGCCGTCACCGTGGTTTGATCATTCACATTACCGCTGCGAGTACCGGTAATCGTCCAGTTGTTAGGGCTGGCATCGCTATCACTGATCAGTGTATTGACGCCATCAGCATTGGCAGTGAGGGTTTCGATAAAGGCGACATTCAGGTTGGCAGCATCACCGCTCATGCCCAGCTCAATGGTACGGTCACCTATGGTCAAAATATCCAGTGTATCATTGCCGCCACCACCATTAATCAGACCCGCAAACTGGCCACTGGCGAGGTTGTGATCAATGTTGTCAACCTGTGCACCGCCAGTCAGGTGGTCGATATTGCTAAAAGTTGTGGTGGTAATTTGGTCATTGACACTACCGCTACGAACACCGCTGATCTCCCAGTCATTAATAGCAGCATCGCTATCACCGATCAGGACATTTGTACTATCGGCATTGGCAGTGAGGGTTTCGATAAGGACGACATTCAGGTTAGCAGCAGCACCGTTCATACCCAATTCGATGGTGCGATCACCTGCAGCGGTAATAGTCAGGCTGTCATCACCACCCATGCCGTTGATCAAACCAGATACACCGGATGCAGCAGCACCCACGATGGTGATATTGTCGGTACCGCTGGTGCCGGTCAGATCGGTAAAGTTAATAAAGCTAATATCGTTTGATCCATCATTCAGTGTGCCGCTGTTGGCACCATCGATAGTCCAGCTGGTGATAAAGGCGGCCCGGTCAAGGTCACCAATCAATTGGCTACTTGCGGCGGTTTCGTTCGCGGTCAGGGTCTCCAGTTGATAGACGTTCAAATTACCGTTCACCCGATTACCAATTTCAATAATCTGATTGCCGGCGGCAGTAATGGTCAGGCTGTCATTACCTGCACCACCGTTAATCAAACCGGCAAAGCCACCTGTTGCCAGATCAAAATTATCGGTCAATGCTCCCCCGGTGACATTATCAATATTGCTAAATGTGGTAGTCCTGGTTTGATCATTGATATTGCCGTTGCGAGTACCGCTGAGGGTCCAATCATTGGTCGTGGCATCACTGTCACCCATCAGCGTATTGACACTGTCGGCATTGGCGGCGAGGGTTTCGATAAAGGCAACATTTAGGTTGGCGGTATCACCGTTCATGCCCAACTCAATGGTGCGGTCACCCACCGTCAAAATATCCAGTGTATCGTTGCCGCCGCCACCATTAATCAGACCCGCAAACTGGCCACTGCTCAGGTTGTGGTCAAAATTATCAACCAATGCGCCACCGACCAGGTTGTCGATGTTATTAAACACCGTGATGGTGGTTCGATCATTGACACTGCCGCTGCGGACACCGGTAATATCCCAGTCGTTGATCGCTGCATCACTATCGCCAAGCAGGGTATTGGTACTACCCGCATTAGCGGTGAGGGTTTCGATAAAGAGAACATTCAAATTTTCATTACTGCGATTGCCCAGCTCAATGATCTGATCATCAGGCCCTGTCAGGATAAGCTGGTCACTACCCGCCCCACCATTAATCAAACCACTGACCGCGCCAGAGAGCTCAATCAGGTCATCACCACCTCCAGCGTTGATTGAAGCGGCACTGCCTGCAACGGTAATCGTGTCGCTACCCATACCGGTTATCACAGCTCCGGCAACATTACCCAAGCTATTGATAGTGACGGTATTGCCACCATCACCGGCATTGATCGCGGCAACAGTACCATCAACCGTGATGGTGTCACTATCAACACCGCCAAGAATGCTCCCACTGACACGGCCATCGGCAGTGATGTTGATGATATTGGCACCATCACCGGCATTGATATTGCCAATCGCCGCAGTGATGTTGAAGGTATCGATATCACTGTTGCCTTCAAGGTTGGCAAAGTTGTTGAAGGTCACACCGGAAACCATGCCATCATTCAGATCGCTCACTGTCCAGATGTTGTCACCGGCATCAGCACGCAGGGTGTTGCCGGTAGTGCCATCAGCATTGATCGTTTCGATATTATCAACAGTGAAATCTTCACCATTGTTTAAAACCACATCGCCCAGCTGGACGATCTGATTCCCCATCACGTTGATGGTCAAGGTGTCATTATCGCCACCGCCATCAATCACACCGCTTACACTGCCCGATACGGTGATCACATCATCACCAGCACCACTATTGATGCTGTTGGCGCTACCAGTGATCATGATGGTGTCGCCATCCATACCGCTCAAAATGGCACCAGTGACACTACCATCGCTATTAACGTTGATGATGTTGGCGCCATTGCCAGCATTGATATTGCCAATCACCGCATTGATATTGAAGGTATCCACACCACTGTCGCCTTGCAGGTTGTTGAAACCAATAAATTCTAGGCCACCCACCGTGCCGCTGTTTTCGCCAGTGATCTCCCAGATTTCTCC
>JAMOMH010000100.1 GCA_027068675.1 Sedimenticola sp.
ATTCAAAAAGAGTAATTTACACTCAATTTATCTCCCTTTGCAGTCAAACAACAGGATAAACGATGGAAGAGAAAGTTGGTGAAATTTGGCACCGCTTTATTACCAGAGCAGCCGATACACACTACCCAAAGGCGACCGTCACACTCGCTTCAGTTAGCCGTACTGCCGGCATCATGTTTCGCGCACTCGGCGGTGATGGCGCACTACAAGTTCGTGCTAGTAATGCGATGGAGCACTACGCACGACGCACCTTTTTACAGCGTATTGCGGGAAGCAATCAACATATCGAGTTGGCATGGCGTGATGAGGAGGCACTGATTCTTCCATCTGAGATCGACTACTTCCCTGAGAGCCGCCTCAATCGTGATCTCTACCTCTGGCTGGCCGCTCTAGCCGTTGCCGAGGTGAGTGATGAGAGCACTTGGTTTAGTCGCAATCAACAGTTCACACTACAAACCATCGAACGATTTCCAGGCATCCGCTCACGTTATGAGCGTTTGGTTGAAGCGCACCTCAGCCAGCGGTGCAACATCGACAAACTACCCGATGATGAGGCCGCCCAGGAGCAAGCCATTTGCCAAGCACTACGCAATCCAGGTAGTGTTCAACAGCTTCCTCATGCCAACAAAGCACCACAACCGGTGCCACTCTGGCTGCACCCATTCCCCCCCGTGCCACACCCTGGCATTACTCGCAATGATGAAGATGAGCAGCATGAGAAGGGGGAGACGCTCAACCTAAATGATGACAAACGACGTAAATCTGAGCGGACAGAGAAACCTGAGAGCCAGGATAAAGGGCTTATCACCATCCGCATGGAGAACCTCTTTGGCTGGGGAGAGTTCATCAAGCTTGATCGTTCCTCAGATGATGAGGATGATCTTGAGAGCGCCGCCAGTGCCGCACAGGATATGGAAGTGATCAGCATCAGCCAAGATAGTAAACCCAGCAGTGGTGCACTGCGTTTTGATCTCGACCTACCCGCTGCCGACAATGATGATTTAGTACTGAGCGACGGCATCCTGCTGCCCGAGTGGAACTATAAAAAACACGAATTGCGAGCAGACTACTGTCGCCTGCTTCCAATGATTGCCGCCAATGCTACCGCTTGCGAACTACCCAGCCATCTACGTACCACCGCAAAAAAATTACGCGCCCAATTTCAACAGTTGGCCCCCGCCCGCATCTGGCAACATAGCCAACAAGAGGGGAGTGAGATTGACCTCGACGCATTCCTACGTTTCAGTGGTGACCGTGCAGCCGGGCAAGTGGCCGCTTTTGATGGTCTCTATCGAGATCTACGCGCCGGAAAACGTGATCTCGCCTGCCTGCTACTCGCTGACCTTTCACTCTCAACAGATAGCTGGGTCAACGATCATATGCGGGTGATTGACGTCATTCGTGACGCCCTTTTCCTCTTCGCTGAGAGTCTCTCTGCCACCGGTGATCGCTTCTCAATGTACGGTTTCTCATCACGTAAACGCGACCCCATCCGCTACCACCAACTGAAGAGCTTTGATGAGTCTTATACTAGCCATATTCGTGGGCGTATTAATGAGATAAAACCCGGCTACTACACTCGAATGGGGGCGGCTATTCGCCACAGCAGCCAACTACTAAAAGAGCAACCCGCCAGCCGACGCTTGCTATTGATTCTGACGGATGGGAAACCCAATGACCTCGATCAATATGAGGGGCGTTATGGCATTGAAGATACTCGCCAGGCGATCCACGAGGCGCGGCAACTCGGCCTGCAGCCCTTCTGTGTCACCATCGACACCAAGGCGGCCGAGTATCTGCCGCACATCTTTGGCAATAGCAGCTTTGTTGTCATTCACAAACCATCACAACTCCCCAAAGAGTTGCCACTGCTCTACGCAACACTTACGTCATAATTTAAATTGATGCACCAAGCTACTTAGATTGACAGCTAAATCAGCCAGCTGCTCACTCGATTCAGCACAGCTTTGGGTATCTGCCGATGCCTGTTCTGTCAGCTCATTAATTCGAGTAACACTACGATTTACATCCTCAGTCATCGCTGCCTGCTCTTTGGCACTGCAGGCAATCTGCTCATTCATCTCATTAATAGTGACCACTGATTCAGTAATACCCTGTATCGAGCTGCCCGCTCTACTCGCCTGCTCAACACTCACATTAGCCTGATCTTGACTCTTACCGATAACCTCCACAGCCTCTTTAACACCAACTTGTAGGCGGGTGATCATGTTATTAATCTCTTCTGTAGCCTGTTGAGTGCGACCTGCTAGAGAGCGTACCTCATCGGCCACCACAGCAAAACCACGGCCACTCTCACCTGCACGAGCAGCCTCAATAGCGGCATTCAGCGCCAGGAGATTGGTCTGCTCAGCAATGCCTCGAATCACATCCAGAACACCACCAATGCTTTGGCTATCTTTACCTGCCCGCTCAATAGCACTATTGGCTATTTCAATATTCTGCGCCAACTCATTGATGCTTTGGGCTGTATTGTTCACAACAGATTGGCCACTAGCCGCCTCAACATTGGCCTGCTGTGCCGCTTCAGAGGCAGAATTAGCATTGCCCGCTACAACATCGACCACAGCGGTCATCTCATTCATCGCCGTGGCAACTTGCTCTGTCTGCCGCTCTTGATCCTGAATACGTTGGCTGGTGGAAACCACCGATTGCTTAAGCTGCTTAGCAGAACCCGTGAGTAAGCTGGATGACTCATCCACCTGCAACATAATCTCCTGCACCTTATCAAGCAGGTGGTTAAAGGCTTTAGCAATATCACCCACCTCATTACTGGCTGAGATATCAAC
>JAMOMH010000101.1 GCA_027068675.1 Sedimenticola sp.
CCATCACCTTTGCGCGCATTGAGGTTGATCGCTGTATTGAGACGGTACGCCTCTCTGCTGAGACCATGCGCACCATGCACGGAGAGACCATCAATACCGATGCCATGCCAAGCGGGCGAAAAACCGTGGCATTTTTCCGTCGTGAGCCTGTTGGTGTCGTGGTTGCCATTACGCCGTTTAATTTTCCGCTTAACCTTGTTGCGCATAAGCTCGCCCCCGCACTGGTTGCCGGTAATGCCGTAGTGCTTAAACCCACGCCCGAAGCACCGCTGACAGCGTACAAGTTTGCCAAACTTTTTATTGAGAGCGAATATGCCGTGCCCGATGCACTCAGTGTAGTCTATGGTGATGCCGAGGTAGGCTCGGCACTCATTACCAGTGATATTCCGCGGGTCATCAGTTTTACGGGTTCCGTACCTGTGGGTGAGATTATTACTAAAAATGCCGGCATTAAAAAGGTGAGTCTGGAGCTCGGCGGTAATGCGGCGACTTTTGTGGAATGCAGTGCCGATCTGGCGTATGCCGCGCAGCGGTGTGCCTTGGGCGCTTTTGTCAACTCGGGACAAGTCTGTATCTCACTACAGCGTATCTATGTTGATGCGGCAATTTATGATGAGTTTGCTACGCTCATGGCGCAGGAGACGCAACAGCTTATTGTCGGCTCACCCTATGAGGAGAGAACCTTTATGGGACCGCTCATCGACGATGAGGCGGCACAACGTGCGTTGGGCTGGGTAGAGAGTGCCATTGCGGAGGGGGCACGAGCACTCTTAGAGCCTCGTGTAGAAGGTCGAATGTTCTACCCGTGTGTGATGGCAGATGTCACGGATGATATGGCGATTGTTTGTGAAGAGGTCTTTGCCCCTATTGTCAGTCTGGTCAAAGTAGAGAGTTTTGATGATGCCCTGCCGCGTATGAACAATTCGCCGTACGGCTTGCAGTTCTCTGTGTTTACCAATGATCTGAAACTGACCCAACGCGCCATTGATGCGCTTGATGCCGGCGGTATTGTCATTAACGATATGCCCACCCTGCGTTTTGATATTCAGCCCTACGGCGGTGTGAAGCTTAGCGGTGTCGGACGTGAAGGACCGCACTTTGCTATTGAGGAGATGACCGAGATTAAGTCGGTGGTCATTGTATGAAAGTAGCCGTCTCGGCATGCTTGTGGGGAGAGATATGCCGCTATGACGGCGCGTGTAAAGAGAATTTACATGTAAAAAAGAGGTTTGAGGGGTGTGAGGTGGTGCTCTTTTGCCCCGAAGCACCGGTATTGGGTACGCCGCGCGAGCGTATTTCTGTTGTTTGTAACGAGGGGCAGTACCGTACCATCGGTGATGAGAGTGGACGTGATGTGACCGCACTACTACAAGAGCAGACCGCGCACCTTATTGCAGAGCATCCCGATCTTGATGCTATTGTCTTAAAATCCAAATCGCCCAGCTGCGGTATCGGCACCACCCCTATTGTCGATGCCAACCAGACACTACTGCGTTACGGTAACGGTATCGCGGCTGCGATGTTGCTAGAGCACTACCGCCATATTGAGATTATTGATGAAACTATGGTTTAAATTTTGATGGTATAGTAGCATCACGAAAAATCAATAGTTAGGAACAATAATGATAGAAGTAGGAAGTCAAGCACCGGAGTTTTGTCTGCCCAATCAAGATGATGTCGAGATCTGTCTGCGAGATCTGCGCGGTAAGTGGGTGGTGCTCTATTTTTACCCTAAAGACAACACCCCCGGCTGTACTACCGAAGCATGTGAGTTTACCGAGGTAGAGCCGGAGTTTAGCGATATGGACGCGGTGATTTTAGGCGTGAGTGCGGACAGTACGCAAAAACATCGCAATTTTATTGACAAAAAATCTTTAGGGATTACACTGCTTAGTGATGAAAGCACCCAGATGATGCAGGAGTACGGTGTATGGCAGCTCAAGAAAAATTACGGTCGCGAGTATATGGGTATTGTGCGCAGTACCTATATTATTGATCCCGAGGGCAAAGTTGCCGAAGTGTGGGAGAAGGTGCGGGTTAAAGAGCATGTTGCCAACGTCAAAGCGCGCCTTAAAGAGTTACAAGCTTAAATTTACATGTACATGACGCTCTCTTAAGAGAGAGAACGTCGTGTTGAGCGTTGCAGTAACAGCAGGGCGGCTACAAACATCGCTAGCATCATTAAGATGCGTCCCCATTCACCCAGTGTCGGTACGGCTACGGGTTTCTTTTTAATCGGTACATTATTGGTCATAATCTCAGGATCGCCCGGTTCTAGAACAAAACTGCCATACCATGGGTTGGCACTGCAGCTAAAGTCAACGAGTTTACCGCTTAACCCGTTTTGTGAACTTCCAAGATAGTACGGGTTAGGTTGACCGGTAGGATCAAGTGCTCCAGTCTGTTCACTACACTCGGTATGGAGCTCATAGCGTGGCGGAATACTGAAATTCATGGTACATGTGGTTGTTGTAGAGAGACCTGGAATGTACCACTGGTACTCACCGTCGCTACCGTCTTTGACAATGACCGGTGTCTGCCCGTTATCACAAACCACTTCAATGCTTCCACCGCTGACAATGGTGCCGTCATCAACATCGTAGAAGTAGCCTTGCGGATCATAGTCAAGGTAATCAGGAATACCGTCACCGTCATGATCACCTGTCTCATCAGCATCGGGAATACCGTCACCGTCGCTGTCAGTATCTAAATGGTTGGGAATACCGTCACGGTCTAAATCAACCAACTGCATCGGAATACCGGTGGCATCATCATACCCGTCATGGTTGG
>JAMOMH010000102.1 GCA_027068675.1 Sedimenticola sp.
CTTCGGTCGGTGTCACTTCGGTCGGTGTCACTTCGGTCGGTGTCACTTCGGTCGGTGTCACTTCGGTCGGTGTCACTTCGGTCGGTGTCACTTCGGTCGGTGTCACTTCGGTCGGTGTCACTTCAGTTGATATTACTTCAACTGGTGTCACTTCAGCCAAATCATGCTTTATGGATATAGCTTCAAGCGGAGTTTCTTTCTGAGGTAAAGGGCGTTGATCAGGCAAAGATAACAGCGGCTGATTTGCCACATCAGCACTAAATATCCGATTGATTTTATCCTGAAATAATAGTAACAGCGCTACGACTAACACGGCTCCAACTAACGCAACAGTGACACCAAATGAGTATCTGTTTTTTTGAACTTGACCAATCGGTACACTCTCATTAATCGACTGAAGAACCAGGGGGGTCAATTTTCCTGGTAGCCCACCACTCATACAAAACAGCGTATCTATTTTTGGCTCTGCTAATGAAAGCTGATCAGCCAAACCCTCCTGTTTGAGGAGAAGTTCTAAATAACCAGCTACGTGCTCACGAGAGAGCAGGGGCATATCGAGTATATGGAATTGCCGCAAGTTCATCACTTGTAGCTGGGGAGTAGCAAGTATGCGATCGATCGTAGGTAGTGCAAACAGCACCAATGCAACAATTGGCACTTTACCTAAATGCTGCTCATGCAGTCGAAGCAGTGCAATCAATGATGCCGGGGGTAGCTGCTCTGCATCATCAATGATAATTACAGCCAACCGCCCCTCATCACGAATAGACTCAAAGCAGCGGATTAGGCGATCTCGGATATTATCATCGGCATTAGGGAGACCAAAAAACCGTGCTAGTCGCACCATTAATTGATCCGGGTGCAGCATTGGGTTGGCATCAATTCGACATAGCAGCCAACTATCACTCGCCTGAGCATGCAGCTGGTATATCGCTGTTGATTTTCCTGCACCGACCTCACCGCGCATCAGCGGAATAAGCCCACTGTTATCAACCAAGTGCTGAATCAAGTCTAGGCGCTGGGAAAGTTCTGGCGTTGTGTAGAAGCCTTGCTCTCCATCACAAGAGGGCAATTGCTCAGCACTCTGTGGACTACTATTACTGGGTGTACTCATTGAGGGTCTGAACAATATCTAGAGTCTCAAACTGGTCTGTTATTAACGCATCGCCGATACCCTTTAGCAGCACTAAACGCAAATTGCCATCCATCACTTTTTTATCGACAGACATCAACGACACCATGCGTTCAGGACTCAAAGCTAGTGGTGGATCAACAGGCAATTGGGCCTGCTTCAGCAACTTCACCACACGCCTTTCAGCCTCCCTATCCATCCAGTTGAGACGGCAACTCAACTTAGCGGCAATAGCCATACCTGCGGCAACAGCATCACCATGTAGCCATTTGCCATAACCCATTCCTGTCTCAATGGCATGACCAAAGGTATGGCCAAGATTTAGCAACGCTCGCTGACCCACTTCACACTCATCAGCGGAGACAATGTCAGCCTTATCCTGACAAGAGCGTGCTATGGCATAGACTAACGCGGAGGTATCTCGGGATAGCAACTTAGAGACATTATCTTCCAACCACTCAAAAAATGGCAGATCACCGATCAGGCCATACTTAACCACTTCAGCAATGCCAGAGGATAGTTGGCGATCATCAAGTGTATTGAGAGATGCCGTATCAGCAATAACACATTTTGGCTGGTGAAAAGCGCCAATCATGTTCTTGCCCAATAAGTGGTTAACACCTGTTTTGCCACCAACAGATGAATCAACCTGCGAAAGAAGCGTCGTCGGCACCTGAATAAAATCTACACCCCGCTGATAACTTGCTGCAGCAAAGCCTGTCATATCACCAATGACCCCACCACCTAGGGCAATAAGCGTACAGTTGCGACTAAACCGACGCGCTAATAGCTCATCAATAATCTGACCCCAGACATCAAGCGTTTTATACTGTTCGCCATCGGGCAAGATTACGTGGGAAAGATCAAAACCATCGAGCGCAGCAAGTAAACGCTGGAGATAGAGCGGCGCTACTGTTTCATTGGTGACTACCAGAACCTGTTTACCGGTAATATGACGCTGGTAGAGTGAGGAGTTATCCAATATTGCAGGGCCAATATAGATCGGATAGCTGCGATCCCCCAGCTCAACTTGTAATGTCTGCTTAACCGACTTCAACGATAAACTCTCAATTAACGTAGGAAACAACTAGTCGAGTAGCGACTGAATCTCTTTGACTACGGCACCTGTACTGCGTTTCTCTGTCACAACAACATAATCTGCCGTGCTTCTGTAGAGAGGCTCACGCACCGTCATTAGCTCAACCAATCGTGCCATAGGATCATCCGTGTCTAGCAATGGACGCCCTTTATCTCGTATCGTTCTCTGGTATTGCTGTTCAGGGGTGCAGTGTAAGTAGACAACTACACCGCGAGCAGAAAGGTTTCGACGGTTATCTGCATCGACAATAACGCCACCACCCGTAGCTAAAACAATTTCGTTGTGCTGTGTTAATTCATCAACAACAGAACGCTCTCGTTTACGAAAACCTTCCTCCCCTTCAAATTCAAAGATAGTTGGAATATCAACACCCGTTCGGCGTTGAATCTCTTTATCACTATCTTCAAACGTCATGCCTAGCGCAACAGAAAGCTGCTTACCAATGGTTGTTTTACCAGCACCCATAGGGCCAATAAGAAATAGATTGCCTGGTCGTTTCATAGATGCGTTGACTTGAAATCTGCTAATTTTAGGGTGAAATCACTGCGAACTTAA
>JAMOMH010000103.1 GCA_027068675.1 Sedimenticola sp.
TTTAAACGCATCATGATGCAATTCCTTTTTCAACAAGGTCGTGCAGATGCACCACCCCTTTAACCTGTCCCGCATCATCGGTGACGGCTAAAATTTGTATTTTTTTACGCTCTATTAAGACCAACACATCGCTGGCGAGCATCTCTTCATCGGTAATAGTGATGGGATTTTTCGTTGCGTATTGCAGTGCCGGAGCCTCTAAAGAGAACTGCTCTTGCATCAGTGCGCGGCGCACGTCGCCATCACTTAAAATACCGACCATTGTGCCGGCATCATCCACTAAAAATACCGTACCGAGCCGCCCCTCGCCAATGGTGACAATCGCCTCTTTCATGGGGCTGTTCTGTGCAATAATAGGCAGATTCTTTTGACGCATAATATCTTTGACTTTCACAAAAAGCCGTCTGCCCAACGCCCCGCCGGGGTGAAATGCCGCAAAATCCTCTTTGGCAAAGTTACGCGCTTTCATCAGACAGATGGCTAAGGCATCGCCCAGCGCCAGTGTGAGTGTTGTTGAACTCGTCGGCGCTACATCTAACGGACACGCCTCTTTCTCAACGGTAACCGTAATAACCACATCGCTGTAACGCCCCAACGTTGAGTCGGCATTGCGGGTCATGCCAATGAGCGGAATATCAAAGCGTTTAATATGCGGCAAAATTGAGCTTAACTCCTCGCTCTCTCCGCTGTAACTAATGGCCAGTACGACATCGTCTTTGCCAATCATGCCTAAATCACCGTGCAGTGCTTCGGTCGGATGCAGAAAAAAACTCGGTGTTCCCGTTGAGGCGAAGGTGGCTGCCATCTTTGCTCCGATAAGTCCCGATTTGCCGACACCGCTGACAATCAACTTGCCGCGGCACGCTAAAATCATCTCAACCGCATCGTTAAAGTGCTCATTGAGATGCGCTGCGGCATCACGAAGCGTGGCGGCTTCAATGTGCAGTGTCTCTTTGGCAATTTCTAAATAGTTTTCCATAACGGCGATTATATCTCAAAGAGCCTTTAACTCACTACTGATATAATAGCACTATGCAAAAAATATTTTATGAGCTCGCATCGCTGGATCAGCGCTGCTACGATACGTTTGGACTGAGTGAAGATATCTTAATGGAACATGCCGCAGATGGCATGCGTGAGTATATTACCGCGCATTATGACACGGCTCATTCTATTCTTATTGTCTGCGGCAGCGGTAATAACGGCGCTGACGGCATTGCGTTGGGTCGCATTTTACACGGAAGCTATGCCGTAACACTCTACCTACCTTTTGGCGCTAAATCGGCGATGGCACAACTGCAACTGCGTCGTGCCGAAAAGATCGGTGTTCGCGTCATTGAGACACTCTGCTCCGCCGATATTGTCGTCGATGCCCTCTTTGGAACAGGATTTTCACGTACCTTTGATGCCCGAAGTACTGCACTGCTTCAACAGCTCAATGCCATGACGGCAGTAAAAATTGCTTGTGACATCCCCTCGGGAGTCCATTTAGACGGCACCTTGGAGTCGGAGACCTTTCAGGCTGACGTGACACTGAGCATGGGGGCGCTCAAGCGCGCCATGTTTAGCGATGCCGCCAAAGAGGTGGTTGGTACCGTTGAAGTTGTTAATCTTGGGGTGAGCCGCAATGTTTACGAGACGCCAAGTGACTGGATGCTTTTAGAAGCAGACGATGTCAAACTGCCCCACCGTCTCCGCCACAATACCCATAAAGGCAGTTTTGGACACCTTGGCATTATCTGCGGCGAAAAGCAAGGAGCCGCCGTTATTGCCGGCAGCGCCGCACTGCGCTTTGGCGCGGGTCTGGTCACACTACTCTCCAACGAGAACGTACAGCTGCCTTACGAGCTGATGCAGTCACACCTACTGCCTGCCACCACAACGGCACTGGCTATTGGGATGGGGCTGGGTAACGAGTTCTCCGACAATGAGCTTAGCGCACACCTACAGCATGATCTTCCGCTCATCTTAGATGCCGACATTTTTGCTCACCCGCTCTTTACTACGCTGCTGCAACGCCCTAACATCGTGCTCACACCCCACCCTAAAGAGTTTACCACCATCTTAAGAGTCTGCGGCATTGCTGACATTGATGTCGATACCTTGCAGCGCGACCGTTTTCAGTACGTCGAAGCATTCTCACGCCGCTTTGCCAACGTGGTACTGCTGCTAAAAGGTGCCAATGTCATCATCGCCCATCAAGAGCGCTACTACATTAACCCGCTAGGCAGTAACCTCTTGGCAAAAGGGGGCAGCGGCGATGTCTTAAGCGGACTGATCGGCGCACTCCTCGCACAGGGTTACACACCCTTAGATGCCGCCATTCACGCCTCGCTGGCACATACATTGAGCGCGCAAGCATTTACGCAACACTCCTACGCACTGACTCCGCAAGCACTTATTGAAGGAGTCGGTACACTATGAAGCGCATCGCTGTGCTATTCAGCGGTGAGGGTGGCAATCTGCACAATCTCATTGAAACCCTGCATCGCAAAGAGTGCCTTATTGTCTGTGCACTTACCAACAATCCTCATGCCGGCGGTATTGCCAAAGCTCGCCATGCCGATATTCCCGTAGCAATATCTGATCATCGGCACTATGCATCGCGTGAGGCGTTTGATGCTGACCTCGTAACAACGCTTCAGCCTTATAACATTGATCTGGTTGTCATGGCAGGATTTATGCGCATTGTCACACCCACCTTCACCTCGGCATTTCGTGCCATTAACATTCACCCCTCGCTACTACCGCACTTTAAAGGATCGCGTGCCA
>JAMOMH010000104.1 GCA_027068675.1 Sedimenticola sp.
CCTTTGTGTTTAGCTTGGTACAAGCCGTGCTGGTAAGAAGCACAAAAACCATTACCAGCAATGTAATAATGCGCGATAAATACATAATAACTCCCTAAAACGTCCTATTTAATGTTCTCTTTTCTTGTAATGACCAAGCGCTGCATCTGCTCTTCATAGGCCTGGACAAAATCGTATCCAAATAGATGTTGGAACGAGTTATCTATATTTTCCGCCAGCTCCTCGTGATATGCCTTGTAAGATTCCCAGTTTTGACGTTTTTTACCAATCTGGATTAAACCGGGTTTTTTATATTTCTCAAACCGCTTTTCAAGTGTCTCCGGATCAAGCCTTTCCAGCATGCCGCGAAAGGCGGCCTGCATTCCAGCCAGCACGGCAACCTGATGTTCAGCGATACCCTGAAACCCTTCGCGTACCGCTTCTATAGGTTCTTTGTAAGCGTTATTTTCTTTGATGAACATATTTTCCATTGCATCATCAACATTTGCTGAAAACTTTAATGGGTTGTTTTCTACAGGCTGTATGGTTGTCACATTAATTCTGAACTCTTCTTTGATTTTCTTGCGAAAGCTCAGAACCTGCATCATCCCCTCCATTGTTTCTCGCACCAATAAACCGGCGGTCTCACTGATTTCCAGCATTTTATCTTCGCCCAAGTTTTTTTCCGAAAAACCCAATGCCTCTATCAGGGTTTTGTCCATTGCAGTAACGGCACGTCCCTGCTTGCCTGTTTTATAGCTAGCATCCTGCACCTTTATTTGCTGTTTGAGTTGAGCAACATCGCTAAGCAGTTTTTTATTCTCATTCTCCAGTCTCCCCAACGCTTCCACATGAGAAGAGGGGTGTTCTGGCAGAGGGTCTGTGGTCATTTTAAATGATGTTGCCTCATCATTTTGAGGCGTTGCCTGCTCACCAGATGAGTCGTCATCGCACCAGTTCTCAGGAATCGCACCAGTTTCTATGCTTGCGCCTGGCCAGTCAATTGAATCATTCATGACCCCACCATGATCGGCAACACTGTTGTCAAAAAGCGTGCTGGCAAACGGGTTGTTTTGCAATGGCGCTTGAGCATCGTTGTTAGTGTTTGCCTTATCCAGTGCCGTTAGTGGATCAGTTTCTGCGGTATCAAAACCGGATATTGCATCCGACAGTGGTACATAATTGCTGGCAGGAGCGGCAAATAAAGCTGAACTTCCGGTGGCAACCTCACTATTTTCAATGGTATCCACTCCGGAAAATGGCCCCTGATCTGACGGTTGACGGAGCAGGCCATCACTGGGGGGAACATCAAGAAGGTTAGCGATAAATTCGTAATCACTAATGATGAAGTGATCCCCTTCCGCAAGTATAATTTTGTTCCCATCTCCCAAAGGCTCGGATGAACCGTTAATAAATGTCCCATTAGTGCTGACATCAACAAGGACATATTGCCCATTTTCGAAGCCAATTTGTGCATGCACAGATGACATGTATTTATCTGGATCATCCAGCACCCAAGTGTTATCCGGGCTGCGTCCCAAGCTACCCCCGCTCTCGGAAAAGGAATGGCTTGTTTTGCTGTTATTCGCCTTTTCAGGGGAGCTGATAATCGTTATTTTAATCGGCATATACTAAACACCTTCACTACCTGTCTATTTCCATTAAACCTGCAGTATACCTGATGACACATCGCTATTATTCTCGATTGTCAGCAGAACCATGAAGTTCATACAAACTTTATCTGCTGGGATGCGCTATATTCAGGGATGCACATAATCAATTCAACTATCTTGTATCTACCAACAGCCCACTTACCAGAAAATTTGAGGTATATCTGGGTTAGCCGCAATATTTCACCTAGTAAAAAGGGCAAAACCCAAGTATTTCGATAACAAGATTTTGCCCGTGACAAGCTGTACCCAAGCTGTATTTGAATTTCCAGCCCTTAACCAAGCTGAACCACAGCGGCGGTGATATCACCTCCGATGGTGGCTCCTGCTGAGGCAGATCGACCACGGCTCGGTTGACAATGTACTAGCGACAAACAAAATCTGACTGATACAATCACCGCTTAAAGGGAGCATTTCCGGGAAAATAACCATGTTCGTGAACGATTGCATCATTCGGGATTGCTTCCGGAAACACTACCGTCTCTATACCCTGGGTTCACCTCCTGTGGACAGTATTTTGAAAGCAGAACGGTTTTACAATGAAGAATTCACTGAAGACTTTGTTCGCTGCCTCGATGAACCCCACTACGGCTTCTGGCGTCAACTGCTAAACCAGTTCAATGAGATATATTTCAAGCATGGGCAGAGCGTTGAACGGAGCGTCAGCAAATTGCTCATCCAAGGCACCATCACGCTCTATCACATCAAACACCTGGATGGTCAGTTCAGAGGCATCTGTACTCCAGATAAATCCACAACACTTCCCACCCTCAACGGAACAGCGTATAAACTGGCCCCTGCCAGCCAACTGCTGCAATCCGAATCTAAATACAAAACCTTCAACAACAAAAAAGAGGCAGACTACTTTCTCAACACACTGGAAATGGACAGCGCACAACAAAATGCCCTGGCCAGCGCCATGAACATCGAAAAAATCAACACCACCCTGCACCAAAACACAAAACCGAACATACAATTAGCCACCCAACGAGCCGCCATCGCCGAGGCCCTGCTCAAACAGCAATTTGTCATCATCGCCAGCCCGATAAAAAATAGTCCGCAGACCAACAACACAGCAAACACACCGGTTAAAAATACCCCTGTCACCCCGCCAAGCCT
>JAMOMH010000105.1 GCA_027068675.1 Sedimenticola sp.
TAGATTTCACCACTCTTACGGCAGTTCCAGATCTCTCCCTGCCAAAACCCCTGTTCTCGAATCTCCTGCCACATCTGTCTAAAGAAGATATCATCATGCTGGCTTGAACTGAGTTTACGGGGTGTCTGCCCCAAAACCTCCTCTTCACTGTAACCAGTGATTGTTGTAAAAGCAGGATTGACCGAGATAATTCGCTCATCTGTATCGGTCACCAAAATCCCATCAATGGTGCTGTTGAAGACTCTTGAGGCTAACCACAACTGCTGCTCAGCCGCCTGTCGACCCTCAATAAGTCGGTTGAATGAGAGCCCCATTTCAGCAATTTCATCATGTCCATCTACAGCAATATGACCACTAAAATCACCACTTTTCTCAACCATATTAAGCGCATTGATAATAGTGGCAGAACCCACAACCAGGCGGTTTGTTATAACAATGCCAAAGTAGAGTGCCAGCAGCAGTGTTGCAATAGTAACCGTGAGTAATACGATAAGAAGAGAGTAGGCGCGTTGTGTCTTCTCAGCGATGTAGAGCAAGCTCTTTTGCTGTAGCTCATCACTAAGCACTCTGAAGAGATCAATACGTTTTGTTGTGCTGACAAACCACTTATCTGCACTAATATCAGGGATTCCATTACCCAGATTAAAGATCCCCTTTAGCGCCGCATTGTCATCCACAATGACCTGTTTATCTATCTGGCTAACTGAACTTTTGTCAAGGCGCATCTGCTGCACAATATCGAGGTTATTTTTATAGCGATTTAACATCCAGTAGATCTGCTCAATCGCTAAGCTCTCATCCTCACTAAGCGGTGTAAATTTTCGGTACCGATTAAGCAATCGTTCCGCTTGTTGATAACGTATGGCAGCCTGGTTCCGAGAACGGATATCACCTCTAATAACATAGTTCTTGAACTGATGAATAAAACCGCCATAGCCAATAATGGAGAGCAGCTTATTCAAAACATCAATTTTCTCAACACGTAACAGCAACATCTGACGTATCCGCTGCACGTCCGCAACCGAATCGTCCTCTAATACCGCTTGAACATTTACCAATGGCCAAAAGATTTTTTTCAACTCATCAACCAACATATCCTGCTTGGCTATATTACCACTGACCTCCGCTATCGCCTTTGCGTCAACAATACCTGCAGCAAGAATACCGTTGACTGCACCTCGCTCTCTCCCTGCATACTCTCGTATCCACAACAGATCGACATAAGTTCGGTTCAGGCGCAAAAGCTCGGCATCATCCGCAATATCGCCTAACGCTTGAATCAGGTAGATAGCATCTCGATTGAATTGACTGTACTGAGTAAAAAATGGGCTGCCGCTAAACTGATCAGCCTGCTCCCGCCAAGCAAACCGCTGCTCCAATTGCCGCACAATTTCATTAAGCTGCACCTTAATTTTGGCATTACATGAGTGACACAGCTTTTCATAATCACCCTTCTGTTGCAGTAGCTCAATTAGGTGATCCGTCTGTTGCCGCTGCTGCTGCAGCTCATCAAAAAAGGCACGCCCAGAGCTACCGACAAAACCAGCCGTAAGCCCGCGCTCTCGCTGCATGGCATGCACAACATTGGATAATTTAATGGAGTATTGATAATTGTTTTGCAGCAACTCAGCACTATCGTGTTGATGCCATTTCTCTGTAATTACATAGCCAGAAAAAGCGATCAGCACAACAGCAGGAAACACCACAAGCAAGAAAAGTTTGTAGCGAATAGCAAGATTATTTAGAGCACTAGACAGCCGGCACCCCCCCTCTTTATATATATAGTATAGACCCCGAACCCTCTCACATTAAACCACTCATTTTACCGCCGAACCTAAAACAAGCGATGAGATGCTAAGAAGGTTATTGGTATGGCGACAATCAGCTGAAGTGCATTGATCCGTAGCTAGATATCATAACGCCATCCATGGATCAGTACACTTCGGTCTGCCATTTTAATTTCAAAAAGTTAGGAGGTTCAAGAGTTGCTCTGCTGTGCATTATGTCCATTGGCAAGGGGCACTTGGCGCAAGCAGTGACTGCGGCCTGAACAGTTCTTGAAACCCTGATTGTCACCATACCAATGACCCTCTTAGTAAGGCAATCAAAAACAGCCTGTACAACCAGTAGTTGAGAATCTACTACCCATTGAGGTAGGATAGTCGGTTTTTCACATTGCTGTGAAGGGCAACTAGGGTTATAGCTCAATTTCTTAGAGGCGCTTTTTGCAGCTAGTAAAACCTTAATTTGGAATCAGGACGATGTCAGACTCACTCATGACGACATATAAACGGTTACCCGTCACCTTCACGCATGGTGAGGGTATATGGCTGTGGGATGTCAACCAGAAGCGCTACATGGATGCAATATCAGGGATCGCCGTCTGCTCACTTGGTCATGCTCACCCCACCATCCGTGACACCATCGCTCAACAAGCGGGAAAACTGATCCATACATCCAATCTCTACGGTATTGAGCATCAGAGTAAATTGGGTAACAAACTGACCCAACTCGCGGGCATGGAACGCATCTTCTTCTCCAACTCTGGCGCTGAAGCCAATGAGGCGGCTATCAAAATTGCCCGTCTTTATGGCCACAATAGGGGTGTTGAGAATCCAACCATTATTGTCATGAATGGCAGCTTTCATGGCCGGACAATGGCTACACTCAGCGCCACTGGCAATCCAAAGGTTCAGGCCGGTTTTGAGCCATTGGTACAGGGTTTTATCCACATTCCATACGGCGATATCAAAGCCCTAGAAGCCATC
>JAMOMH010000106.1 GCA_027068675.1 Sedimenticola sp.
TAAATGAAAAAATGGTAGGCGCGAGTGGATTCGAACCACCGACCCCCACCATGTCAAGGTGGTGCTCTAACCAACTGAGCTACGCGCCTAGAGTCGAGGCCGAATAATACAAGTAATTTTAGGACTGGCGCAAGGGCTAATAAGCCAATATCCTACTGAAATTGAGATTAATAGTGTTGTTGTAACAGTATGAATGCTTTTAGAGCTGCTATCTTTCCGGCCAAACCACGGTTTTTACCTGCTCATCGTTGGATCAATATTACGCTGCGTACGCTCCACCTGGTTGGTATTGCTGGGCTTGGCGCAGGTTTTTTCTATATGGGGGTTGATGATGCTTGGTATAGCTACTTCTATTTAACGCTAGGTACGGGGCTACTGCTAACACTACTCTCTGTCTGGTCGAATGGAGTCTGGCTAGTGCAGTTACGAGGGCAGTTAATCCTATTTAAATTGCTTCTATTGACCGCCGCAATGGTGCTGCCAGATCTCAAACTGGGCCTAGTTATCTTGCTGATTGCTCTCTCCTCTGTGGTCTCGCATGCGCCAGGGGATATTCGTTACTATTCTCTCTATCATCGCCGGAGAATTGAGTCGCTTTAAGCGACAATCTCATCGCTGTTGGGTATCATTGCGCCTTCTGAATTCTGCTTGGGAGTCTCTGATTAAGTTGGTTGAATTTAGATGGTCTAAAACAATCACAACTTTTCAGAGATCCCTTGAATATAAAGGTCTGCAATGCTTACTCTCCGTGGCGCTCCGGCACTCTCTCAAATTCGTTTAGCTAAGCTTGAAGAGCAGCTTGTTCAAGCGGTGGGGCGGCCTGTTGCCCTCTATGCTGAATTTATACACTTTGCTGAATTGGAACAGGCGCTGGAGTTTTCTGAATCAGCGGTATTAGAACGTCTACTTCGCTACGGCCCTCAGCTGGTGGAGCACGATCCAGAAGGCAGGCTATTATTGGTTGTGCCACGTCCAGGCACACTCTCACCGTGGTCAACTAAAGCGACTGATATCGCTCACAACTGTGGCCTGCAAAAGGTGAACCGACTAGAGCGAGGTATCGCTTACTATCTAGTGGCTGATGGTTTGTCTGATGATGAGATAGCGTGTGCAGAAGCGCTGTTGCATGATCGTATGACGGAATCGGTCTTCTCCACATTGGATGAGGCAGAAGTGCTGTTTTCACATGCAGAGCCAGCCCCTTTTGGTCGTGTTGATGTGATTGGTGTGGGTAAACCCGCTTTGGTTCAGGCCAATAGTACGCTTGGTTTGGCGTTGTCGGATGATGAGATCGACTACTTGGTTGAGAGCTTTCAAGCATTGGGCCGCAACCCATCTGATGTTGAGTTGATGATGTTTGCCCAAGCCAATTCAGAGCATTGTCGTCATAAAATCTTCAATGCCGATTGGATTATTGATGGCCAAGCGCAGGAGCGTTCGCTCTTCAATATGATCCGCAACACCACCGCCTGTTCGCCAGAGAATGTGCTCTCAGCTTACAAAGATAATGCGGCGGTGATGACGGGTTCACAAGGGCAGCGTTTTATCCCCAATGCTGAAAACAACAGCTATGGTTACTCGACTGAAGATATCCATATTTTGATGAAGGTGGAGACCCACAACCACCCAACGGCGATCTCGCCAAACCCGGGTGCTGCGACTGGCTCCGGTGGTGAGATTCGTGATGAGGGGGCGACAGGGCGTGGCTCTAAACCCAAAGCGGGATTGACCGGTTTTACTGTCTCCAACCTACGTATTCCTGGTGCTGAACAGCCGTGGGAGACCGGTTTTGGTAAGCCAGATCGCATCGTCTCTGCACTCGATATTATGTTAGAGGGACCGATTGGTGGTGCCTCATTTAATAATGAGTTTGGTCGCCCCAATCTCTGTGGTTACTTCCGCACCTATGAAGCGAGCGTGCCAGGGCCAGATGGTGATGAGCTGCGTGGTTACCATAAGCCGATTATGTTGGCGGGTGGTTTGGGTAATATTCGTGCCGAGCATATTGAGAAAGATAGTTTTCCTGTCGGTTCGCCGCTGGTGGTACTAGGTGGCCCCGCTATGTTGATCGGGTTGGGCGGTGGTGCCGCCTCATCAATGACCAGTGGCAGCTCAGCTGAAGATCTCGACTTTGCCTCGGTACAGCGCTCAAACCCAGAGATGGAACGCCGCTGTCAGGAGGTGATTGACCGCTGTTGGGGGCGGGGTGACAGTAACCCGATCCTCTTTATCCACGATGTTGGTGCAGGAGGTCTCTCCAATGCACTGCCAGAGTTGGTACATGATGCGCGACGTGGTGGTCGCTTTGAGTTGCGTACTGTGCCAAATGATGAGCCTGGTATGTCACCAATGGAGATCTGGTGTAATGAGTCTCAAGAGCGCTACGTGATGGCGATCAATATCGACCAGCTGGATGAGTTTAAAGCGATCTGTGAACGTGAGCGATGCCCCTATGCGGTGGTGGGTGAAGCGACAGGTGATGAGCATCTACTGCTTGGTGACGCCCACTTTAACAACAACCCCATCGATATGCCGATGCCACTGCTGTTTGGCAAAGCCCCGCGTATGTTGCGTGATGTAAAACATCGTCCCTTTAAAAAGCCAGAGTTTGATACGAGCGGCATTGACCTTAAAGAGGCAGCCCTCCGTGTGTTGAGCTTGCCAACAGTGGCCAATAAAAGTTTTTTGATCACCATTGGTGACCGCTCAATCACTGGGCAGGTGGCGCGTGACCAGATGGTTGGCCCCTGGCAGGTGCCGGTGGCCGATTTAGCTGTCACGATCTCAGACTACAGCGGTTACGCCGGTGAGGCGATGGCGATGGGTGAACGCACCCCGCTTGCACTATTGGATGCGCCAGCATCGGGCCGTATGGCCATTGGTGAGACCATCACCAATTTGGCTGCAGGTATGATCAATAAAATCAGTGATATCCAACTCTCAGCCAACTGGATGGTGGCGGCTGGCCATGCGGGTGAAGATGCCAAACTCTATGAGACGGTAAAGGCGGTTGGCATGGAGCTGTGCCCAGCGTTGGGTATCTCAATTCCTGTCGGCAAAGACTCGATGTCGATGAAGAGTCTCTGGCAGACAGAAGATGGTCCGCGTGAGATGACTTCACCACTCTCCCTGGTGATCACCGGTTTCGCGCCTGTTAGTGATGTTCGCCATACCTTGACCCCGCAGTTACGTACCGACCAGGGCGATAGTGATCTAATTTTAATTGATCTGGGCAAAGGGGCTAATCGCCTTGGGGCTTCTGCACTATCTCAGGTCTACCAGCAGATTGGTCACCAAGGTGCTGATTTGGATGACCCCATAGCCCTTAAGCACTTTTTTGAAGCGATTCAGTCACTTAATAGTGATGGTCTACTACTCGCCTACCATGATCGCTCAGATGGCGGTCTCTACACCACTATTTGTGAGATGGCCTTTGCAGGTCGTACTGGCGTTACCCTACAGCTCGATGCGCTGGAGGGTGATGATCTGGCGCTGCTCTTTAGTGAGGAGTTGGGTGCGGTGGTTCAGGTACGCCATCAAGATTGTGATGATGTACTACAACGGCTGCATGGTTTAGGTTTAGGCCGCTATAGCTATCTGATCGGTTTGCTGAATAATAGCGATCGTGTTGAGGTTAAACGTGGCAGTAGTGATCTGTTGAGTCTCAGCCGAGTTGAGCTGCAGCAGACTTGGTCAGATGTCAGCTTTCGTATGCAATCACTACGTGATAATCCTGCTTGTGCAGAGCAGGAGTTTGCTCGTATCGCTGAAGATGATGTTGGTATCTCACCCATCATCACCTTTGATCAGGCTGATGATATTTCAGCGCCAATGATCAATGCCGGTGTTCGTCCAGCGATGGCGATTCTGCGTGAGCAAGGGGTTAATGGTCAGATTGAGATGGCTAACAGTTTCCACCGTGCCGGTTTTGATACGATTGATCTGCATATGTCCGATATCATTGAAGGGCGCGTCACGCTTGATCAATTTAGAGGTTTGGTTGCTTGTGGTGGCTTCTCTTACGGTGATGTATTGGGTGCTGGTGAGGGGTGGGCTAAATCGATTCTCTTTAACACAAGGGCGCGTGATCAGTTTGAAAACTTCTTTAAACGTAATGACACCTTTACATTAGGTGTCTGCAACGGCTGCCAAATGCTCTCAAATCTACATGAGCTGATCCCAGGCAGTGACCACTGGCCACGCTTTGTGCGCAATAGCTCTGAGCAGTTTGAAGCACGTTTTGTTACTGTTGCAGTAGAAGAGTCTCTCTCTATCCTGTTACAGGGGATGGCTGGCTCAAAACTGCCTATTGCGGTGGCACATGGTGAGGGTAGGGCAGAGTTTCGAGATGAGCGCCATCAAGCCTCAGCTGCGGCTTCACTCGTTATGCGCTATGTAGAGAATAGTGGTGAAGTGGCTAGCCGTTATCCTGCCAACCCCAATGGCTCACCTGATGGCATTGCCGGCTTAACCAATGAAGATGGTCGAGTGACAATTATGATGCCTCATCCTGAACGTGTTATTCGGAGTGTACAAAACTCTTGGCACCCCGATCAGTGGGGCGAAGATGCTCCTTGGTTGCGTCTTTTCAGAAATGCCCGCGTCTGGGTTGATTAATCACTTTTACTAAGAAGGTCGCAATATCCATGACCTTTTTAGTCGATTAAAAGTACTCTTAAGTGACTGAAATGCCGATGATTGACAAGATAAAATGTTGCTATTCTGTCGCTTATGGGAATAATAGTCCTATTGATATTGCCCAATATTAACCCTGCTTCCCACCCTGTTTTTACTTAATTTAATGGTTTTCCTTGATTTATTTACCCGCATAAATAAATCATAACTATATGAATATATTATAAATACAAGCTATTTATATTGATTGTTTTCCTGTTTTTTAGATCTTATTTAATACCTGATCTTAGTTGCGGTATATCTGATATAAGAACAAAATATCTGACATATTGTCTTGACCTGAGGTTGTCTCAAGCGTATTGTATAAACCAACTTAACTACTTGGTTTTTGCGAAAGCAAATTGGAGAAACGTGCTATGAGATTATCTACAAAAGGTCGATATGCTGTAACCGCAATGCTTTGTTTGGCGCTTGAAGGTGAGAATGGTCCCGTTACACTAGCGGATGTTTCAGAAAAACAGGACATCTCCCTCTCCTACCTAGAGCAGCTTTTTGCTGCTCTGCGTGCAAAATCGCTGGTACGTGGTGTCCGTGGTCCAGGTGGCGGTTACTACTTAGGCCGCGATGCGAGTGAGATATCTATCTCTAACATCATCTGTGCTGTTGATGAGTGGGTTGAATTTACCCGCTGTGGTGGCCGAGCTGATAATGCCGTCTCTCACCGTAGCCTGACCCACGCATTGTGGGATGATCTGAGCCAGGATATCTTTGATTTCTTAGGTGAGATAACACTGGACGACTTGGTCAAACGTGGCCAAATGCGTGGGCAGATAGAGCATAGCTTTGGTCTACAACACCACCATCACCATCAGGTAATGGCTGCTTAATCGCTGCGATTATTGTGCTCTAAGAGAGGCCGATTCCTGAAAAGGGATCGGCTTTTTTTATGTTGGAAAATAGCTGTTAGCGTGTTGTCAGTTAACTTTTTGCTGTAGCACTCGTTCAACAGTCTCGACGATGGCTTGAGTCTGAGGGTCAATTTCAATGTTAATTTTGTCGCCTAACTGTCGGCTGCCAATATTGGTACGATTGAGTGTTTCAGGGATAAGATTAATGCTGAACCGATTGTTATCGACCTCTCCAATGGTCAGGCTAATACCGTCAATGCCGATATAACCTTTATAAAAAAGGTATTTTTCCTGCTGTTTAGGTAGTTCAAACCAGATTTTGCAGTTGTTTTCTGAGGCGATAATTTCACTCACCTCAGCCATACATAGAATATGTCCTGACATGACGTGTCCGCCAATTTCATCACCAAAACGGGCTGCTCGCTCAATGTTGATCAGCGCCCCCTCTTTCAGTTGGCCGAGGTTGGTGATGCGTAGTGTCTCTTGCATCAAATCGAAGCTAACTTGGTTGCCATCAATTTTTGTAACGGTGAGACAGCAGCCATTGTGAGCAATGGATGCACCCAGTTGTATCTCTGTTAATAGGCTCTCAGGCATCTCAATGGTGTGCTGTTGAAAAGCTTTTTTTCTCTCAATTTTTAGTACTTTAGCAGTGCCTTGGATGATGCCTGTGAACATAAGCGTGGCCAATAAGTTATCAATGGTGTGGGTAGTTTAAGCCTAAAAGTGGTAGAGACAAAAAAACCCGCCGTAGAGGCGGGTTCTTCGTATTAATTAGGATGATAGGCTGGCTTAGACAGCGCAGCTGGTCTCTTCCTTAACCATGCCAGCTTCAACAGCATCGATCGCTTTTTGATCGTGTGGGTTTGCTTTACAACCACAGCTGTAACCCTCTTTGGTTGCATGCAATCTAGCCTGTTCCATGTGCCACTGTGCTATTTTCAAATGCTGATCAACATTCATATTAATTCTCCTGGTTACAATGATAAATAAGGGGGGTTAGATAGTTGAGTAACTATATCAGGCATTAAGAGGGCCACAAACTTACCGATGATGGGGTTATTGGTTGTGGTGTATAAACTGTTGTAGCTGCTCAATGCCTTGCTCAAGTTTCTCTAAATGTGTGGTGTAGGCAAAGCGTAGGTGTTGTTCGGGTTTGTTGCTGCCAAAGTCGCGCCCTGGCGTGATGGCTACCCCTGCTGTTTCGAGGAGTTGGTTGGCAAATTGGCTACTGTTCTCTGTAAATGGTTGGCAGCCAGTGTAAAGGTAGAAAGCCCCTTGTGGCTTAACGGGGATCGAAAAGCCAATCTCTTTGAGAGCGGTGAAGAGGTAATCACGCCGTTGGCCAAATATCTCTCGTCTCTGTTCAAGAATCTCTGTTGTCTCTTCTGAGAAGGCGGCCAGTGCGGCGTGTTGTGACAAGGTTGAGGCGGCAAGAAAAATGTTTTGAGCGAGCCTATCTATCGGTTCGATGGCCTCTTCTGGGGCGACTAGCCAACCAAGACGCCATCCGGTCATGCCAAAATATTTTGAGAAGCTGTTGATGATGAAAATATCATCAGCGATGCTGAGTGCTGTTGTTGGAGATTGATCGTAGATTAGCTCTTGATAGATCTCATCGACAATTAATATACCCCCCTGTTGTTGCAGGAATTGATGCAGCTTACGTAGCTCATCAATGGGCATTAATGTACCGGTTGGGTTTGATGGGCTGGCGAGTAAAACGGCGCGACAATCTGAGTTCCAATGTTGACTGACAAGCTCTGTGGTCAGTTGGTAGTTATTACTCTCATCAACCGCTATGCCGATGGGTTTTCCACCTACAAGCTCAACGAAATGTCGGTTACAGGGGTAACCAGGGTCTGCCATCAAGACGCCTTCACCTGGGTTGATCAAAATACTCAATACCAGTTGCAGTGCGCCTGATGCACCAGGGGTGATGATGATACGTTTAGCGGCAATATCAACAGAGAATCTCTTTTGGTAGTACTCTGAAATAGCTTGCCGCAGTTGGGGTAGGCCGAGTGCGGCCGTATAGTGTGTCTCGCCTCTTGAGAGTGCAGCCTTACCTGCCTGAATGATCGGCTGTGGTGTGATGAAATCGGGTTCACCAATCTCCATGTGGATGATGGGGCGACCGGCTGCCTCCAGTTTTTTTGCACGCGCGAGTAGCTCCATTACGTAGAATGGTTGAATGCGCTGCATACGATTTGCAATGGTCAGCATCTGGAACTAAGCCGTATTTTATGATGAATTGATCGCTAGAATAGTCGAAATGATGGGCGCTTTGTATGCTTTTTTTGGGAGTAGAATTCCTGGCCAATAGGGGGGTTATGGTTGCGATTTTTATGTTAGTCTGGTATATGTACGCGCCTTAAATTTTTGTTAGGTTTCAGGAGAATCATTCGATGCCCAATTCAGAGAAGGCAAATACGTTGTATGGCTTTGAACCATACTTGGCTGCCGAGGGTGAGGAGTATATGAATGAGGCACAGAGTGCCCACTTTCATGGCATTTTGGAGGCGTGGAAAAGTGAGTTGATGGAAGAGGTTGATCGCACCGTTCACCATATGCAGGATGAGGCCGCCAACTTTCCCGATCCTAATGATCGTGCCTCTCAAGAGTCTGAGTTTAGTCTTGAATTACGAACACGTGATCGCGAGCGTAAGTTGATCAAAAAAATTGAGTCGATGTTGAAGCGTGTTGAAAATGATGACTACGGCTTTTGTGACTCATGTGGTGTTGAGATTGGCATCCGTCGGTTAGAGGCTCGGCCTACTGCAACGCAGTGTATTGATTGCAAAACATTGGATGAAATTCGCGAGAAACAGATGGGCTAACCCTGCTCATATCCGCAAAAGAGAGACCGGCCTAGGCCGGTTTTTTCTTGCCTGTTTAGCCATCATTTTGCATGCGTATGCGCTCTCTCAACGACCCTATTATTGGATACCTTCAATAGTGACGCTTGTTATATATGTCCAACCAAACAAAATATAGAGGTCGCTTCGCCCCATCACCTACAGGCCAGCTCCATTTTGGCTCGTTAGTGGCAGCAGTAGGTAGCTATCTTGATGCGCGACATTATGGTGGTGAGTGGCTGGTTCGAATGGAAGATCTGGATCAGCAGCGAGAGGTTCCTGGCTCTGCCGATGATATTCTGCGAACACTCGATGCATTTGGTTTTGCCTGGGATGGTGTTGTTGTTTATCAAAGCCAACGCAGGGAGGCCTATCGAGCTGCAGTTGATCAGTTGCAGCATGCAGATATGCTCTATCCATGCAACTGCTCACGTCGTGAGATAGCGCTCATGGGACGCATGGGGGAGGAGGGGATCATCTATCCTAGCTATTGCCGTGATATGCAAGATCGTGGGGGGGCAAAGAGCGCACGGCGCTTGAAAGTCGATGCTATGCCAATGGTGATGGATGACTTGATCTGCGGTCGCTATTCACAAAATCTGCAGCAGGCGGTGGGGGATTTTGTCATTCAGCGAGTGGATGGCATTCATGCCTACCAATTGGCAGTGGTAGTGGATGATGCCTGGCAAGGGGTGACGCACATTGTGCGTGGGGCGGATCTTCTACTCTCTACGCCGCGGCAGTGTTATCTTCAGCAGCAGTTGCGACTTGTCCGTCCATACTATGCACATCTGCCACTAGTGTTAGATGGTGATGGAAAAAAGTTGAGTAAGCAGTCGGCTGCAACGCCGGTTGAAAAAGAGAGGCCGTTACCGGCTCTGTATGAGGCTTTGGCTGCTCTTGGCCAGAGGCGGCCTGATGAGAGTGTTGTGTCGTTGGATGATTTTTGGGGCTGGGCGATTGCCCATTGGTGCAGGGATCTTGTAGCAAAATCTGGGCGACCAACTGGCGGGCCGCCCAGATTATATAGACCTATTTAGACTGCAGACTCATTCATCTCACCGGTGCGGATTCTGAAGATTCGTTCAACATCGGTGACAAAAATCTTGCCATCACCAATTTTGCCTGTTTTGGCGGCATTGCTAATGGCATCAATACATGGCTCTAGCTGCTCATCATTGATGACAATCTCAATCTTTACTTTTGGTAGAAAATCGACGACATACTCTGCACCTCGATAGAGTTCAGTGTGCCCCTTCTGACGTCCAAAGCCTTTCACTTCAGTGACGGTCATGCCAGTTATGCCAATATTTGAGAGTGCCTCACGCACGTCATCCAGTTTGAATGGTTTGATAACCGCATCAATTTTTTTCATGATCCTGACTCAGCTCCTAAACAAAATCTTACTATCTCCAGTATAAGGAACTCTGTGGTTGTCAATCCACTACTATTTCATGTTCTTTTGATTCTCCCTCCCGCAATGGTGTAAATTTAAGTGTTACTATGTCTGTACTGCTTTTTACACACCGAGGCGCTTGAAAGATGGGAATACGTCTTCTTTTTCTGCTGTTAGCACTGTTGGTTATCTACTTTATTGGCCGTCATTTTTTTCGGCAGGGACAAGCTAAGAGGGTGAAGGTGAAAAGAGGGGTCGATATGGTTCAGTGCATTCATTGTGGTGTTCATCTGCCAGAGTCAGAGGCGATCTACGATGAGCCAAACTTCTACTGCTGCGAAGAGCATCAACGTCTTGGCTAGGGAACCTCTGAATAAGCCATGATTGTTTTATACTGGCTGAAATTCAACCAGACTTATTCAGAGCTTCCCTAGTGGCCCTCTTCAGTATGTTTTCTAACAAGCAAATAGATTCAGAGCGGCTGGCCAGATTTGACGGGGAGGATTCGGGGCGAATTGACGCCAATTTCTGGCGTCCTCTACGCATCTTTTTTCTCTACCGGCTACTGCTCGCCACGCTCTTCCTTCTACTCTACTATTTTTTTATACCACCCAGTTTTTTAGGTAGAAGTTCGCCCGATCTATTTGCAATTGTCAGCGCGCTCTATTTTCTGTTGGTACTGTTGAGTAGCCTCTTTTTTAAGGGTGAGCTACTGGATAGGGAGCAGCAGGCGTATGCCATGCTGTTTGTCGATATTATCGCCATTACGCTGTTGATGCATGCGAGTGGTGGCTTAACAAGTGGTATGGGGATGTTGTTGGTGGTAACCATTGCGGGTGGTGCCACGATGATGGGCGGGCGGGCGGCGTTGCTGTTTGCTTCGTTAGCTGCGCTGGCTGTTATCACTGAGCAAATTGTCTACCAATTCACCCATGCGACCGCTGAGACCTATATGCAGTCGGGGCTATTAGGCGCCACCTTTATGGCAGTGGCGATGCTCACTCATGTGTTATCAAAGCGAGTCAGAGCGAGTGAGGCGCTGGCTGATCGAAGGGCTGTTGAGTTGGCGAGTATGGCTCAATTAAATAATTACATCATCCAGGTTATGCATACCGGCGTATTGGCACTTGATCGGCAGGGCCATATCCGCTTGATGAATGAGGTGGCGAGACAGCTGCTTGAGATGCCTGATGTAAGGATTGGTGCAGCACTGCATGCCAATGCGCCTGAATTGATGCAGCTACTTGAGGCGTGGCAGAGAAACCCTAATCTCAATTTGCCAACATTGAAATCAGTACCAGGCTCGCCAGAAGTGAAGCCGATCTTCCACTCTCTTGGAGAAGAGGGGGGGGCAACCATTTTGATCTTTCTTGAGGATCTGACGCAGCTCAACCAGCAAGCACAGCAGATGAAACTGGCCTCTCTCGGGCGCTTGACGGCCAGTATTGCTCATGAGATTAGAAATCCGCTAGGGGCTATTAGCCATGCGGGGCAACTATTTGCTGAATCGCCCAACCTTGATGCAGCTGATCATCGCCTGACTGAGATCATCCAAACCAATTCAGAACGTGTCAATCAAGTGATTGAGAATGTGATGCAGTTGTCGCGGGGTGATGGGGCGAAACCTGAGAAAATTGAACTGTATGATTGGCTGTTACAATTTTTGACAGACTATATTAATAGCCACTGCATGGAAAATGAAGTGATGGATGCAGGGCTGTTTACGTTACAGATCGCACCAAGACCTTGTAACATCTTCTGTGACCCTGGACAGTTGCGCCAAATTTTCACCAATCTTTGTGATAACGGACTGCGATATGCCAACCTTGATAGCAAAGCCGCGATTCAAATCATAGGTGGCCGACCACAAGATACCGATCAACCCTTTGTTGATGTCATCGACAATGGCCCTGGAATTCCAGCTGATGTGGTACGGCAGATTTTTGAACCATTCTTTACAACAGGTAGCCAAGGGGCGGGTTTGGGATTGTATATTGCCAAAGAGCTGAGTGAGGTTAATGGCGTTAGATTAGAGTACCTGCCCGTGCCTGCTGGTGGTAGCTGTTTTCGGCTGCACTTTAGTCAATTTGAGTAACATAATGGAGCGGAAATGAGCCAACCCCTGGTCCTTATTGTTGATGATGAACCGGATATCTGTGAGCTGCTAGAGATCACCCTGATGCGAATGGGTATTACGACACAGAAAGCGTTCGATATTAAGAGTGCAGAGATGCTGCTTACTCAGCGCTGCTTTGACCTTTGTTTGAGTGACATGCGCCTACCAGATGGTGATGGCATCGATCTGGTGCGTAAAATATCCACTGAATATCCCCACACTCCCGTTGCGATGATTACCGCCCATGGCAATATGGAATCCGCTGTTAATGCACTAAAAGCGGGCGCTTTTGACTTTGTATCCAAACCGGTTGATCTACAGGTGCTGCGGCAGTTGGTCACTAAAGCACTTAAATTAAAAATGCCGTTAGACGCTTCTGTAGTGGAGAAAATATCAGCTGATTCAGACCCGCTTCTAGGGCAATCAAAGGTGGTTGATGGCATGCGGCGAATGATTGTTAAGCTGGCGCGTAGTCAGGCGCCGGTCTACATCAGTGGTGAATCGGGTTCAGGCAAAGAGCTTGCTGCACGACTAATCCATGAGCAGGGGCCGCGTGCAGAGCGAGCCTTTGTTGCAGTTAACTGTGGTGCAATACCTCATGAACTGGTGGAGAGTGAGTTCTTCGGCCATACCAAAGGGAGCTTTACGGGAGCGGTCGCTGATAAAGAGGGGCTATTTTTAGCGGCAGATGGGGGGACGCTGTTTCTTGATGAGGTGGCAGACCTCCCCTTAGCGATGCAGGTGAAACTACTACGTGCCATTCAAGAGAAGTGTATCAGGCCAATAGGGACGGCCAAGGAGCGATTAGTTGATGTGCGTATTATTAGTGCAACACACAAAGATCTCTCAAAGATGGTTGATAAGGGTGAATTTAGACAGGATCTTTTCTATCGTATAAATGTTATTGAACTGCCTGTTCC
>JAMOMH010000107.1 GCA_027068675.1 Sedimenticola sp.
CCATCAAACTGAGGTTCTGCAATGGCATAGATCTCCGCCATGCTCTGTTTGCCATTAATATGGTCTGGCGTACTCCCGGGATAATCACCAAACACCCAACTCTCTGGCGGCATACGTGGATCAACCACAGAAACAGTAATAAGCTCCTGTAACCCCTTCAATGTCCGAGTAATCATCGTGCGGTGCGCCCAAGGGCATGCGTGTGAAATATAGAGGTGGTAACGCCCAGCCTCAGCTATAAATCCACCCTCACCACTAGGCCCCGCCTCACCATTGGGCGTCACCCAATGTCGAAAACCTGATGCCCAACGAATATATTCACCTTCCATCTCTCATCCCCTTCAGCCAGTAAAACTTACCACTGATTATAGATCTATAGTTATTACTATAAATATAAAGTATAGGGGAGAGGAGCATCAAAAAAATTCCAGATCTGGTGGCTCACAGAGGTTATATGCTGCACTACCCTGAAAACTCTATTGAGGGCATTCATGCTGCACTTAATGCAGGAGCTAAATATATTGAGTTTGACCTGCACTTGAGTGCTGATGAGGTACCTGTAATATTTCATGATACACAGCTTTTTCGCACCACTGGGGCATTAGGAATCATCTTTGAAACTACTCTAAATGAGCTGCGTAAGTTAGATGCCAATGAGCCTAACCGATTCAAAAATAGCATTTTCAACATCCAGATTCCAACACTTCAAGAGATCGTTGAGCTGCTTAAATCTTGGCCCAGCACCACCATATTTGTTGAGCTAAAAAGAGCCAGCCTAGATCACTTTGGTCAGATGCTTATGTTGCAGCGTGTGATGCAAGTGCTACAGCCCATTCTCAACCAAGTCATCATCATCTCATTTGATATTAAGAGCCTCTATGAAGCTCGCCACCAAGGAGCAAAAAGGGTTGGCTGGGTTATCGAAGCATGGGGGGATGCTGCCTATCAAGCCGCCAACTCCCTGCAACCTGAATACCTTATCTGCGACTACACCAAGCTGCCAAAACCACCCGCTCCCCTCTGGTCAGGTTCTTGGCAGTGGATGGTCTATGAGACAACAGATATCGATATTGTATTGGCACTAGCTGAACGCAATATCAGTCTCATTGAGACTATGGCAATTGGCCAAATGCTGAGTGACCCACGTCTAAAACAATCATGACTCAATCAGAGGTTTCCTAGTAAAGTGTATGGTAATTCTCACACTCACTCGGTTTAGAGTAGAGAGCTTATTTATACTGTGGAGATAAGAAGTGATATTGAACAAACTGCTCACCTCATTGGCCGCCTTTAGTCTGTTGCTCTCAAGTGCACCAATCAGCGCTAACCCATCGGTTGATGAGATCCTCAATAAAATGGTTGTCAGTTATGGCGGAGAAGTGGCGCTAAGCAAACTCAATGCACCCTACCAGCAGGAGTGGGCACTCACTGCTATCGCCCGTAATAATGAGAAGGGAAGCGATCACCGAACCATCGACCTACCCAACAAACTAAAAATTGAGCTTACCTACCCCTCAAAAAGTGAAATACGGTTTTTGGATGGTGCAAAAGGGGAAAAAATCTACGATAAAAACAGTCGTCGAGAGGTCAAAGGCCCAGGCTTGGATGCGATGCGGCTACAGCGGATGCGCCTCTACAACCCACTTTTACTAAAGCAGCGGGCAGCTGAAATCCAAGCTGATTTTCAAATTAAGGCTTACTACCAACTGGAGCTACGTGAAGAGAATATCGTTACCATCTACTACGTCAACCGAGAGACGCTATTGATCGATAAGGTAAAAGGAACGCTAAGCTTGGGCGGCATGTCGATGAGCTTTCTCACCAAATATTTTGACTATAAAGCCGTTGAAGGGGTGATGTTGGCACACAAAGAGGTGAAATTTGCCGGTCAAGTCAATACCGCTGAGCTTGTACTAATCAATACACAATTTAGCTCATAATGTAAGCGCCCCTACTCAGGGGCGCTATAGATGATTATGGCATCAACATACCACGGATGGTGAAGTAGATTATCGCAGCTAAACTGGCCGATGCTGGCACGGTAATCACCCACGCTGCTACAATTTTCAACAGCGCTGAGCGCTTGACCAGCTCCTGACGATAGACTCTGCGTAAACTTTTGCGCTCCTTTTTGGTCAGGTGCGCCTTAGCAGAATCATCCTTCAACTGTTGCAGCATGATCCCTTTCTTTTTTAGTGAGGCATCCTTAAACTCCAATAGGAAGTGCTCAACCGCCTCAGGATCATTATCCTCATGGTGGTGTTTGATCTCAATCACCATCTTGGCGTAACTCATCTTGATAAATTCACGCAGAAAGCCCACGCCAAAAATGCCGCCAACAGCAATATGGGTAGAGCTAACCGGCAGACCTAGTTGTGTGGCAATGATTACAGTAATGGAGGCGGCCATCGCGATACTGAAGGCGCGCATCTGATCCAGCTCAGTAATTTCACCACCTACTGTGCGGATTAATTTTGGGCCATAGAGCGCCAGTCCAATGGCAATACCAATGGCACCCACCATCATCACCCACAATGGAATACTCGCTTTTGTAGCCACACCACCATGAATAATGGCATCGTTGATAGCTGCCAATGGCCCCACCGCATTGGCTACATCATTTGCACCATGAGCAAAACTTAGTAGAGCAGCAGCAAATATCAGTGGCATGGTGAAGAGTTTGTTAATGCTGGCTTTATCATTCTCCAGGCGATCTGCAAACCGGTGGATCATCGGTTTTACAA
>JAMOMH010000108.1 GCA_027068675.1 Sedimenticola sp.
GGAGGGTGCTCGTCTTACTAAATTATTAACCCTCAACAGTTACTCTGCTTGGCTGGCTCTCCCATAGACCGTGTTTGGTGCAATAGGAGAGTGCAGTCAGCTTCAATGAAGCGCCAGCGGGTACAATATTAAAGGTGACTTCAGCTTGGCCCTTAGCACCATCACCACCCAGAGTGCCGGGTGGAAAGCTTGCTTCAGCCAACAGAGTCTCTTTGTTGTAGAGCTGAATAGAGCGAATATAGTGGTCGCCATCATCAGGGTGTGAATACTCATTACCCATTGTGACGGTTACGGAAAATTTTTCGCCCTTTTTCGCGCTATCATCACAGGAGATGAAAGGTGAGTGACGGTCGATGTAGTCCTTCTTTGCCTCTTTCTCTACCTGGTCAATATCTTCATAGCGATTGATTTTTGGCATCTCTCTCTCCTCATTAAACAGCTGGTTTGATAACAATATCTAAACATTGAAGAGTAGTATAGTTGTAAATAATGATATGTAAACAAATATGTTGATATACCATCATATTTGTTGGTAGAGACTAAATTCCCTCTTAACTCTCAGTAGTGGCAATCATTGCCGCTCTTGCCGTCAACTTTTGCCATTTCATGCTCTAACTGCTCTTAAATCATCTCTATAGTGGGGTTCTAGAGGTTTGGCATGCAATATGCAGCAGGTAGCTCGAGCGGTTCTATTTTGAGACTAGAGAGCATGAAACTTGATCAAGCATTTGGCATCCATGAGCGGGCACTACAGCTTAGAGCGCGTAGAGCTGAGTTGTTGGCGGGTAATTTAGCGAATGCTGAGACACCAGGATTTAAAGCGCGGGATTTTGATTTTCAAAAGGTGCTTAAACAGGAGATGAGCCAGCCAGTTAAGATGAGTGTTACTCATAAGGGGCATGTTCAGATGGATGCTGGCATGGTCTCTCCTGCTGAACTGCTCTACCGAGTACCGGCTCAGCCATCATTAGATGGTAATACTGTTGATCCACAACAAGAGTATGCCGCTTTCTCTAGCAACTCTCTTGAGTATCAGGCCAGCCTGCGTTTTCTTACCGGCAAAATCCAGTCACTTAAATCAGCCATTCGGGGTGATTAATTATGTCTATGTTTAAAATATTTGATACTGCAGCATCGGGGTTAAGTGCTCAGAGTTCACGGCTTAATTTGATCGCCAGCAACATGGCCAATGCTGATGCGATTAGCAGTAGTGCTGCTGAGACCTATCGTGCTCGCCAGCCGGTCTTTAAAGCGATGTTGGATCAGATGAATCCTGATAATGCCTCAACAGGGGTAAAGATGGTGGGGGTTGTTGAGAGTGATGCTCCGCTGGTGAGTCAGTATCAACCTGAACACCCACTTGCTAATGAAGAGGGGTATATCTTTCGCCCCAACGTCAACATGGTTGAGGAGATGGCTAATATGATCTCCGCTTCACGCTCCTATCAGAGCAATGTTGAGGTGATGAATTCTGCTAAGCAGCTACTGCTTGCAACGCTGCGTATTGGTCAATAAGGAGTAGAAAATGAGTACAGTTAACGCCACAAGTGATATCTACAGTAGTTTAGGCCTTACCCGAAATGAGGAGAAAGAGGAGGCTGATGATGGGCTGGGCATGCAGGATTTTATGGATCTGCTAGTGACAGAGTTGACCCACCAAGACCCCTTCAAACCGATGGAGAACTCAGAGATGGCAACACAAATCTCACAGTTTGCAGCGGTTTCAGGTATTGATGAACTAAACGCCTCATTTGAAGGGCTCTCGACCGACCTAACCTCTAGCCAAGCACTACAAGCGACCAGTTTGGTCGGGCGGCAGGTGATGATCCCCAGTAATAATGGCTACCTGGCAACGGGTGGTTCGGTGAGTGGTTCAATCTTTCTCTCTGAGCCTGCCAGCAATCTCACGCTGCGTGTTACCGATAGCCAGGGTGAGCTAGTCCGAGAGATGAGCTTAGGCCAACATTCAGAAGGGGAGTTCTCTTTTAACTGGGATGGTGCAGATGATGCGGGTGAATACCTGCAAAGTGGTATCTATCAGCTGGCGGTGCAGGGCGATATGGGAGGTGAGCGAGTCTCCCATCAGGTGTTGACCAATGCCGATGTAGATAGCGTAAGCCTAGGTAGGCCTGGGCAATCTTTAATGCTTAACCTCAATGGGTTGGGCACAATCTCATTAGATGATGTGGTTCAAATCCACTAAATTAGAAGGAGTTCAACATGCCTTTTCGAATTGCGCTCAGCGGTATTGATGCTGCCTCAACTGACCTTGAGGTTACTGGCCATAACATTGCCAACGCCAGCACCGTTGGTTTTAAACAGTCGCGTGCGGAGTTTGCAGATATCTACGCAAACTCGATCCAAGATGTGAGTGCCACCACAGCAGGGCGTGGTGTCCGAGTGGTTCGAGTGGCTCAGCAATTTAGTCAGGGGGGTATCGACTTTACCTCCAATAACCTTGATCTTGCGATCAACGGTGAGGGTTTTTTTATCATGGCAGATGCGGCGGGTAATACCTCCTATACCCGTGCAGGTGCTTTTGGCTCTGATCGTGATGGTTATGTGGTTAATCATGCCGGTGATCGATTACAGGTCTTTTCTCCCATTGCTGGAACCGATAATTTTAATACCGGCTCTACTGCTGATCTTCAGCTACCCTCATTGTCTGGCCCCCCATCTCCAACATCCTCTGTGGTTGCATCGTTAAATTTAAATGCAACGGAGAGTGTGCCAGGGGTTGCGTTCTCGCCAACCAATGCAGCGAGCTACAACCATTCGACCTCAACAACGATCTATGACTCATTGGGTAGTGCCCATACGCAGACGATGTACTACCGTAAAGCGGCCCCCAATAGTTGGGAAGCCTACACCTCAATTGATGGCTCCATTGTCCCCTTAACTGCGGCAGTGGCAGGGCCACCTGCGGTGCCTGCTGTTGAAGCGGTAGAGATTAATTTTGATAACTCAGGTGCTATCGTTCCCAGTAGTGGTGATATTAATGCTACGGGTGAGGTGACGTTGACCCCTCATCCTGTTGCGGGTGCAGCAGATATCACACTAAATTTTAACTACAGCAGCTCGACACAGTTTGGTGGCACCTTTGATGTCAATGATTTGAGCCAAGATGGCTTTTCTTCAGGCCGTTTGAGTGGTATCGATATTGATGCAACAGGTGTGGTGTTTGCTCGTTTTACCAATGGTCAATCGACCGCGCTCGGTAAGGTGGCGATGGCTCGCTTTAGTAATCCACAAGGGATGCGACAGTTGGGTGATACCAGTTGGGCAGAGACCTTTACCTCGGGTGACCCCTCTGTGGGTGAGGCGGGAACCTCCAGTTTTGGTCTGATGCAATCGGGTGCGCTAGAGAGTTCAAATGTTGATATTGCTGAGCAGCTGGTCAATTTGATCACGGCGCAGCGCAACTTCCAAGCCAATGCTCAGGTGATCACCACAGCCGATACCATCACTCAAACCATTATCAACTTGAGATAGAGCGTTTAGGTGGGTAGTAGGTTTGCGCCCACCGGTAACGAATTGAATTAAGAGGTTTCACATGGATCGCATGCTATTTGTCGCAATGAGTGGTGCCACCGAGACGATGTTGGCACAGGCTAACAATAACAACAATATGGCTAATGCCAACACCCCAGGTTTTCTGCAAGACCTTAACCAGTTTCGCAGTATGCCTGTCTATGGTGATGGTCAACCCACTCGTGTCTATGCGATGAGTGAGCGTCCCGCCACCAATTTTGTAAAGGGACAGATGCAGCAGACAGGAAATGATCTTGATATCGCTGTGCGAGACCAAGGTTGGATTGCTGTGCAAGCACCTGATGGCAGTGAGGCCTACACCCGTCGAGGTGATCTTCAGGTTGATGCGAATGGCATTCTGACAAACGGTGCGGGTTTGCCGGTGATCGGCAATGGTGGGCCGATTGCATTGCCACCCGAGGGGAAGCTCGATATCGGTAGTGATGGAACGATCACCATTCTGCCTATTGGGTCATCACCAGAAGCGTTGGCGGTGATTGAGCGTATCAAACTGGTCAACCCCGCCTCTGAAGATCTGGTTAAAGGTGATGATGGCTTGATGCGGCTAAAAGATGGCAGTGAAGCTGATCCAGATGCCAGTGTCACCGTGGTATCAGGGACGATAGAGAGTAGTAATGTCAATGTTGTTGAGTCGTTGGTAACCATGATTGAGCTATCACGCCGTTATGAGATGCAGGTCAAGATGATGAAGACAGCCAAAGAGATTGATGAGTCAGCGGCCAGCATCATGCGGATGGGATAACCATCAGCAGTGGCATAGCAATTGCATTGTAATAAATAGAAATGCGTTAAGTGAAGTAAGAAGAGGAGTACACCATGTTTCCAGCACTATGGATTGCCAAGACAGGTCTCGATGCACAGCAGACCAATATGTCCGTCATCTCCAATAACTTAGCCAACGTCAACACCACTGGTTTTAAACGTGATCGTGCCGTTTTCCAGGATTTGATGTATCAAAATGTTCGCCAGGTAGGTGCGCAATCAACCGAGAACACCACCCTGCCATCAGGTTTGACACTGGGCACCGGCGTTAGAACAGTCGCTACCCAGAAGTACCACAGCCAAGGCAATATCACCCAGACCAGTAATCCGATGGATTTGGCTGTTCAGGGCAAAGGTTATTTCCAAGTTTTGCATCCTGATGGCGCAATCGCCTATACCCGTGATGGTACCTTTAGTATGAGTGCTGATGGTGAGATGGTGACACCCAATGGTTACCTATTGCAGCCAGCGGTTACCATTCCAGCAAATGCCACCAGCATCACAATTGGATCAGATGGGGTGGTTTCAGCGCTGCTGGCTGGTGCGACAACACCCACTCAACTTGGTCAGATTGAACTGGCTAACTTTACCAACCCAGAGGGGTTAGCCGCAGCAGGTGGCAATCTCTTCCGAGAGAGTGCGGCCAGTGGTTCACCACAAACCTCAACTCCTGGGTCTGATAGCCTCGGTACGTTACTACAGGGTGCTTTGGAGAGTTCCAACGTTAATGTGGTTGAAGAGTTGGTCAGCATGATTGAGACGCAACGTGCCTATGAGATGAACTCAAAAGCGATCTCAGCGGCAGATGATATGTTGAGCTTTGTCACCAACCAACTCTAATGGGAGGATGAGATGAAACAGCTACTCCCTATTTTAGCCATACTCCTGTTACTACTGAGTGGTTGTAGCAGTGGCCCAAAACGGGATATCAACTATGCACCTGTGCGTGCTCCCGTGCCACCTCCTGTGGCTGACAGTAATGGTTCAATCTACATGTCGGGTCGTAAAATTGCTTGGTTTGAGGATATTAGGGCACACCGTGTCGGCGATATTTTGACGGTGCAGTTAAGTGAAAGCACCAGTGCCAAGAAGGCTGCCAAAACCTCAACAGGAAGAAAGAGTGATAATGGGGTCACGAGTCCAACTATTTTGGGTTCAGCCCTCTCTTTTTCTGCCCCAGGTCTACTGCCGCTTGCTTCACACTCCAATAATGATTTGGGCTTTTCACTCGCTTCAGATAGCAGCTTTGAGGGTGAAGGCTCCTCAACACAGAGCAATGATTTAACAGGCAGTATAACGGTGACGATCATTGAGGTGCTGCCCAATAGAAATTTAATGATTCGTGGTGAGAAGCGAATGGGTATCAATCGGGGTAATGAGTACATCAAGCTCTCTGGCATTATCCGGCCACAAGATATCACCCCTCAAAATACCATTGAGTCATCAAGAATTGCAGATGCCACCATCATCTACAACGGTGATGGTCAAATAGCTAACTCAGGCCAACAAGGTTGGCTTAGCCGAATTTTCAGTAGTGAGTTGTTCCCTTTTTAGGAGCGTGAGATATGACCATTTTTCATAAAAAAAGGTATGAGAATAGGCTGGCTTATCTGCTGTTGATCAGTGCGATGCTGTTATTAACTCCAATGGTTCAGGCTGAGCGGATTAAAGACCTAGCCTCAATTGATGGTGTACGGAGCAATCAACTGATTGGTTACGGCATTATTGTCGGTCTCAATGGCACGGGTGATAAGGATACCGACTCCCCCTACACACTGAATAGCTTGAAGAGCATGCTCTCTCAGTTGGGGGTGCAGATCCCAGCAGATGCCAAGATCAAACCTAAAAATGCTGCGGCAGTGATTATCCATGCCAATCTACCTGCATTTGCTAAACCGGGGCAGAAAATTGATATCACTGTTGCATCACTAGGCAATGCCACCAGCTTGCGTGGAGGCAGTCTGTTGATGAGTCCTATGCGAGGTGGTGACGGTAAAGTCTACGCTGTGGCTCAAGGTAATTTAGTGGTGGGTGGTTTGACTGCATCGGGCCAAGATGGCTCCAGAATTACTATCAATATTCCGACCACGGGGCGTGTGCCCAATGGTGCATCTATTGAACTCGCCTCTCCTAATGCCTTCAATAAAGGTAGCTCATTAACACTCAACCTGCACCGTGCAGACTTCACCACGGCTCGCCGCATGGTTGAATCAATCAATCGAACGATTGGCCCAGGCACTGCTAAAGCGCTAGATGCAGCCTCAGTAAAGGTTAATGCTCCGACTGATTCAGGACAAAAAGTGAGCTTTGTTGCCTTTTTGCAGGAGCTGGAGATTGAACCAGGTGAAGCGGCTGCTAAGGTGATTATCAACTCGCGTACTGGCACAGTGGTGATCAATAGCCATGTCAGAGTCTCACCAGCTGCTGTATCGCATGGCAACTTGGTGGTTACGATTAGTGAGAATGCCGAGGTCTCTCAACCAGGAGCACTCTCACCTGGGCAGACCGTGGTGGTGCCTCAGAGTGATATTGCGGTTTTAGAGGAGACTAACCACATGTTTCTTTTTAGCCCAGGTGCCAGCCTCAATGAGGTAGTGCGTGCTGTGAATGAAGTGGGAGCCGCTCCCAGTGATTTGGTGGCTATCTTAGAGGCACTAAAAGAGGCCGGTGCGCTACGCGCCGAGCTTCTTGTGATCTAACATGACTCCCGCTACCGCCAGCGTCTATACCGACTTCCAGGGGCTAAGTCAGCTTAAGGCTGAGGCACGCCAGGGAGAGGATGGCTCACTCGATGAGGTGGCTCGCCAGTTTGAGTCGCTGCTGACACAGATGATGGTCAAAAGTATGCGTGAGGCGAGTAGTGTTGATAGTGAGATGGATAGTGATCAGAGTCTCTTCTATCGTGATATGTATGATAAACAGCTCTCGTTGCATTTGGCACAGGGTGATGGTCTTGGTCTGTCAGAGGTGATTAAACGCCAACTATCCCCACATGTGGCACTGGGACAAGAGAGTAATCTAGGGATTGACCTTTATCGGCAGCGCCCAGTGAGTCGGGCCTACATGGCTCAAGCAGATCAACCTCAGCCAGATAATAGCGTTAAGGTGGCTGAAGTTGTTGAGATCAACGGGCCAGAGAGCTTTGTTCAGCAACTCTGGCCAAAGGCGGAGAAGGCAGCAGCTGAGTTAGGTCTGCCTGTTGAGGCGTTGTTAGCTCAAGCAGCACTGGAGAGTGGTTGGGGTGGGCAGATGATCCGCCATGCCAATGGTGATAATAGCCACAACCTCTTTGGTATCAAAGCAGATAGCCGTTGGGGGGGTGAACGTGTAGCCGTCTCCACCCTTGAGTACGAGCAGGGTGTGGCGGTGCGTAAAAAAGCCTTCTTTCGTGCTTACTCCTCTTTTGAGGAGAGCTTTAGTGACTATGTGGCATTTGTGAAATCTAGCCCTCGATATGAGGCCGCTCACCAATCTGCCAATAGCCCTGATAACTATTTTCGTGAATTGCAGCATGCCGGTTATGCCACTGATCCTGATTACTCTGAGAAAATCATGCGTGTGATGCGTGGCCCTGAGATGTTGAGCGCAGTGGGCCAATTTAAGAGTGAAGCCAGCCGGCCGACACAGATATAACTGGGCGTGTGCTAGTTACATTGCAAAGTGAGTGAGGAAATTATATGGCATCTATACAAAATCTAGGCACTAATGCACTGCTGGCCTATCAGCGAGCAATGGTGACAACGGGCCATAATATTGCCAACTCAAGTACTGAGGGGTACAACCGTCAGCGTGTTAGTTTTGCTACTCGAGAGCCTCAGCTGGAGGGTGGCAACTGGATGGGGTCAGGTGTACAAGTGGCTCAAATTGAGCGGATGTATGATGATTTCCTTGCTGGACAGGTGATTAGCAGTCAGTCATCAGCCTCTCGGTTAGAGGCGCTCAGTGGGCAGGTTACCCGTATTGATACCCTATTGGCTCGTCCTGAGTCTGGATTAGATGATCCGCTGCAAGAGTTCTTTGGCTCTTTGCAAACCTTGAGTAATGACCCTTCATCAATTGCTGCTCGCCATACGCTGCTTTCAGATACAGAAACATTGGTGGATCGCTTTCATTTTTTAGGTGGTGAATATAGCGCCATGCGCCAAGATGTAAATCAGGAGCTAGAGAACAATGTAACGGTTCTAAATGGGCTTGCTGATTCTGTGGCTAATCTCAATAAAGTGATTGTTAGTGCACGCGGGTCATCGGGAGGGCAATCACCCAATGATCTGCTTGATCAGCGAGAAAACCTGGTTAAAGAGATCTCTAAAATGATCTCTGTAAATAGTATTGAGCAGGAGGATGGAGCACTCAACCTCTTTGTTGGTCAGGGACAAGCGCTAGTCATTGGCGCAACTGCCACGGAATTTTCTGTCACCACAAACCCCAGCAACACACTCTCACCTGATATCTCAATGGAGACGGCAGGTGGTTCAGTGGTGATCACTAATGAGGTGACGGGGGGCATGTTAGGTGGTCTGCTTGAGTTTCGTCAGGACTATGTTGATGCGGGACAAAATGAGCTTGGTTTAACGGCGGTTGGTTTGGTAACACAGCTCAACCAACAGCATGCGCTAGGTCTTGATTTAACTGGTGTAGCAGGAGGTAACTTTTTTCAGGACTTCTCAGTTCTTGGTAAAGGCGATCTAACAAATAGTGGAACAGGTGTTGTCACGTTGGGCTTTGTTGAGTCAGCTGTTGGTAATGTCACCACCAGTGACTATCGGTTAGTGAGTGATGATGGTGCTGATGCCTACACATTAACTCGATTGTCAGATGGCACAACATGGGCTGTTGATGGCTCTCTAACTGCCCCCCAACTGACCATTGATGGTTTTAACTTAACGGTAAGTGCAGGAGCCAATGCAGGGGACTCCTTCCTTATTCAACCCACCCGTGATGCAGCGGAGAGTATCCAATTTGTGATTTCTGATCCGGTACGCTTAGCGGCAGCTGGCAGTTTGCGCTCAGCTGAAATGGTGGATGCCAATGGTAATCCCATCAATACAGGTGATGGCACCATCACCCAAGCCAGTACAAACAGCGTGACGGGTATCCCGCTCTCTAGTGATATCACATTTACCTTCTCCAATGATGCTGATGGCTCAGGTAACTCAGGCTTTACAATAGCGGGTGGGCCAGCTGGCCCAAATGACTTTGTCCTCTATGATCCAACCACTAATGATATCTATGGTAAAACCTACCCAGATAGCAGTAACCCAACTCAATTTGCCAACTTTGGTGGCTTAAGCTTCTCCTTTGCAGGTACCCCAGTTGTAGGTGACCAATTTCAGATTGTAAATAATAGCAATGCAACGGGTGATAACCGCAATGCGCTCTCAATGGTCGCCCTGCAAGAGAGCCGTTTTTTAACGGGTGGCACAACCAGTTTACAAGAGAGCTACTCACAGCTGGTCTCCTCTGTCGGTGCGGCAGCCAAGGGCATTGATGTCAATTTACAATCACAAACAGGGCTATTAGAGGCTAATGAAGCGGCACTTTCATCAGTGGGTGGTGTTAATTTAGATGAAGAGGCGGCCAATTTAATTAAATTTCAACAGGCTTATCAAGCCTCTGCTCAAGTCATTGCCATATCCAATCAACTGTTTGATACGCTGCTGAATGCGGTTCGGGGATAGTGCTCATGGTAAGACACCTCCTACAAATTAAGTCTCAATTCACGCTGTATAGGCTTTGTAGTGAAGCCAATATGGCCAATGAGATGGAGCAATAGTTATGCGTATATCAAGCTCACTCTTCTATAAACGCTCTACCGATGCAATGTTGCAACAGCAGACGGAAGTGTCGCAGACACAACTGCAACTCTCTGCTGGTAAACGTATTCTTCGTCCCTCTGATGACCCGATGGGAACATCAAGAATCATGCAGTTTAATCGCTCAATTGAGACGGTTAAGCAGTACCAGGATAATGTTGATTTTGCCACCAGTCGGTTAGAGTTAGAGGAGGCGGCGTTAGAGGGGATGGTTAATATTCTGCAACGCACCAATGAGCTTGCTGTTCAGGGCAATAGCGACTCAATGTCTGCAACAGACCGAGAGGCAACAGCTGCCGAGCTGCACTATCTGCTTGATGGTATGCTGGGCCTAGCCAATAGCAAAGATGCCAATGGCGAGTATCTCTTTTCAGGCTATCAGCGTAATACCCAGCCTTTTAGCAGACCTGCGGAGAATGACTTTATATACAGTGGGGATCAAGGGCAGCGCCAGTTGCAGATCTCCTCAACCCGACAAGTGGCCGATGGTGATAGTGGTTATGACCTCTTTGTCGATGTTGAAACAGGCCCCTTTGCCACTGGCAGTGGTGTTGCTGCAACCTCATTTTCAGCCTTAAATGATGGTGATCTCACTATCAATGGTATTAGTGTTGGAGCGATTCCTGCGGCAGCTGATGCAACTGAGCGGGCACACCAAATTGCGGCTGCTGTTAATGCGGTCAAAGGGACTACTTATGTTTCTGCAGAGGTGATACAGCCCGATAGGGTTTCGCTCTCATCCTCCTATAGTGATATCAGTATAAACACACTCTCAACGGCAGATACGGGCTTGGCCACCAGTGTAATTCCCGCAACTACGCGATCTGCATCGGTAACAGGCCCAGCAGCAACTACCTTTGATGCCATTGCTGATGGTGATCTAACCATTAACGGCACCAGTGTGGGGGCTATACCCATTGCAGCAGATGCAGCGACAAGAGCGGTGCAAATTCGTGATGCCGTGAATGCCGTGTTTGGCACAACAAATGTACGGGCGGAGCTTGTTGGTACGGATCAAGTGCAGTTGATATCTTCAAGTGATGATATCACCGTCACTACAGCCACAGCGACAGATACGGGGTTAATATCAGGCACAACGCTGGCTGTGAATGACCGTCAGAGAAATATCTTTGAAACGCTCTATCAATTGGCTACTGAGCTGGAGGCTGATAACTCTGTTGATCGTTACATTGCTGATGTGCAGCTGGCGATGGAAAACATACTCAATACACAAGCGACGGTTGGTGCGCGGCGTAATGTGCTTGATGAACAGAGTGAGGTCAACACGGGTTCTCAGCTTATCTTAGAGAGCTATCGTGCCGATATAGAAGATCTGGATTATACTGAGGCGATAAGTCGCCTTAATCAGCAGATGATGGCGCTCGAAGCAGCACAGAAAACCTATATTCAAGTGCAAGGCAACTCACTGTTTGATTATCTATAAGGCATAAAAAAACCCTCTGTGGCTGCAGAGGGTTTAAGGTTGGGATTGGTGATTACCATCTCTTACACCCTTATGAAGAGATATTAGCCCCCGCTAAGTAAACAAAAATCCCTGAAATGCTCGTTCTAATACATGCTGTGATCCATCTTCATCTTGGACCCTTTTTTCATCTTCATAGACAGTTTGCGTATTTCAGCATGAACATCTTGGCTTGAGCCATCATCAAATTTGAGGTGTAGCTGAACCATCTCACCAGGAACCAATTTTTTCTTTAGGCCGATCAACATCACATGCAGACCGCCGGGTTGTAGAGTAGTCATTTCATGTGGCCCAATCTCAATGCCACCCTTTATTCGACGCATCTTCATCATGCCATTTTCATGTTGATGACTATGTAGCTCTATAGTATCAGCGACAGAACTTTCGACAGCAATCAAACGCTTACTCTCTGTGCTATGGTTGTGGAGAGTCATAAAGGCTGCACTATTGGTCTGCCCTGGTGGAGTGGCTCTCACATAAGCATCATCAACTGAAACACCAGAGGCGATTGCTTGAGTGCTAATTGCTAGCGTTAAAATGGCGAGCAGCATAAAGACCTGCTTGTGATTTTTCATCAGTTCTCCGGTGAGTAATTGATCGTCATTTGACACAACTTCTATGGTGTAAAATATTACCTGAAATGGGTTGTTTGTCGCGTGACAAAATGTCGCACCTCTAATGCTCTTGTCACATGTCATCATTGTGCTGCGGTTTATTGAATTACATTGAGGAGGGGGGATTTGAGAACGATAGCCCAGTTGTCACCGACTAAAATTTTGCACGGTTTGATGTGGCTGCGTAGTTTAGCTGTGTTGGGTCAATGGGCTGTTTTAGCACTCGCATCTGGAGTGTTAGCGTTTGAGTTGCCACTGGATGTGATGATTCCTGCAACGCTGCTGTTGGTTGCTTGGAACATCTTTCTCTACTGGCGACTACGGCAGGCGTGGTTAGCCACTTCGGCGGAGATTTTTCTCAACCTGATTATAGATAGTAGCGTACTGACCTAT
>JAMOMH010000109.1 GCA_027068675.1 Sedimenticola sp.
CCTTTCTCGCTTAGGATCCAATCAAGGTAGTTTTTGATCTCGCCTTGGGGCTGGCCATTGGTGTACATCAGCAGTGGGCGAGCGATAGGGTAGGTGCGGTCACTGGCGGTGGTGACACTTGGTTTAATACACGCTTTGCCGTTTTTAGAGGTGATACAGACCATTTTGATGTGATCATTGGCATAAGCCATACCACTGTAACCGATGGCACATGGGGTTTTCTCAACGAGATCGACCACATCTTTAGAGCCGTGCATGTCCAAAGTGCCTTGGCGATATTTGCCCTTGGCGATGGTGCCATTTTTTGCTGCTTGCTTGAGTACCGCCTTCTTAAAATAGACGTAGGTACCGGAGTTGTTCTGGCGGCTCACTACAACAATCTTATCGCTGCCACAACCGGGGACTTTAACGCCAAGATCAGCCCATTTGGTCGCTTTACCGCCACGGCCAAATATTTGACCCAGTTGGTCAATAGATAGCTCATTAATCGGGTTTTTCTTATTTAGAAAGACCGCTAGTGCATCATAACCAACGACCATCTCAACAGGGTTTTGGCCTCTCTTTTTAGCGTTTTCCAGCTCCCTTTTCTTTATCTTTCGGCTGGCATTGGCAATATCAACAGTGCCATTAATCATAGCTGCGAAGCTGGTGCCTGAGCCACCCCCTGAAACAGCCACCGCAACAGAAGGTTTTACCTCGCGGTACTCCTCTGCCCAAGCTTGTGCGACGTTGACCAAGGTATCTGACCCCTTGTTCTGAATAACGATGCGGTCAGCGGCTGAGAGTGTTGAACTGAGAGTAAGTGCAACGGTGAAAGCAGCGATTTTAAGTGGCTGTATGAATTGCATGGTCTGATCCATTCGATGTAAATATACGATGGGGTGGACTATACGGTGCAAATATTACGGTTATGTTACTGAGTGATCTTTTTTCTGGCGGGATGGGGGAGATCTGATTTAAAGGTGAGGAGTAGTGCAAAAAGTAACCTGGGCCTTGTTGTTAAAGTGCCCAGGTTACTGCTATTGGGTCGTGAATGGGGGTGGCTCTTTTTCTAATTCTCAACAACGCTGGTGATGACTCGTTGGTACTCAAAAACAACGGTATAACCAGGATAGTGCCAACGGGTGATGGGAGGGGATCCTACGCTGGGCAGTGCGCCCCAAGGCTCACCAAATTGAGCCAACACCTGTTGCATGCTCATCCCACTTGTTGGCCGAACTAGACCTTTCTCAATATCTCGATTGGCAGGTGCTTCTGCAATTTTATTGAGTAATAGAACCTCTGCATTTGAAGGGCTGCTCATGACCAAAGTCGCCAAGAGAGCGAGAGGGAGAAGTGTAAGGGGTTTCATGCAGGTGGCTCCGATTAATTACTATCTAAAAATATAGCACTCAATTCCATTTATAGAAATAAAATCATCCATTTATTAAGGTCATATCACACTATTTATGGTTTAATCTGCGCCCATGTATCGACCAATTGAACTCTTCATCGGCCTGCGCTATACCCGCGCAAAACGGCGTAACCACTTCATCTCATTTATCTCCTTTTCATCCATGTTGGGCATCATGCTGGGTGTGATGGCGCTTATTGTCGTCCTATCGGTGATGAATGGCTTTCATAAGGAGGTGAAAGAGCGAATTCTTGGCATGGCGTCGCACGCAACCATATCAGCGGTCGATGGTGGCCTAAATGACTGGTACAAGGTGATGGATCGCGCTGCTGAACTACCCGAGGTGATCGGTCTAGCGCCCTATGTCGAAGGGCAGGGGATGTTGATCAACGGTCAAAAGGTGAGTGGCGTGATGTTGCGAGGTATCCTTCCAAAACAGGAGGGGCAAGTCTCGACGGTTGTTGAATCGATGAAGCAAGGCAGTGTTGATGATCTGGTTGCAGGTGAATATGGCATCATTTTAGGTCGTGAATTGGCCTTTGTGCTGGATGTGATTGTTGGTGATAAGATCACGCTAGTAACTCCCCAAGTCTCCGTAACCCCCGCTGGCATCATGCCTCGTTTAAAACGCTTTACCGTACGTGGCATCTTTGAGGTAGGAATGGGTGAATATGATCGCGGTGTGGCGGTGATTCACCTAAAAGATGCTGCAAAGTTGATGCGTCTTGGTCAAGGGGTGACCGGCATTCGCCTCAAGCTGAATGATATGTATGAAGCGCGACGGGTGACGCGTGAATTGGCGAACCGTATGGGGGGTTACTACCGGATCAGTGACTGGACGATGAAACACCGAAATTTCTTCTCTGCACTACAGACAGAGAAACGTATGATGTCGATCATCCTCTTTCTTATTGTTGCAGTGGCCACCTTTAATATCGTTTCAACCCTTGTGATGGTGGTGACTGACAAGGAGAGTGATATCGCTATTCTGCGCACCTTGGGTCTCTCGCCACGTAGCATCATGGCTATCTTTATTATTCAGGGGGCGACACTGGGTATCTTTGGCTCCATATTTGGGGTCATTGGTGGGGTTGCGCTGGCTGCCAATTTAGAGGCGATTGTGAGCTGGATTGAAGGGGTGTTTAATGTCGATTTTATCGACCCAAGTGTCTATTATATTAGCAAATTACCCTCCGAAATTCATATTGAAGATGTCACCACTATTGGTCTTGCCGCTTTTGCATTAACGCTGCTAGCGACCCTCTATCCCGCCTGGACAGCAGCTAGAA
>JAMOMH010000110.1 GCA_027068675.1 Sedimenticola sp.
TGCCCTTACATAAAAATTTCCTTAAGGATCACCATCTAACACGGAGATTCTTAAACGCATTCTGTTCTGAATTCAAGGTATTGTCCAGTTTTTGGTTGCACCAGTGTTTTTGTGATTAATCGGTTGCTTCGGTGGAGAGGAAGCACGATCTACACTTAGGAGCCTGCCGGACGTAACCGTTTGAAGCGAAAATCACTGGGAGCGAATTAAATCAGTTCGTCGTGTGAGGAGAATAGCAGGGCCATTTGACGATCAGGATAAGCTGAGTTAACCGTCATCCAGTGATTTGCAGCCAAACAGCGTTAAATCCGACAGGCTCCTGAGGAGAAAGTGACGTTTTTTGTCGCTCAGTGCCCAAACTGGTTGCTCAGGCCCTCCATGGTTTTTCAACTACTGGTGTAGGAAGAGTGCATACTCTGCTGTATTTAAAGAATAATATCTCGCGTTATCAGTGTTGGCACGATACCTGCCTTTTATTTCGGCAGGCACCATATTTTTTTGCGTTACTTCAAGCAGAGGCAGTGGTGCAGTTATTAATGATTCATATTATTTCAAAAGAGGAATTCCACATGAAAAAACAATCGGGCTTTACACTTATCGAACTCATGATCGTAGTCGCGATCATCGGCATTCTGGCCGCCATCGCGCTGCCTGCCTACCAGGAATACACCATCCGTAGCCAGGTTTCGGAAGGTCTCGTTCTTGCCTCTGCGGCCAAGACTGCCGTTGCAGAGAATGTTGCCACAAGAAACAGCGGCGCTATTATAGCTTACGCTGGAACCGGTGTCCCGGCTGCGGGAAGCTATGGTTATGAGTTTGCCGCAACAGATAAAGTTGCCAGCATCGCCATTGCCGGCGTGGCTGATGTCACTGCCCCAGCAGCAAATGACGGTCGCATTACCATCACTTATGCGGGAAGAGTAGCCACCGCGTTGGGCGTAGGCACCAATGTTCTGTTGACACCGGGTAGCGGCGCAATAGATGCAATCACCGGGCTTCCTGCCGGCGCAATTGACACTGATACTCCCATAGTGTGGGGTTGTACTGTAGCCAACCAAGCACAGGCATTCAAATATGTACCGGCAAACTGCAGGTATTGATAACAGCTAGTTGGGCGATAATAATGGCCTAACGCTTGTTTTGCAGGGAGCCGCTTCGGTGGCTCTCTGTTTTTCTCAAACTTGAAACAAGCAATTTCTAAGGGGCGAGGCGATGAGACAACACGCTGGCTTTACATTGATTGAGCTGATGATCGTGGTTGTGATTATCGGCATTCTGGCCGCAATCGCACTGCCTGCCTATCAGATTTATACCATTCGCAGCCAGGTAACGGAAGGCCTCGTTCTCGCTTCGGCGGCCAAGATTGCTGTAGAGGAGAATGCCATCACCAGGAGTGCTGGCGCTATCGCAGACTACCCGGGTGTGGGTGTGCCGCCGGCGGGCAGTTATGGATACGAGTTTGACGCGACAGATAAAGTGGCCGGCATCGCCATTGCCGGCGTGGCTGATGTCACTGCCCCAGCAGCAGATGAAGGCACTATCACCATTACCTATGCGGGCAGAATCGCCACCGCACTGGGCGATACCCTCCGGCTGGTTCCAGGTAGTGGTACTATCGATGCCGTATCAGGCCTTCCTGCCAATGTGATTTCCACTACAACACCCATTGTGTGGGGTTGTGCTTTTACCGATGGTGCAGGATCAGCAGCATCGTTCAAATATGTACCGGCAAACTGCAGGCACTGATTGTAAACAGTTTTTTGTGTACATGAAAAGTAGAATCCTCGTATTCTTTGTTCACTTGGTAATATCCACCATTGTGGCGCTTCTGGCCATGTTTCTGGTGTTCAAGATCTGGTATCCGGCGCCACTCCACCAGTTGATGGGGGTTGAAGAGATCTTTTATCTGGTCGTTGGGATAAATGTGGGAATCGGCCCGATTCTGACTTTTATTGTTTACAAGCCCGCAAAGCCGTCCCTGTGGTTTGACCTGACTATCATCGCGTTGCTGCAGATTTCCGCGTTGGGATATGGTCTCTGGACGGTATACCAGGGGCGGCCAGTGTGGATTGTTTACAATGTAGATAGGTTTGATGTGGTTCGTGCACTGGATCTGGATACCAGGCGATGGCAGAAAACACCGATGGCGTACCGGACGCACTCATGGTTCGGCCCTGAGTGGGTGTATGCAGCGTCACCTGATGATACTGAAGGGCGCAATACGCTTACATTGGAATCTGTTTTTGCCGGTATAGATCTGCCCCAGCGTCCGGATTTATATCAGCCTCTCGAAAATGCAGGAGCCAAGTTACAACAGCATACCCTACCCCTTGAGATGTTGGCCCAGCATAATTTGGCTGAGGATGTGGAGCGGCTCAAACAACGTTGGCCGGAAGCGGATGCGTATATTCCGCTTATGTACAGGGAAAGTTCTGCTACGGTTTTAATCAATACTGAATCTGCCGAGGTTGTTGGGATTTCTCCACTGCAACCTTGGTGATGCATATGAGATGGAGTATTTAGAAAATTCGGGAATTTGGTTTAGTAGTTTAGGGGCATATATGGTTCGCCCCGGCGATGCAAGGAAAAGTTCGTTTGTGGCAAGAGGAATATTGCATCCATATATCCGGCCTTTGGGATGATGCGACTTTCATGCCATCATCTGAGCTTTATCCGCGC
>JAMOMH010000111.1 GCA_027068675.1 Sedimenticola sp.
CGCTTCTTTACTGCCTCTACCGATGCAAAGAGAAAGCGCCGAGTAGCTACTTTGTCCATCTGCAGTGGTTTTCCCCCCAGTTAGGGTGGTGGCGGTGGATCGTGACACTGCTTGCGTTGACGGCACTTGTCGTAGCATTGAGCTCTTTGGTGTTGATTGATAGAGACGCTAACAACAATAAAATGGGACGCGATATTGTCCTGCTACTTGATGGCAGCGGGAGTATGGGCGCATCAGGCTTTAATACAGAGCATCGTGAAAGCCGTTTTGAAACGCTGCAGCGGCTTGCGCGTGATTTTGTCCTGAAACGTATTGATGATAATATCGGTGTGGTCTACTACGGAGACTTTGCTTTTATCGCCTCACCCGTTACCTATGAAAATGCGATTGTTGCCGAGATGATCAGCTATTTAAGCGATGCCATGGCGGGACAAAATACCGCCATTGGTGAAGGGATTGCCATGGGTATCCGCGCTTTAGAGCACTCGCAAGCAGACTCCAAAGTGATGGTGCTCTTTAGTGACGGCGAGCATAATAGCGGGCGTATCTCCCCTAAAGAGGCACTCATACAGGCACAAAAGCAACAGATCAAGATCTACACCGTCGGCATCGGGGATGATAGTCTCGATGAAGCACTGTTACGCCAGATCGCTCAAGAGAGCGGCGGCACATACTTTTTTGCTTCTGATGCGGCAGCCCTTAAAGCAGCCTATGAGCAGATTGATGCGCTGGAGCGTTCTCGCATTAAAAGTAGTGAGTATCTCCGTAAAGAGTACCTCTATACCTATCCGCTAGTGGTGGCATTGGTACTGATGTGGGTACTGCTTTATACCCGAAAAAGGGCTCTGTAATGCTGCTTGCTCCTCAATGGCTCTGGCTTATAGTGCCGCTCATTTACATGTATGTTAAACGTCCTAAGCTAACGCGGTACGATGTGTACATGTATATGGCAATACTGCTGGTTATTGTGGCGCTCTCACGACCGGTATATGATCCGCACAGTGTTGAGATGCCTATTGAAGGTTCTGATGTCATCATTGCGCTTGATCTCTCCTACTCCATGCAGGCTCAAGATATTAAACCCAATCGCCTCGGTGCGGCGAAGCGGCTTCTTGAAGATCTTGTACGCCGCGATCTTAATGATCGTTTCGGGGTACTGGCGTTTACGAGTAATGCCATTATTCTCTCACCCTTAACCCGCGATAGCGAGCTGCTTTTAAACTTGGTGCACCGCCTTGATGAACGTATGGTCGTGACCAAAGGCACGTCGTTGCTGCCCGCTTTAGAGTTGGCACGAAAAATGTCACACGCTTCTCGCCCTAAAGTCCTGCTCTTTACCGACGGCGGTGATGCCGCGTCGTATGCTGATGTTGCCGCGTATGCTCAAGCGAACAATCTTCAGGTGAGTGTTGTGATGCTTGCAACCGCGTTGGGAGCGACACTGCAACGTGATGACGGTAGTCTACTAAAAGATGCCGCGCAACATATTGTCGTGAGTTCGCAAAACCGCGCTATAGAGGCTATTAGCCGTGCTACGGGCGGGGAGTATCTTGTTCAACCCGATGCCGATGCTCTCATAGCGCTGTTGGCATCACAATACCGAGAAGACTTTAAAGGCACGACAACACTCATGCGTTACGGTGAGCTCTTCTATCTCTTCATCACGTTGGCACTGCTCTTTTTTATGTTGGCGCACACCTCCTTAGGCAGTAAGTTTCATACCAAAATAGTCGCTCTGTTACTGCTGCTTGGCATCAATACCCATGCCGGCGTGTTGGATGCGTACCATCTCTATAGCGCCAAGCAGGCATATCAGCGTAGTGCTTACCTCGAGGCGGCAGAACATTTTTTACATGTAAATAGTGATGCGGCGCGTTATAATGCTGCTGTATCTTACTACCGTGAGGGAGCGTATGAGAACGCGTTAGCCCTCTTTGAGTCGATTCACTCCGATCAGCTCGATTTTAAGGCAACACTCTACTACAATAGCGCCGTATGCTACATCCGACTCAAAGAGTTTGCCAAAGCACGCGAGAATCTGGTGAAGTCGCTAACCTTAAAATTCGACAACGATGCGTATGAGAACTGGCGCCATATTTATAGCGTGGCTGAGGAGAAGAGGCTGCTACAACAGCAACACCCAAAGCGTCATGATGATGCCGCCACGACCGCAGCATCGCAGCCACAACGCAAAGCGCAGGGTGGCTCCAACATGAACGTGAGTGCATCGGCATCTAGCGGTGCTTCAAAGCAGGGGAAGAAGCAAGTCTCTGAGGCAATGTTTTCGGTGGTGCCAAACCGAGCAAAACTGAGTTCACGGCAGTATGAGCTCATTAATGAAAGGGGGATCAATGAGACGACTCCTTGGTAGGGTAGTGACTCTATTATTAGTCACGGTGACGTTGCAGGCAAGTTATAGCTGGAGTGTCCGTGCCAATAAAAGGGAGGCGGTAGTTCATGAGGCGGTGGAGATAGTGCTTCAGTGCCGCTTTTCTGATGCGGCGTACGGTTATTTTATTGAACTTCAAGAGCCAAGTCATCCTGACTATGAGATAGTGCTGCTCTTTGAGACAGAGGCACAAGAGGAGGGACGAGAGTATTACGAATACCGTTACGTACTCTTTCCCAATAGAGCCGGTGAACTGGTGCTACCCTTTCAGGCACTGATGA
>JAMOMH010000112.1 GCA_027068675.1 Sedimenticola sp.
CAGAGAACGCCAGCCGCTCATTTCTCAACAGACCTCTAATTATTTCCACCACTATTTCTAGTATTCATCCCGTTCTGATCCAAATCAGCCTCATTCGGCCAATCAAGGTCTATATGACCCTACTTTCCCTCTTTTTTACTCCCAACACCAGCCATATCGATAAATTTTTAACAGATTGTGTAACGCCATCATTAACTTCCATTGGCCATCGACTTTTTTCTTACCTCTAAGGGTAAATCGCTTGATACCTATGGTATCGGTGATATGGCCAAATACAGGTTCTACTGTGCCAAGGCATTCTCAATGGTTTTGACTCTGGCCATTTCCAATGGGTATGTCGAGGGGGCAAATAGTTTGATTCAGGCAGCTAAAGCAAAAGCTCGTGGTTATCGGCGAAGTGAGAATATGATCACCATTGCGTATCTATTGCTGGGAAAACTGGAGCATTTGCCTTGCTCACCCTTCAACACAAGATGTAGTGTTTAGGCCGTACCATTTAAAACTAGGTTACCCACACAGATCTCGATAGAGCCAATCATTTTGGTAGAGACAAATAGAGTTAAAATCTACGTAGGAGCGCAATTTTTTACTGTTTTCATGCCAATATGTAGAATGAGTTGAGGGCTGAAGGTTTTTCTACACCCTCGTTAGGTATCAAAGAAAAAACTAAGCGTTGATCCCGTGATGGGATCGCGCTATGCTTTGAGATATGAGAGTTATAGCAAAGCGCACATTGAGAGAGTTCTGGTCATCATTACCGCAGCATGCAGATGCAAAGGGGCCACTTGAGGCATGGCATTCTGAAGCATTAAAAGCTGATTGGAAATCACCTCAAGAAATCAAAGCGCAGTTTAGATCAGCAAGTATCCTGAAAAACAATCGAGTGGTTTTCAATGTTGCAGGAAATAAATACAGGCTGATAGTCGCAATAGATTATGGCAGGCAGGTTTGCTTCATTAAATTTATAGGCACTCATAAACAATATGATTGTGTCGATGCAGAGGTAGTGTAATGAATATTCATCCAATTAAATCAGAATCAGATTACGAGCAGGCCATTTCTGAAATTGAAAAATTATGGGGTGTTCAAGAAGGCACGGAAGATGGTGATAGGCTAGATGTACTTCTGGTACTTGTTGAAAACTATGAAGGCAAACATCATGCTATTGATCCACCTGATCCAATAGATGCTATTAGATTTCGTATGGAACAAATGAATCTATCACGGAAAGATCTAGAAAATGTCATTGGCTCAAGAGGTAGGGTTTCAGAAATACTTAATGGCCGTAGGAGCTTATCGTTGAATATGATTCGTAAATTACATTCAAATCTACATATTCCACTTGAGAGTCTCATTGGTGATATAGGGCAACATGCGTAATATTAAGTAAGCGCTCAATAAACTCCATCCTGACCCCATCGATTCTGCTGAAAGGACAAGGAGGGTTTTCTATATTAAAGGGCGCGATTTGCCTTGCCTAAAAAGCTGCTAGGAATCTTTACAGCACCTTATAAAAGACTTTTGCGTTTCTTTGGTAGTTATACAGCTCGCGCTTCTTTTTAGGCAGCATATCCTGGCTACCGCTGATAAAACCACGCTCCTGAAACCAATGCCCTGTTCGTGTTGAGAGTAAAAAGATCCGCTTGATGCCCAATTTTGCTGCCTTACTCTCCATCTGCTCCAATAGTGCGTCACCCCGTCCACCGTTGCGGTAGTCAGGATGGACTGCGACACAGGCGAGTTCGGCTACCCCTTTATCGGGATAGGGGTAGAGTGCGGCGCAGGCGATCACCATACCGTCACGCTCCATTAGGGTGAAGTGCTCTATTTCAGTCTCAAGCCACTCACGCGACCGGCGTACTAAAATACCCTCCTGTTCAAGAGGCTCAATGAGCTCAAGAATGCCAGAGACATCATCAACTTGAGCGATACGGGTCTCTTCGTAGGGTTCTGATGTTAAGAGCGTGCCGACGCCATCACGGGTAAATAGCTCGCGTAGCAGGCCACCGTTGAGGTGGTGGTCGATAAAGTGGCAGCGTTTGATACCATTACGACAAGCCGTTACAGCGGCACTCAGCTGTTGTGCCATCTCCTCACTGGGCGGCTGTGGATGGGTCAACATCTGATCTACCTCTTTTGGTAAGAGGTTAGATATGAGTTGCCCTTGGCTGTTGCTCAGCCCCTGCTCTTCAATGAGCGTGATCAGTTTGTCAGCACGCAGTGCAATGGCTGTGGAGCTGGCAACATCGGCAGCAGTGAGGTTGAAAACCTCGCCGGTGGGTGAATAGCCGAGTGGCGGCAGCAGCACAATAGCGCCGTTATCAAGCTGTTGATTAATGGCAGCAGCATCGACACGACGCACTTCACCCGTGTGACCATAATCAACCCCATCACGCACGCCGAAGGGTTTGGCAGTAATAAAATTACCGGAGGTGACACGAATTCTAGCCCCCGCCATGGGTGAGTTTGTCAGGCCAAATGAGAGCAGTGCCTCAATCTCCACCCGTAGTGCACCCGCCGCCTCTTTGACGCAGGTTAGCGCTGCATCATCGGTGACACGCAGACCGTTAACAATCTGCATCTCAGCTTTGCGGCTCTTCAATCGCCCTTCAATTTGTGGCCGTGCACCATGTACCAATACCAATCGGATACCGAGGCCTTGTAAGA
>JAMOMH010000113.1 GCA_027068675.1 Sedimenticola sp.
CCGATGGCGCTCCGACTCACTTCACCTGAACTGGCGCTCTCCAGCTTGCCATGCTCCAGTGTCAGGCCATAATTCCACCGATCATCCGGTGCTAAATCAACACCGTAGCTCTGAGTGAGACCGCGTGGCTGATTGCCGCTGGTATATTTCTCTTCTGCATAGACTGTGGCGTGGTCACTGAAACGGCTCCTGCCACCTGCAATGAGGGTGCTTTTGCTGCCGCTCTGCTCGGCACCAGGGTTATCGCTGTCGAGACCGTAGTTGAGATAGAGCGAGGTCTGGTCACTCACTTGATAGTCGGCACCTGCGGTGATGCCTGGACCCAGGTCGCCATCGGAGATATCGGTGGTAAGCCTGAGCCGCTCATTGGCTTGCCAACCGCCACCGATGCCGACACGGTTGTTCTCCTCTCTATCCTCATCATGCTCTACGGTTGCTTGCACAAAACCGTGTAGATCCCAATTGTTATAGCTCAGGTATTCGGCGCGTAGAGCTAAATCACTGCGCGTGCCCTGGTCTTCTGCGGTACTGTTGATACTGTCTGTCTGTTCATCACTACGCAAACCGAGGCCAAACCCCCAATTTGCATTGAGTTGATGCCTCAGGTCGGCCTCAATCGCCTTTTTATCTCGTCCGGCCTGCTCATCTTTAGCATCGTAACGAAGCTCGACTCCAGTGGATTCAGTGAGGGGAGCATGCAGCTTTATACCCTGCTCAATTGTTTTACGACTGACTTGCTGACCCGGTGCACTGTAGCCAGCATCACGCCTCTGTAGATAGAGACTGCCCTGTAGAGCAGTGTCAAAACCGGCGTCTCTGAGGTCAAAGGCGGCTTCGATTCGCTGTGCTTCAGCCTCGTCATCTCTCTCTGCTGTAGTTTGGCCGATAAAGTCGAACCCACCATCCATTGACTGCTGCTCAGTCACACCTGGGCCTGATGATTTTGCGGCCAGCAGTTTGATCCAACTGCGTTCACTCTTTCTAAATGTCAGATCAATGCCACCGAGTTTCTGATCACCACCGCTCTGCTCCTGATTGCTGGCGGTCAGGCCGAGTTGAATGTTGTCACTAAACCAATGTTCGGCACGTCCGCCGCTGGCCAACAGATCAGGGTCGCTAAATCCTGGTGTATATTCATACCCAACAACCAGATAGACAGGGTTGCCGGAGAGGGTTGCCGCCCGAACCAGTGCGCTGTCATCGGCTGTAGAGGGTAAGGCATTGGTGAGTAGTAAAATGCCCTGAAACTCATCCAGGTCGTAATCCTGACCGGCAACCAGTGTATTACTGGAGAGCAAAATACCGGAGTCTTTATCCCGCACCTGAACAAACACCTGCTCAGAACCTCGAGTGAGATCGCGGTGTTGCAGGTAGTAAAGTGAACCGCCGGTGCCGCGAAATTCTTCATGAGCCGGAACGGTACCGGGATCAGCAACAAACAGGTCGATACGGGTTTTTCGCTCACCAAATGAGGTGAAGGCCTCACTCTGGAAACGGCCATGTGCACCGTAGAGTCCACGATTGATGCGGGTCAGTTCATTACCCGCCAGATTGAGTTTGTAACTACCCCACATAGCGTAGGATTTTTCATCTTCGATCTTGGCGTAAAACTTACCCTGTGTCGGTGCATCTTCAACCAGTGTTGAGTCGTCGCCAAAGGTAGGGTAATAATCCTCGCTGTCGAGTCGCCGCAGGAGTGATCGCGGATCTTTTTTATCAAAGTTGCTGAATAGTTCATCAAGCGGCTCTTCACGACTATCGGCGCTGGCGGTGATGGTGTATTTCTCTTTTACCTTGCCCTTGGCGTAGAAGGCGATGCGACCATGTACGGTGCTCTCTTCATAGCTCTCATCATCGCCGCTGACCAGGGATGGTGAGCCGCTGCTGTCGTTCAGACCCAGCGTCAGATCGGCGATACCGACATAGAACCAGTCGTTGCGTTTCAGCTCCAGGTCACGCCAGAAGAGTTGGCCGTTACCCGCCTCATCCAACAACGCCACCTCGACCGTATGTAGATCAGACGGAATGATCTGTTGTGCAACAAAAGCATTTTTCTTATCCAGTGGGATGCGCTGATCCATCACCCAAACCTGGTGATCAGCAGGCACATTGAGGCCGTTAACGGTAATGGTGCCACCCTGAATTGGGATATTCTTGATCAGCCTGTTCTGTTTCCCATAACCGGCGCGCAATGTGGTCTCACGTTGTGCTGGATCAGGTTGGCCATCAGGATGGTTGTCAGCCAGCGGCAACGGTTTAGGTTGTGTCTCATCAAAACGGCCCTCCGCATCATAGACACGCAGTAGATACCAAAGATTACTCTGTGGCTCTTCAGGAACCTGCCACAGAGCCTCCATCTGATCATCCAATTCGAGGGTGACGATGGTATCAAGCCGCTGATTAAAACCGTAACGATAGATGACCAGCTCTGAGCGTTTGACCCAGTGTGGGTAGTTGTTCCAGCCGCGAAAGCTAATCTGCTCGCCCGATACCGCTAGGTTGGGCCAATGGGTGATATTGAGTTTGGGTTCAACCTGCAGATTATCGTACTGCAACTGAACTTGTGCCTTCTCCAGCGCAATATCGACACAACGCTGCACATCGGCACCGTGGCGTGAATGTTCACTGAGCAGTGGTGTACCATCCAGACTCACCCGCCAAGGCGTCATGCTATAGGGGTTGACAGGTTCACCCAACTGATCGGCAATCGGTTGTACATCTGGTGGCAGATCAGCGGCTGGGCAGGCTAAAATCTCACCCTTGCTGACGGTTTCACCATCAGGCACCAGATAGGAAACCTCTATCTCAACCCGCCGATTGAGCGCACGCCCCTGCAGGGTTTTGTTGTCAGCAACCGGCTCATCCGGGCCACGGCCATCAAAAGCAACCGCCTCATTGGAGAGGCCCAGTGCTCGTTGAAAATGGTGCATCGCAGTCTCTGCACGGTGCAGCGAGAGCCCCTGGTTATCCTTGTAAATTTTTCGGCCTCTTACGCCAAGCAGGTTGCTGTCTGTATGACCGATGAAGGTGAGCTGTACGTTGCGCTGATCTTTTAGGCTATCCAACACGTTTTGCAACTGCTTAACCGTCTCTTCAGGGATCGCAGATTTGGCAACATCGAAGTAGATCGGTGGTACGGCATTCTCTACTACAATGCGTTTTTCTCTATCCGTGCGTTCAATACGCTGGCACATCGCCTGCACACGACAGATTTCGGTGCGGAATAGAGGGGGTGCAGGGATAAGCTTCTGCTCCTCAACAATGCGTGTGGTAGTTTTGTCATACCAGACTAGGATCTCGACCCGGCGGTTTTTCGCCATGCCTTCAGCGGTTCTATTTGAGGCTAACGACTGATCTGGCCCTTTGCCTTCATAACTCACTGCCTGCTCACTCAACCCCAGCTTTTTACGAAAGAATTCAGCGGCTCGTTTGGCGCGGGCTTCACCCAACCCATAGTTATCGCTATAGATGGCACGAGCGCGGGCGGAGAGAGGCTGGCTGTCAGTGTGACCGATAAAGTGCAGCCGCAGATTAGAGAGGTGGCCCAGCCGGTCAATGGTGTCACGCAGTTTTTCAACAAAGGCATCATCAATCGCATGATAACCGGAGCGAAACCGGATTGACTCGATAGTCTGCTCATGGGCAACATTTTCTGTCTCGCTAATCGACCTCTCAATGGTGATGGTTTTACCCTCACCTGCATTGGACTCGACTCGATCCAGCCCCCAAAAGGTCAATCTCTCATCTGGTAGCAGCATCTCACTGTTGGGCGCTACAGGGCGGTTACCCTGTAGCAGATCAATATTGCGTGGCTGCACCTCACTATTGTGAGCCACTCCGCCTGCTTCGCTTTGTGTTGGGCATGCGCCTTCTGAGCACACCTCCTGTTCGGCGGCCCATGAGCTCTGTAGTACGAGCATCATGCTCAGTGCAGGGATCAGTCTTTTCATGGCTGCACCTCCACGGAGTCCTGTTGTTTGAGTATTGGCGGCCCTCCGTTTCGCCAATAGATCTCCTCTTCAATGATCAGGTTGTAACAGCAGTCAAGCGCCAGCCAGCGTTCACTGAAGAGTTCTTTGATCTGCGCCAACCGCTCTTCGGCCAAAGCCTCACTCTCAAACTCTGCTAGATAGTTGATGCGTAGTACCGAGATAGCCTGCTGCAATAGTGGCAGTAGTTCATCAATACGCTTATCAAAACCTTCAGCCAGCTGGCTCTCTCTGGTGATGAATGCGTCATTGGCTATATCAAGACGCACCACACGGTGAATGGTGGCACCAAAATTTGCCTTGACGACCTTACCTCGGGTCAGGCGCACCACACGAGGATTCTCGGTAGTGATACGGTAGCCGGAGGGGAGAGTGCGTTCATCCACTTTGAGGATAAAATTACTGCCGCGTTGAGCATTTGGCACGGCAGCGCAAGCGATGTGATACCGACCAAACTCATCGGTGGTGACCAGCCAGCCACGGGCGGTGGCGAGTCGTACACCTGGCAGTGGCTCCTCCCCCTGATCGGGATAACCGTTACGGTTGCTATCATCATAAACCTTGCCGATGATATCGGTGCAGTCAAAAATAGGGTTGGGCACGACACGCACAGTGGCGGTGCCGATATTGGAGATGATCTGGCCAAGCAGATTGTTTTTGCTCCAGGCCTGGTTGACATATTTGCCTTCGCTAACCCCTGAACCGACTACCAGCACCATTTTGAACAGGCGGGTCTGATTGGCAGTAAAGGTGAGATTAGGCCAGACCAGAGAGCGGCCATTGACCTGCGGCTCCAGCGCCACATCGTCCAGTCGGGCAGAGCCTGCAATATATTTAAAGCCAGGTGGAATCTGATCCTCAACATCGATAAGCGCATTCAGCGTTGCAGCCAAATTATTCGTGACGCTTATGGTGTAAGGCACCAACTCTCCAATTGAGACACTCACCTTGGAGGTTGACTTAATCACACTAAAGGCGCCGCTGGTGATCAAATCGAGTGGGATGTGGTTATTGACTACATCACCCGAAACACCTGGGGTCAGATTGAAAGAGAGATAGTACTGGGTACTGCCCGCGCTGGCTGCCAACCCACCGGTAGTGGCTGGGCAGGCTATTGGATCATGAACAGCGGCACTCTCAAGCGGTGCGCTGGCTGAGTTGTGTACCAACGCCGGATCGGGCAGCGCAGTAACCGCCAATGTGTTGCTGCACTCTGGAATCAATACTGACCCTCCCGGCAGATATCCCGCCGGTTCCAATACACTTAGCGTATAGGTACCTGCTGGGGCAGTAATGAGAAGTAGAAATTGATAGAAGCCATCTGAAGCGGTGGTCTGGCTGGCATTGGGCAGGCCGCCGACCAAGTGAATGGCGGGGTCAAAACCGCCTGGGCCGCTGATGCTAACCACTGCACCGGTAATGGGCGTGCGGCTCAATGAGTCGTAGATGACGCCTGCTGGGTCGAGTGGCAGGCTCTGATTGAGGATGTTGTCACCGGCCGCCAATGTCAGGCCACGGATGGTGCTGTAACTGAGATCGACACCCGGTTCACTCGATATCGGTGAACCATAGACCAAACCCGTGGTTGGGTGGCGGAAACGGATCTCATATCCAATGCCTGGAATTAGCCCGTTGAATTGATAGTCACCATTAGTGTTCGT
>JAMOMH010000114.1 GCA_027068675.1 Sedimenticola sp.
CCGTTGTCACTGCCGGTGACGGGAATGGCACTGAGGATGTCGTTACCCAGCACACCACCCAGAGAGCCGACACTATCGAGCGAGTCTACATAGTCGGCTGGTTGTGTCTCAGTGATGGTGTAACCCGCGCCGTCGGAGGGGAGCAGGTCGCTGAAACTGTAGCGGCCATCGGTTGCACTGGTTGTTGTCTGATTGACACTCTGACCAAGCGTATCGGTACCAGAGAGGGTCAGGGTGACCGCAGCGATACCTGGCTCACCCAAATCCTGGTCGCCATCGCTATTGTTGTCATTGAAGACCGTGCCGGAGAGTGTGGCATGGCTCAGTTCACTAAAGTTGTAGGCAGTGCCGATGGTGGTGCTGGCCAGAGTGATATTGCTGATCTGATTTGTGCTGGCGGTACCCCCTTCGGAACCTGGAGTGGCGGCACCATCGACCCAGCCGGTGGGTTGACTCTCGGTGAGAGTGTAGCTGCCTGCCGGAAGCCCTGTGATGATGTAGTAACCGTTGGCATCCGTAGTGGCTGTCTCACTTTGACCAGAACCGCTTAGGCTGATGGTGACACCTGGCAGTGGCGGTTCACCGCTATCAAAGCTGCCGTTATTATTAATGTCGGCATAGACAAAACCAGAGAGACCCGCACTTAACTCAGAGAAGTTGTAGTCGGTTCCATTTTCATCGCTGGCGACCGGAATGGCGCTGAGAATATCGTTACCCAGCACACCGCCCAGAGAGCCGACACTATCGACTGAGTCTGTATAGGCGGCTGGTTGTGTCTCAGTGAGGGTGTAACCTGCACCATCAGAGGGGCGTAGGTTAACAAAACTGTAGCGACCATCAGCAGCCGTGGTGGTGGTCTGGCTGACTGGCTGCCCAAGGTCATCGTTGCCTGACAGGGCCACTGTCACACCGGCGATACCAGGTTCTCCAGCATCTTGATTACCATCGGCATTGTTGTCGTTATAGACCACGCCTGAGAGCGCAGTGATCAGAAGTTCGCCAAAATTATAGTTGCTGGCACTGTCACCGTTCTGTAGGTTGATGCCGCTGATCAGATTGCCAAAAGTGGGAGAAGCGGCGAGGTTATCAGCGGTGCCTGAGACAGTGGCACCAGAACCCACCTGCGCCAGACCGGGCAGGTAGTTCGTTACACTACCTTCGCTGAGGCTGTAGGTGCCGGGACGCAGGTTACTGTAACTGTAGGAGCCATCTACTGCGGTAGTTGTTGTGCTGCTCACCGCTGCACCGAAGTCATCAAGGCCGGTCAGTGTGATGATGATACCGGCGATACCGTTGGTCTCTGTTACGCTCTTGATACCGTCATTATCGACATCGTGCCAGACAGCGCCACTAATTGATGCATCACCTCGTTCAGCAAAGTTGTAATCGGTCTCAATGCTGGTGAGACCCAGAGAGATACCGCTTATCTGATTGCTGCTGGTCGTACCACCTGCAGAGCCAGCACTGGCCAGACCATCGGCCCAACCAACGGGTTGAGTTTCAGTGATGGTATAGGTGCCCACAGGGAGGCCGGCGATGATGTAGTAACCGTTGGCATCTGTAGTGGTCGTCTCATTTTGACCTGAGCCGGTCAAGTTGATGGTAACGCCCGACAGTGGAGGCTCACCGCTATCCAGGATGCCATCGTTATCGTAATCGACATAGACCACACCTGAAATACCGCTGCTGAGTTCAGAAAAATTGTAGCCGGTGCCATTTTGATTGCTGCTGACCGGAATAGCACTGAGAGTATCGTTGCCCAAAACACCACCCAGTGAGCCAACACTATCCAGCGCATCGATATAAACGGCTGGTTGGGTTTCGCTGATGGTATAACCTGCGCCGTCAGAGGGACGAAGATTGCTGAAGCTATAGCTGCCATCAGCAGCGGTGATAACCGTCTGGTTAACAGACTGTCCAATATCATTATTGCCAGTCAGAGTCAGTGTTACATTGGGGATGCTCGGTTCAGTCGCCTCCTGAGTCCCATTGCTGTTGTTATCGTTAAATACGGTGCCGGAGAGTGAGGCGCCTAACAGCTCACCAAAGTTATAACCGCTGGCATGGTCACCGCTCTGTAGGCCAATGTTGCTAATTCGATTACCAAAGTTGGGGGAAGCGGGTAGATTATCGGCACTGCCGATAATATTGGCACCGGAACCGACCTCAGCCAGACCTGCAAGATACCCCGCGACAACCCCTTCATCGAGTCTATAGGTGCCAGGGCGCAGATCGCTGAATGTGTAGGAGCCATCGGCTGCGGTGGTGGTTACGGCAGTGACCGGTGCACCGAGATCATCGGTGCCCGTCAGTGTAATCGTAATATTGGGAATGCCGCTGGTTTCACTGAGGTCTTTGATGCCGTCATTATCTGTGTCGTGCCAAACAAAACCACTGATTGAGTCAGCCGCCAGCTCACCAAACAGGTAGCCGGTCAGGTCGCTGTTAGTGGGTACAGTGATAGCGGTAATGGTGTCGGTTACCTTTGATCCAGGTACAACTGTGCCACTGCGGTTCTCCTGGCCATCGAAATAAGCACTGGGCTGGGCTGGCTCGCTTAGAGTGTAACCACTGCCGTCGCTGGTTGAGAGATTGTCGAATCTGTAGCTACCGTCGGCAGCAGTTAAGGCCAGTTGATTGACTGCATTGCCGTAGGCATCGTTGCCGGTAAGTTGTAGCTGAATAGCACCGATGCCATTTTCACCCACATCTTTATCACCATTATCGTTATTGTCGATGTAGACAAATCCGGCCAGACTGGCCCGCTGTACGGTTACGCTGTCACTGGCACTATCATTGGCAGAGTTAACATCGATACCAAAGGTGGTGACACTGGCACTATTGCTTAGAGTGCCACCCGTTGGCCAATCGGTAATGCGTACAGGCACGGTGACAGTGACACTGCCCAGGCCGACAATAGTCCCTAGTGAACAACTAAAACTGGTGTCGCCTGAGACACCAGTACAGCTACCCTGAGTTGTACTGGGTGGGCCGGTCAACTCCATGTTGGCGGGTAGGCTATCGCTGAGTGCGGACTGAGTGGCATCGCCAGGACCGTTGTTGCTCACAACAATAGTCCAGTTGAAGGGTTGTCGCAGATCTACCGGATCGGTATCGGCTGTTACGCTAACAGCAAGATCGGTCTTGATCCGCACTGAGGTGGTTTCACCCTCACTATCGTTAGCGGGAACAGTGTCAGTTTCATTGGCGCTAACGGTGGCTATGTTGCTGTGAGTATCACCAACTGAGTCGGGTGCTGTGTCGATCTGGAAAAAGAGGTAGCGGGTGGTGGTGTTGGCAGCCTGATCTGGCAGGTTACAGGTGATGGTCAGTGAGGCTGGGCCGGTAACTGCTGTATTAGTATTATTACAAAGTGATGTACCTACCGCACAGCTACTGCTGGCAGCATCATCGCAGAGAAAAGTGATCTGTTTGCCGTTTTTTGGACTCATCACATCGGTGAGTATCAGGCCGGTGGCGAGTGAAGGTCCCCCGTTGCCGATATCCACTTTATAGATAAGCAGGTCGCTGTTGGCCGGAACTAATGGGTCGAAACCGATAGGATCCTGAACATCACTATTGTTGACGAGCAGATCGATCTCTGCCGGCTCAACTGTCAGGCTGGCCGACTGGCTCTCATTGGCCGGGTTGCTGTCGGTAGTTATACCGGAGGTGGTGTAGCTTACTGTGGCGGTGTTGGTTAGTGTCCATTGAGTATCGCTAATATCCCAGTCTGGGCGCACCACCACGGTGATGGTCTCACTCTGACCATTGACCAGGGTGCCGATATTGCAGTCAAGAGTATCGCCTGTCCAAAGGCAACTGCCCTGGCTTGGTGTCTCAGATAGCTTGCTGAAGCTACGCCCGCCCGGCACCGTGAAAATATCCTGTACTAGAACCCCAGTAGCACTAGATGGGCCGTTATTACGAACTGTGAGTACATAGGTGGCGAGGGTGCCAGCTTGTACCGTACTGGGTGTTACGATCTTGCTCTGCATCTCCACATCGAAGATTGGATCGACCGTGATGGTGGCGATGTTACTGGTGTTATTACCAGGAGTCGGGTCATTGGCCACAGCTGAAGTGATGCTGGCAGTGTTGTTGAGCAGGCCATCATAGAGTGGTCGCGTCACCTCAATCACAAAGATGGCATTGGCACCGCTGGCCAGCGTATTGTTGCCATTATTACAGCTGATGGTTGAGCCAATACTGCAGCTGAAGCCCGCTGGTGTTGTGGTAATAACCACTCCAGTTGCACCTGCTACATAACCGGGAAGGGTGTCGGTAACGATTACGCCATGCACCGGGCCGGGGCCATTGTTGGTTGCAGTCAGGGTATAGGTGATAGTGTTCTCTGCGATCTCTAAAGTGCTGGCAACACCACCAGCAGTGGTCGCACTCTTAGTAATCGTGAGATCAGCCGCTTGCGGGTCAACTGTAACGGGTGCAGAGGCGGTGTTGTTAGCGGGTGCTGGATCAGCAAAATCAGTTGAGGTGACACTGGCTGTATTGGTGATTAAGCCGGTAGCAATGGGGCGAGTCACGTCGATAAAAAAGTCAGCACTGGCTCCAGCGGGTAAAATATTGGCACCATTAGAGCAGCTCACCGTGCTTGGATTGTCAAAGGCGCAGGTAAAACCAGCAGCTAGCGTAGATACGGATCCCATAGTGGCCGGTGGCCCTGAGACAAAACCAGCGATGGTATCGCTCATCACAATACCGCTGACACCAAAAATGCTGTTATTGGTGACAGTGATGGTATAGCTGATGCTATCTTCATTTGCCGCCAGAGTGGTATTGAAATCAGCCGTGGTGGCGCTTTTGCTGATACTGAGATCGACTGCATCAGTGCTGGTAGCCGTACCCGATGCCGCGTTATTTCCAGCATTGCCATCCGGCTGACCACCGACATCTGATACGCTGGCGCTGTTGGTTAGAACACCCAGATTGGTGGCGGTGGTGGTGATAATCAGGTTGCTGGTTGAGGCACTGTCAGCGAGTGGGGTGCTGGCGTAGGTACAGGTGACGATGCCACCAGGATTGACTGAATTGTGAGTACAACTCCAATTGATACCGCTGAATCCACTGTAGGTCTCACCAATAGAGAGGGTATCGGTTACAGTCAGCGTGCCACTGGTTGCCTGTGGTCCATCATTGGTCACCTGCAAGGTACTGTCCAGTGTGCCACCCTGCACCACTAAGCTCGGCGACTTGCTCTTACTCAGTGAGAGATCTGCACCGTCCGGTGTAATGTTGATGGCAACAGTGTCACTGTTATTACCCGGTGCCGGATCACCCGTCACTGCGCTGATACTGGCTGTGTTGGTAAATGAGCCTGAAGCGGGGGCAGTAGCCTGAATGGTGATGTCATCAGTTGCACTCACAGCATAGCTGGCGCGACTGCAGGTAACAGTGCCGCCCATCGGCTCTCCACTATGAAGACAGCTCCAACCGACCCCACTGGCACTGACGAACGCAAAACCAGCAGGCAGTGGATCACTGACACTGACAGTATCAGCACTGAAGGCTCCACTATTACGCGGTTGTAGAGTAAAAGTGAGGTTTTGCCCGCCAATTGTTGGACTGGATACACTCTTGCTGATATTCAAATCAGCAGAGCCATTGACCTGAGTATTCACAGTCGTGGTGTTATTATCGGGATAAGGGTCGCCGGTAGTTGATGTGATTGTGGCTGAATTGGTAATGGTGCCGGTGATGCCACCAACAGCGCCGACAATAGTGATGTCTGGCGAGGTTGTACCGCTAGTAATACCGGCTCTTAAACAGGTCACATCCTGCCCACTGTTGCTGCAGGACCAGCCACTACCACTGGCTGATAGGTAGCTCACATTGGTCGGCAACGTATTGATCAATGTTGCAGTGACGGCATCGTTGGGGCCGTTATTCTCTACCGCCAGCGTGTAAGTGATGTTGGCACTGGAGAGTACCGGATCGGGGCTATCACTCATTAGGATCTGTAGATCGGCACCATCATTGATAGTGGTGGTCTGGTTCAGGCTGTTATTGGCTGGATTGGTATCGACTGAATCGGTTGTTGCAGTAGCGGTAATGGCAACGGTATTGCCCGTTGCCGCAGTAGTGCGAATGATCAAGTTAATATCGGTAACTGGGCTGCCCAGACCATCACCAGTGATATCACCCAAATTGCAAGTGACCGTGCCGGGTGTGCCACCATCATGGTTACAAGCAGCACCATTATCAACCGATGAAAAAGTGCTGGTTGCTGGTAACGGCAGTGTTACCACAACATTACTGGCAGTGTCATTGTTGCCATTTAATACAGAGAGCGAGTAGGTGAGTTCACCTGCACGAACAGCCGGATCAGGGCTATCCAGCAGTTGGGATATCTGTATATCAACGGCATGAGCAAATGAGCCAGATAGCAGCAGGAGAAGCGCTACAATACGTGTGCATAGAGCAAGTTTCTGTTGCCCTGGAGAGTGATATGACTCTCTGCGGGTAGTGGCTGCTTTGTTAAACTGAACCAAGTTTGGTCTACTACGATGATTGATCATTTTCATAGTCATTTGATTATTTTTTGCCAGCACCAATGCTTTTTTGATGTTAATTGTTGTAAAGGCCAGCATCCCTGAAATGAAATGGCTTTACCAGCACTAAAATAGCG
>JAMOMH010000115.1 GCA_027068675.1 Sedimenticola sp.
CTAAGCCGCAGCTTCCATATTGCTGCGTACAAGAGAATGTACCATATACACTCTGAAGTAAGGAGCCTCATGGTGCGATGATAAACATGAAAAAATTGCAATAGGATGTGTGGTTTGTTATCAACCCTAGACATGTAGTGGGATTCCCTGGTTTTGGCCTATAATTACAGGCAGCCTTATTTTTTATTATTGCAAGCGCCCCATTTTTAAATATTTCAATGAAGATTAATAGCCAACCCCCACTGATTTACGACCTCGGTTTGCGTTCCTCGCTACCCGTAGATAGTGCGGTTAATTTATCATCAAACAGACTACAAATCGAGAACACGACCCAACAGGTGCGTCCTGTCGCCTGGGCCGAAAACCTTGAGCGTGCTCGTGACTACACGCTAAAAAGCCAAGCGACCCATGAGCCATTAAATCAACACAGTAAAGCGGCACTCTCAGCATACACGAGCCATGATCAAAATGATGAGAGAGGCTATCTCACTGAGGTGTTTGGTCTCGATACATTTGCATAATAAAACTGCAACAAAGTCCCCTCTGCCAGTCATTTCCACAATCGATAACCATGAAGCTATTGTTCTCTCTACTCTACAAATTTAGGGCTGGATTTACCATTGTTGTGATGAAACATGTACTTGGTGGTGTCATAGATACCCAAGGCTATTTTTCTTAGATAAGCGGCTTTTTCAGGGTGAGTGGCTGAGACATCTGTTTCAGGGTCATCCGCATTAAGGTCATGCAGCGCCTCATAGTTAGAGCCGTATCGAATACGATACATAAAATCCTTGGTGACGGCACCTATCATGGGGTTCATCTTGGCCGAATCCTTGGTGAAAATAGTGCGTTCACCCTCTGGGGCTGGGTTATTGATATCTCGTCCCATCGTAGTATTTCGGTAGGGGATACCCGCCAAGCCGGCCATGCTTGGCATCACATCGACCAAACTCACTGCCGCTTCAATCACGCGGGGTTTAAGCAGTTTTGGTGCATAGTAGATGTGCGGTACATGCAGGCCATCCAGATCAAGGGACATGTAGAAGGGTTTCATGTGTGGAGTGGAGGTTACACGGTTGTTATGGTCACCATAGAAGACAAAGATGGTGTTATCAAAATAGTCGCGCTGTTTGGCCATCTCCATAAATTTTCCAACATTGAAATCAAGGAGGCGTACAGCGTTGTACTGGCCGCGGCTGCGAAAGCCCACCTCTTTTAATGCTGATTCTGGTGTTGTCTCATCCACCTGAAAACCTTCAGTCTCATCAGGAATGGTGAATGGGCGATGATTTGCTGCAGTCTGCACAAAAGCGATGAAGGGTTTATCTTTTGGCTGCTTGGCAAAAATATTATCTGCTGCTTTGAATAGTTCAAGGTCAGAGATGCCCCAAACATCGACAACAGGGGCATCAAACATCCCCTCTTGATGAATCTGGATATCGGGGATGTTGTAGGTGATCATGCCACTTATGTTGGCCCAGCCGAGGTTGCCGCCAACGATGTAATATTTACTGTACTCCTTGAACTCATTGATTAGCATGATCTGCTCTGTAATCAGCGGATTGCGGCTGGCAGTACGCACAGAGGAGACATCTGGCATACCTGTAAAAGTAGCAAACACCGTTCGTGCCGTACCCGATACCGGCACATAGAAGTTCTCAAAGAACCAGCCCTCTTTGGCAATTGAGTCTAGATTGGGTGTTGTCTTAATCGGGTTGCCGTATGCACTGACTCGACTCGCCCCCAAAGACTCCAACATCACCAATATGATATTGGGTTTTTGTCCACCAAGGCCCACTGCATGATCAGAGATAGGCAGTTGACGCTCAAAGGTGAGTGCTTCGCTATCTGGTTTATCGACGCCAAGGTAGTGGCTGATCTCAGTATAGTTGGCCCGCACCTTGTTTCGGTCGTAGAGATCCTCTTTATTCTTAAATGAATCAGCAAAGTAGAGCACTGGATTGAGGCCTAATGAGCTGATAGACATACTATTGCTGAAGAAGGCGTCATTCCAGCGTAGTGGCATGGGGGAGTATAGATTGCCTGGCATCTTGCCCAAGATACCGCCGATAAAGAAGATTGAGAGGCCGATCGTGCCGATTATTCGATCTCTGCGAACAATATGTGCAGGATCCTCAAGCAATAGTTTGTCTCCCAGCCTCTTCGCTAGATGCAGAAAGATAGTCACCACGGTCACTTGGCCCAGCAAAATCCAGATGATTGGGTAGCTCTGCCACACCATCTCTGTTGAGATCTGTAGGTCTTCAAAAAAGCGCATGACGGTGGAATTAAGACGCACGCCAAGGTAGGAGTAGTGTCCGAGATCAAGCGAATAGATCGCCACCAATGCTACGGCGCTAAGCGTGATATAGAGGGTATTAACCGCTCGTACAATGGAGCAGCGTAGCAGATTAAAATAGGGGAAAAAAGCTAATAAGACGACCGGCAGTGTCACCAGTAGGGCGAGGCGCAGATCAAATTTCAGGCCGATATAGAGGGCCTGCAGTGTGTCATCTAAAGTGGCACTTTGGTCACTGCCAATGCCAGAGAAACCAAAATAGAATAACCCACGAAACAGTGCAAAGAGGGTGAAATAGAGCAGAACGATTCTGCAGATATAGCGAATGCGCCTCGAGTATAACCAATCCAATGTTGTGCCTGCTAAAGGTGAAAAGAGCTTAAAGCGGATGATTTTATAAAAAATTGCTCCGTATATATAGGAGATCTTTTAACTATCAACCATAACACCCCCTTGCCTGCATTCAGCAAAAGCCGTAGGCTTATCGAGTTTAAAGAATTAACCGCTCTCTAGTGAGGATCGTATGGAAAAGAACAACGTAGAACTTGCCCGTTTCAACATGATCGAACAGCAAATCCGGCCCTGGAATGTTCCAGATGATCGGGCGTTGGAGCAGATGGCCGCTATTCCAAGAGAGCAGTTTGTTCCTGAGCAATTTCGTGGTTTGGCCTTCTCAGATACAGAACTCCCCATCGGTGAAGGGCAGAAGATGTTGGCGCCAAGGATTGAAGCTCATATTCTACAGGCGCTCAATATAGAGTCAGATGATCGTATTCTAGAAGTTGGCACCGGCTCGGGGTATCTCACGGCATGTCTAGCAGGTTTAGGCGCTCGCGTTATCAGTGTCGAGATCCATAAAAACCTCAGTAACCAAGCAGCTGAGCGCCTGGCTTCACTTGGAATTAAGAATGCTGAGTGCAGAACAGCAGATGCGTTAGCAGGCCCCATCAACGGCGGCCCCTTTGATATTATTGCTGTTAGTGGCTCTGTTCCAAACAGCGATCAAGCTGAGCAGTTTAAAGTACAGCTGAGTGATGGCGGACGCCTCTTTATTGTTATTGGCGAAGCACCTGTCATGCAGATGCAGCTGATCACCCGTACCGGAAGTAGCTTTGAGACAGAGACCATTATGCAGACTGAACTTACACCGCTTGAGGGTGTGACCTACTGCAAACCGTTCTCACTGTAAGTTTAGATACAATTTAAGTGCTTGAAGCCTCTCTTCAGGGCAGCTAACCAGCTGCCCTTTCCTGCTCCCCAGTTCTTATCCCTTCAGTTGTAGGTCGCCACACGACTTAAACCAGGATGATACCAAGGTGTGCTGTCCCTGCATGTTGATAAGCAAGGGGAGATTACCATTGCACTATTGAGCTGAACCCAAGGAATAAAAGTGAACCAATCCCAATTTTAAGGCTCTCTAAAGAGTGTCAAACGAACGACAAGGTAGTTGACGAAACAAGGTAAACATACTTAAGTTACCTGTTTGGCATCCACACTAAAACAGACCCAGTATAGGAATATTTATGAAAGCGAAATACCTGTTACCAACCCTAGCTCTCACACTCTGTACCACGCCCCTCATGGCAGATGATATGAAACTAGAGACTGAAAGCCAGAAGATTAGCTACATTATTGGTTTTCAGGCGGGTGGTCAGCTCAAGCAACAAGGTTTTCCAATCGATATAGAGACATTAACCAAAGCCCTTAAAGAGGGGCTTTCTGGTGCAGAACCCCGCTTAAGTAGTGAAGAGGCGGGAACCGTTATGCAGGCCTTTCAAGAGAAACAGATGGCCAAACAAGAGGCGCTAAACGGCCAAGCGGAAGAGGCTGGCAAAGCGTTTTTAGCTAACAATAAAAAATCAGAAGGTGTTATTGAGTTAGAGAATGGTCTGCAATATAAGGTGCTCACCGCTGGCACTGGCAAAAAACCATCCGCAACGGATACGGTGAGTGTCAACTATCGCGGTACTCTGATTGATGGCACTGAGTTTGATAGCTCTTACAAACGTGGTGCGCCTGCCGAGTTCCCCGTTAATCGCGTTATTCCAGGCTGGACCCAGATCTTACAAATGATGGAGGAGGGTGCAAAATGGCAGGTCTACATCCCTTCAGATCTCGCTTATGGTGCTCAGGGTGCTGGCCCCAATATCGGCCCTAACACAACCTTGATTTTCGATATTGAGCTGCTAAAAATCAAATAGTGTAGCAGGCGAATAGTTAGCGGTAGCTTAGCTGTGCTACAGTCTAACTGTTCGCCTCCTTCAGACGCTCCTGGCGTGCCTGCTCCTCAATCAATGCCGCTTTTATCTCTTGCAAGACAGCATCGACATCGGCCTCTTTTTCGCTCTCTTTAAATTGCCCTGTCAACTCAACATCAGGGTGCAACTCGCCATTTTCATAGAGCGCCCAAATCTCCTTGGCATATCGGCTATTTGATAGCTCGGGAGCAAATTGAGCATAGTAGGCGGTGATGGCATCAACATCGCGCGCCAGCATCCACTCCGCATGGTTATTGGCAGCCGCATCCACCGCTTGTGGTAGATCAATAATGACCGGCCCGTAAGCATCTAGCAGCACATTAAACTCTGAGAGATCACCATGCACAATGCCGACACAGAGCATGCGCACCACATACTGCATCATCACAGCATGATCCTCTCGTGCCTGTTCGGTTGACATGGTGACATCGTTTAGACGTGGCGCAACATCACCATCATCATCCACCACCAGCTCCATCAGCAACACACCATCAATACAGCCATGTGGCTGTGGGACACGCACCCCCGCATTGGCGAGCCGATAGAGTGCATCAACCTCGGCGTTGTGCCACACCTCCTCCTGCTGTTTACGACCAAACTTGGAGCCCTTCTCCATTGCACGGGCACGGCGGCTATTACGCACTTTGCGCCCCTCTTGGTATTGAGCTGCCTGTTTGAAGCTACGCTTGTTGGCCTCTTTATAGACTTTGGCACAGCGCAGCTCATCACCACAGCGCACGATATAGACAGAGGCCTCTTTGCCGCTCATCAATGAGCGAACAACCTCATCGACTAGGCCATCATCAACAAGGGGTTGGATTTGTTTTGGGATTTTCATGGCGCTCTTATACCCTACTTGACCACGGGGAATCCAGAATAGCAGAAAAAAATGGCTAATCTTGCCAAGAAAGTGCCAGCTTATAGAGGCCATTCTTCTTCTGCCCCGTTATTTTTGCCGCTAATGCTGCGGCCTGTTTTACCGGTAGCTCATCCAGCAGCAGTCGCAACACACGCGCCGCTTCAGCTATCTCAACCTCATCATCACTTGTGGCGGCCCCCGCCAGCATCACAACAAACTCCCCCTTCTGCTGGTTAGGGTCATCTGTCACTTGCTGTAAGACGGATGCCAAATCACCACTCAAAAAAGTCTCAAATATCTTACTCATTTCGCGGGCAATGACCACTTCTCGCTCTGCACCAAAAACGGCAACCATATCCTCTAAAGAGGCACAAATACGATGGCTCGCCTCATAGAAAACCAACGTGGCACGCTCTGTGAGCAGCACCTGTAACCACTCCCTACGACGTGAGGCGGTGCGGGGTGGGAAACCAGCAAAGAGGAAACGATCTGTCGGCAGGCCAGCTGCAGAGAGCGCACAGATCAATGCACTTACACCTGGCACGGGCATCACCTGAACACCCGCTTTGCGTGCCTCCCGTACGAGTTGAAAACCTGGGTCACTGATCAGTGGTGTACCGGCATCAGAGATCAGTGCCAGCGATTCCCCCTGCTGAAGGCGGCCAATCAAACGCTCAAATTGATTGCGTTCATTATGCTCATGCATGGCATAGGTGGGGGTGTTGATACCAAAATGGTGCAGCAAACGGCCACTGTGGCGCGTATCTTCAGCAGCAATCAGATTTACCTGCTTTAAAGTCTGAATTGCGCGCGGCGTCATATCATCAAGATTGCCGATAGGGGTCGCCACCACGTATAGTATACCACTCTGTTCTGACACCTTATTGTTGCTCCGACATTGACGCTATTAAAATCATATCCTGCCGACTCGAAGCCTGCCATGCAAGTGGTTTGGCGTGCGCTCTGCCTTCTCCTGCTTGTCACACCCCTGCTGATTATGCAGGGGTGTAGCTTAGCACCCAAAAAACCATCCAAAATTGAGGCTACGGCAGAGCCAGTAACCACTGTAGAGATTGCTCAGTTTTTAATGGATGCTGGCGAGTATATCGCTGCTGCGAAGCTCTACTTTCAACAGGCAAATAAGAGCGAAGGTGATGAACGTGAGCAGTTACTACTACTCACCGCAGATGCTTGGATGATGGCCAGCAATACCGATGAGGTCACGATTACTCTCGCCTACATCACCCAGCAAAACCTTGACCCCAACATGACCCTGCACTACCGACTGCTTCTAACCGAAGTCTCACTACAGCATGGGCAGATAGAGAGTGCGCTGGATCTGCTGGAGCCACCCCCCACCGCGGATCAACCGCTTGAGCTGCGCCAGCGCTACCATGATGATAAAGCGGAGGCATTCCGCTTGGCTGGTAATATATTGGAGAGCGCCCGTGAACGGGATCTGCTCGATAGGCTCCTACAAGATGAGGCGCGTCAGTTAGAGAACCAGAGGGCGATCATCACCAGCCTTACCACACTGACTGATACCGCACTTGAGCTGCTACAGCCCGATCCCCCTGGCCGTCTTGGTGGCTGGATGGAATTGGCCAGAATCATCAAAAAAGAGGGCACCACAACAGGTAATTTAGCCACACAAATCTCCATCTGGCATGAGGCATTTCCACAGCACCCAGCTTTGGCAGCACTACTGGAGGGTTATCAAGCGGCACCACAAACCCTACCGCAGCAGATCAACCACATTGCGGTATTGCTACCATCCGGCGGCCCCTACGCCAAGGTAGCAGGGGCGCTGCGTGATGGCCTATTGGCAGCCTATTTTGTACTACCTGCTGATCAACGGCCACGCCTACAGTTCTATGACAGCAGTGACCCCAACAACATCTGGCCACTCTATAATGAGGCGATTGAAAAGGGGGCTCAGATCGTACTCGGTCCACTGCACAAAGATGCCGTTTCACAACTGGCCACTGCTGAGGCGTTAGCGATCCCCACTCTGGCACTCAACCGTTTTGAAAGTGACTCAGCACCGCCCACAAACCTGTTCCAATATGGCCTTTTTCCAGAAGATGAGGCGAAGCAGGTTGCTGAAAGAGCTTGGCTTGATGGCCATAGCCATGCACTACTCATGACACCGGATAACGACTGGGGTTGGCGCATCAGCAACAGTTTCATCAAACGCTGGCGGGCACTGGGCGGTACCATTATCGAGCAGCAGCACTACGCCGCAAAAGCCAACGATTTTAGTAAACCGATTAAATCACTGCTCAATATCGACAAAAGCCACCAACGCCGCCGCCAACTTGAGCGATTGCTGGGTGAGCGGGTCAATTTTGAACCACGCCGTCGCCAGGATGCTGACTTTATCTTCCTTGCTGCCCGTTCCCAAAAGGGGCGACAACTCCGACCACAGCTTCAGTTTCATCACGCGGGCAATCTGCCACTCTACACCACATCACACATCTACTCAGGCACCGCCAACAAAGATAAAGATAAAGATCTTGGCCGCCTGCTCTTCCCCGATATCCCTTGGGTATTGGAGGAGGATGAGACGGGGCCACTATCACGCCAGCACCTCAGCAGAGAGCTACCCACTTTCCAGGATCGACATGCACGTTTCTACGCGATGGGTATCGACAGTTTTAATCTGCTGTCACAGCTAAAACGGCTACAGACTTCAGAAAATGAGACCCTCAGCGGCACAACAGGACGGCTCTATCTTGACCGTTCAAATCGAATTCATCGTCAATTAGTCTGGGCCAAAATGCGAAACGGCAAGAGCCGTATTGTTGGTTATGCTCCCCGCATCGAACCCATCATTTCATACCCCTCTGAGCAGCTTCCAGAGAGGGATGTTTTGCCCGAAGAGATGATCGAAAAGCCTCCTATTGATGCATCACTAACGCCAGATGCAACGTGATATTCCAACGCAAGCAAACAACCAAAGCAGCAGGCGACTCTGCCGAGAGCCAAGCCTGCGACCACCTGCAACAGCAGGGCTTAACACTGATTGAACGCAACTACCGTACTCGCCGTGGTGAAATTGATCTGATTATGCAACAAGATAGAACGCTGGTTTTTGTTGAGGTGCGTCTACGTGCAAACGACCAGTTTGGCTCCGCTGCGGAGAGCATCACCTCACGTAAACAGAGCCGCATCATTGCTGCTGCACAACACTATTTGCAACAACAACCTAGCTCACTCGCCTGCCGCTTTGATGTGGTGGCGATCAGTGGAAAAACTGACCGATCCATCAACTGGATCCCCAATGCCTTTCAGACCGACTAAAACCGGAGTAGATGCCCTTATGGAACTAACCGAACGTGTAACTGCGCTGTTTGAACAGAGCATCCAAGTAAAGAGTGATGCCCAATCACTACTGCCAGCCACCATTGCTGCTGCCGCTGAGTTGATCGTGGCTCGCATACTCCAAGGCAGTAAAATTCTCAGCTGTGGGAATGGTGGCTCTGCGGGCGATGCCCAGCACTTCTCATCAGAGATGTTAAACCGCTTTGAACGTGAACGTCCTGGCCTACCTGCCTTTGCACTGACCACCGATAGCTCGACCGTCACCTCCATCGCCAATGACTACCACTATGATGAGATCTTCTCCAAACAGATCATGGCGCTGGGCCACCCTGGGGATATCCTGCTGGCCATCTCAACCAGCGGTAACTCCAGCAATGTAATGGCAGCCATCAACGCCGCACATGAGCGAGAGATGTTGGTCATTGCACTAACCGGGAGAGATGGTGGTGGTATGGGCAGCCAAGTCAATGAGACTGATATTGAAATTCGAGTCCCCTCCAACTCAACCGCTCGCATTCAGGAGGTTCACCTACTGGTGATTCATGCGCTCTGCGACCTGATCGACTATCAACTTCTTGGCCCCATTAAGGAGTAAATTATGAATAGAAAACCTGCGCTACTACTTATTTTTATCCTCTTCATGCCCTTCATCTCCGGCTGTGCTGGATTGGTGGTCGGCGGTATCGCCATGAGCGCCTCTGTTGCTCATGACCGGCGCACCGCTGGCTCCTATATTGAGGATCAGAATATCGAGCTGAAGGCGCTCGATCGCATCAATAATAAAGAGGTTCGGCGTGAAAGCAGCTCCATTAGCATCACCAGCTATAACCAAATCATTCTCATCACTGGTCAGGTAGAGTCTGCCGAGGTGAAAGAGAACACTGCACAACTGGTAAAGAGCATCGCAAAAGTTAAACGTGTTGTTAATGAATTGGAAATTAGCCCGGCAGCCACGACAAGTGAATCAACTAGCGACACCTATATCACCGCTAAAGTTAAGGTAAAACTGATCAATTTAGGTGTTCCAGGCTTTGACACTACGCTGATTAAAATCAAAACCGAACGGGGTGTTGTCTACCTGATGGGTATTGTGACTCAACGTGAGGTTGATGCCATTATTGAACGGGTTCGGACTGTTAGTGGTGTGAAAAAGGTTGTCAAAGTTTTTGAAATCCTCTGAGATAAACAGCAAACTGATTGAGCTGTTGGGCAGGGACGCTGTTCGCTTAGATCCGGCTGACACACTCCCTTACGGTTATGACAACAGCCGCCGACAAGCGACACCTCAAGCGGTTCTCTTTCCAGAAAATACGCAACAGGTGCAGGGTATTGTTGCGCTCTGTAACCACTATAAAACCAATCTCATCCCACGTGGTACCGGCACAGGCACCACCGGCGCAAGCGTGCCTCATATTGGTGGCATCATACTCAGCACTGAGCGGCTTAACCGCATCATCAAGATTGAGCCAGAGAATCGGCTGGCCCGTGTTGAACCAGGGGTTATCAATCTTACTCTACAAAAAGCGGCTGCTGAAGATGGCTTTTTTTGGCCGCCTGATCCCACCAGCAACGCCATCTGCACCATTGGTGGCAATCTCGCCTACAACTCTGCTGGGCCACGTGCTGTGAAGTACGGTACTCCGCGTGAGAATACGCTGGGTCTCACAGCGGTCACCGGCCAAGGTGAGATAATCCATACCGGTGTCAGCACCACCAAAGGGGTGGTCGGTTATGATTTAACCCGACT
>JAMOMH010000116.1 GCA_027068675.1 Sedimenticola sp.
CAGCCCTACATTGACCGTGAGATCAACCCTGCAACTATGCAGCTTATGTTGGCGATAAAAAGTCAATTCGATCCTAATAACATCTTGAATCCAGGAAAGATTTTCCCCTCAAAAATCAACATTTGAGAACTTATAGACAAAACGCTCACTCCTCTCAAAAACAAGCGTGACCTAGCTCTCTTTTCCCCTCAACCCCCGCACAAATAACTCCAATATGACCGACACTTTTAGGTACGCGCCACCTGTGGCAGACATCACCTAACTTGTTGAGCTTCATGAATAGAGACCTAATTTACCTCGTACTGCTGCTCCTAACAGCACTCTCTGGCAACTCCTTTGCCGATGAGATGGAGGGCCGACAACAAATTAGCGACAACAGTGGTTTTACCATCTCACTACAGCAGGTCAACCACCCGCTACTACTGCTGGAGCTGCAACAGCTACAACAAGAGCTTTGGTATCAGCAGGTCAATTTATTGGCTCAGGTCACCAATATGGGTTTTGGTGCTGTAGATGCCATCATCACCATTGTCCTTCCTGGCGGTCTGCTCTACGCCTTCAATAAAAAGTTGAAGCAGCAGCAGGCAAAAAATAATCTCCATGAGCTAAATAGCAAACTACTCCAGCTACAGGTCGATATTAAGCAGATGCAACTCGCCCAACTATAAGAGCTGTAACCTCCTTCGGAGTTTCCGGTATAATCTGGCGTTCGTTCCGTTTCCATACCTATTCAAAGCGATGCCAACACTCCGGTTAATCCCACTACTACTTCTGCTCACACTCTTTTCTGGCTGTGCACTACTGCCTGAGCTGATTGATGAAACCAAAGATTGGAGCGCCAGCAAGCTCTATCTCGAAGCGAAAGAGTCTCAATCAAATGGCGACTACCTAACCGCGCTCGATTATCTACAAAAACTTGAGGCGCGTTTCCCATTTGGCCGTTATGCGATGCAGGCGCAGCTCGATACCGCCTACATTCACTATCGAAATAATGAACCCGCCTTAGCTATCGCTGCCGCTGATCGATTCATTAAGCTACACCCTATGAGTGAGTTTGCAGCCTACGCCTACTATCTAAAAGGCATCGTCAACTTCAATCGTAACCGTGGTTTCTTAGATGATATTTTTCCAACCGACCCCTCTCAACGTGACCCTGGCGCAACACTCAGCTCATTCAATGATTTTAATGAGCTGATTCGGCGCTTCCCCCAAAGTAAATACGCCATGGATGCCCGTAAGCGCATGGTCTACCTGCGTAACAACATGGCAAAACATGAAATTCACGCTGCCGACTACTATATGCGCCGTGGAGCCTATTTAGCCGCCGCCAATCGAGCCAGCACAGTGGTCAGAAACTTTCAGCGCAGCACCTCCGTCAAACCCGCACTGGAGATTATGATTAAAGCCTATGGCAAGCTCGGCCTAACTGAGCTCGCCAATGATACACAGCAAGTGCTAACTATGAACCTCAACACGGGTCGGTTTGTCACGGATGAAGTCTCTAAAAGTGAGAGGAGCTTTGGTCGTAAAATATGGGACTGGCTGGGCTTAGATGGGAGCTAACCCATCAACAGAAATTGAGACTACTTAGGAGTGTCCAATGAGCAACTGCAAATACGGTTTTGGCAAAATTGTTGATTTAGATTTTGATACGGCCATTGAGCGTATCAC
>JAMOMH010000117.1 GCA_027068675.1 Sedimenticola sp.
CATTAAAGAAGCTAGCCTGACGGTTATTGCCTCTTTGAACAACATGCTGCGGCACACCAGCCACACTCAACCGCGGAAGTCTTGCCATGACACCTCTCCAGCTTTATCTAGATGATCAGAGCATAGAACAGTCTCAATATAGAATCAATTACTCTGACCCCATTGGTTGCCATTGATTGCCATTGATTGCGTGCGATTAATATTTTGGAGCCATATAAAACTCTGTGAGGACTCAGAAGTGTTAAATTAAGTGCTCACTTTTTTGCGGAACAAAGATGGAAAAAAATCATGAAGCTATGGAATTGCTGCAAATACGTTGCTGCTACAGCACTAATATTCTCTCTCGCAGGTTGTTCGAATACAGGGAGTTTGAAAAAAGGGGAAGCAACCACCAAAACCCAGGACTATACCGAAAAGGTACACGAGTATCGCAAAGCAGCAGAGCAAGGTGATGCCATAGCTCAGTACAATCTTGGTATGAGCTATGGCACTGGCAAGGGTGTGCCTCAGAGAGACAATACTGAGGCGGTACGCTGGTATCGTAAGGCGGCAGAGCAAGGGCATGCTGATGCTCAGTTCCATCTTGGTATGAGCTATTTTGGTGGTAGCGGTGTACCGCGGCGAGACTTTGCAAAGGCGGAGCACTGGCTTCGCAAGGCAGCCGAGCAAGGGCATGAAGCTGCTCAAACCTCCGCAAAGGGTGCACTTGCAGTTCGTGAGGTCCTAGCAAAGGCCAAAGCTGGGTTGGTGCCTCGTTATCGCAAGGTGGCAGAACAAGGAGATGCCGAAGCTCAATTTCGTCTGGGTATGTTATACGCCGCTGGTAAGGGTGTACCGCGGGACTTTACTGAGGCGGTGCGTTGGTATCGAAAGGCAGCAGAGCAAGGAGAAGCTAAAGCTCAACGTGCACTTGGAATTAGCTATGCTTACGGCTGGGGTGTGCAGCAAGACACAGATGAGGCGATTCGTTGGTATCGGAAGGCAGCAGAGCAGGGCGATCCTCAGGCCAAGAAGGCCCTCAGCAGCATTGATAAACTTGCCAAAGCATTTCAGCCCCTCTTTCAGCCGTTAGTCAAAGGACTGGAGGCTGGTGCAGGGGAGAATGTTAAAAGATATATAGAGGCATCACGTACAGAAAATCACAAAGTCGCAGCGGCCCAACTGATCTATCCAGCAAAGAGTACACCATCTGAAAAAGAGGAGAAACTGGCAGCTCTGATAAGCAAAATCGAAGAAATCAGGAGACAATTGGGCGACATATCCGACAATAAATCAACAGCGATGCCAGAGGGTAACTATCGGCTCTATGCGGCCAGTATGATTCCCCAAAGCGATCACCCAAGCATATCCTACGCTATAGATGTTCCCGTCACCTTTACCAAGGCTGGTGCAGGCGTAGTGAGTTTTATGATAGGAGAAATTGATGGTCAGAAAGGTCTCTACGAGGTGCAATATTGGTGCTTTACATGTGAAGCTGAACCATTAATTTTTGCTGCAAAAACAGGAAGTCTCACAGATGTAAAAGCCTTGATCGCCAATGGTGCAAATGTTGATGTTGAGAGCGAATGCGGTCTAACTCCTCTTGCTTGGGCCGCTATGAAAGGTCACCTAAACATAGTGAAATACCTCGTCCAAAAGGGGGCTAACCCAAGCCATCGAAACGTGAAAGGAACGCCTTTATTAGCTGGAGCCGCGTACGAGGGACAGTTCGAAATAATCAAATATCTAATTGAAGAAGCAGATGCAGAAATAGATGATGACAACGGTTCTGTGATCGCCCATGCTATTGAAGCCAAACATCAAGATATTATAAATTATTTGGAATCACTACACATAAGAAAAGTCAAAAAGCCTGTTAAATCAGTCACGGCTGATCAGGTATGGCAGATTGTTCTGGAATTTAATGGCCCAAGTTGGGTGAACATACGAGATGCCGAGAATAGAGTGTTGATCTTAGGCTATATGACCGCCGGGACTGTCCGCAGACTGGAAGGTCCCGCACCCTACAGCATTTTATTGGGTGACAGCAGTGTGGTTGAGATGCGGATTAACGGCAGACCCTTCGATTTACAGTCCTATAGTAAACGAAAAGTGGCAAAGTTCTCACTCAATCCAGCTGAACTCGATCTATAAACAGTAGTTACACATCTTCGATTGGTAAATAGCAGACAGCCGATGGCAAAGAGTATTCAGGCAATTCGTGGCATGCACGATGCCAAGTGAGTAATTGATCTGCTGCCCACATCAGCTTAAAGGAGCCCTCAACGTAACAATATCTCAAAATACCCTTTCATTCATGAATAGATCCCCTAAAACCAACACTTCAAACACCACCTTTAGCAGAATAAATACCACTAAAGTAGTGGTTATATTTGACCCTGGCAGATCGGTCTGGTATATGTTCGCGGCTTAATCAAAAGGGTCGGAGTAATTGATTTCACGACACACGTCAAAAAATCATTATATTAATAAAGGAGGAGTATTATGCCAGAGAATATTGATTACAAATTTTTAAGTGGCCTTGAGGGAGGAAGTAAAACAACGGGGTATGTCCCTGCGGCAGGCGTAAGTAAAAGCGGGGTTACCATAGCAACA
>JAMOMH010000118.1 GCA_027068675.1 Sedimenticola sp.
TGCCCTTACATAAAAATTTCCTTAAGGATCACCATCTAACACGGAGATTCTTAAACGCATTCTGTTCTGAATTCAAGGTATTGTCCAGTTTTTGGTTGCACCAGTGTTTTTGTGATTAATCGGTTGCCTCGGTGGAGAGGAAGCACGATCTACACTTAGGAGCCTGTCGGACGTAACCGTCATCCAGTGATTTGCAGCCAAACAGCGTTAAATCCGACAGGCTCCTGAGGAGAAAGTGACGTTTTTTGTCGCTCAGTGCCCAAACTGGTTGCTCAAGCCCTCTATGGTTTTTCAACTACTGGTGTAGGAAGAGTGCATACTCTGCTGTATTTAAAGAATAATATCTTGCGTTATCAATGTTGGCACGATACCTGCTTTTTATTTCGGCAGGCACCATATTTTTTTGCGTTACTTCAAGCAGAGGCAGTGGTGCAGTTATTAATGATTCATATTATTTCAAAAGAGGAATTCCACATGAAAAAACAATCGGGCTTTACACTTATCGAACTCATGATCGTAGTCGCGATCATCGGCATTCTGGCCGCCATCGCGCTGCCTGCCTACCAGGAATACACCATCCGTAGCCAGGTTTCGGAAGGTCTCGTTCTTGCCTCTGCGGCCAAGACTGCCGTTGCAGAAAACGTTGCCACCAGAAATACCGGTGCTATTGCAGCTTATGCTGGTACTAATCCCCCTGTTGTGGGGAGCTATGGTTATGAGTTTTTACCAACAGACAAAGTCGCCAGCATCGCCATTGCAGCGGTTGGTGATGTCACTGCGCCGGCGCTAGGGGATGGCGTTATCACGATCACCTATGCGGGACGAGTAGCTACGGCACTGAATGATACCCTGCAACTGTACCCAGGTACTGGCGCAATAAATGCAGTCTCCGGTCTCCCAACAGCTGCAATGGCCCCCGGTACTCCTGTTGTGTGGGGTTGTGCTTTTACCGGTGGTGCGGGATCAGCAGCAGCGTTCAAATATGTGCCGGCAAACTGCAGGTACTGATAACAGCTAGTTAGGCGACGTTAATGGCCTAACGCTTGTTTTGCAGGGAGCCGCTTCGGTGGCTCTCTGTTTTTCTCAAACTTGAAACAAGCAATTTCTAAGGGGCGAGGCGATGAGACAACATGCTGGCTTTACATTGATTGAGCTGATGATCGTGGTTGTGATTATCGGCATTCTGGCCGCAATCGCACTGCCTGCCTATCAGATTTATACCATTCGTAGCCAGGTAACGGAAGGCCTTGTTCTCGCTTCGGCGGCCAAGATTGCTGTAGAGGAGAATACCATCACCAGGAGTGCTGGCGCTATCGCAGATTACCCGGGGGTGGGTGTGCCGCCGGCGGGCAGTTATGGATACAAGTTTGACGCGACAGATAAAGTGGCCGGCATCGCCATTGCCGGCGTGGCTGATGTCACTGCCCCAGCAGCAGATGAAGGCACTATCACCATCACCTATGCGGGCAGAATCGCCACCGCACTGGGCGATACCCTCCGGCTGGTTCCAGGTAGCGGCGCTGTTGATGCCGTATCAGGCCTTCCTGCCAATGCGATTTCCACTACAACACCCATTGTGTGGGGTTGTGCTTTTACCGGTGGTGCGGGATCAGTAGCATCGTTCAAATACGTACCGGCAAACTGCAGGCACTGATTGAAAACAGCTTTTTGTATACATGAAAAGTAGAATCCTCGTATTCTTTGTTCACTTGGTAATATCCACCATTGTGGCGCTTCTGGCCATGTTTCTGGTGTTCAAGATCTGGTATCCGGCGCCACTCCACCAGTTGATGGGGGTTGAAGAGATCTTTTATCTGGTCGTTGGGATAAATGTGGGAATCGGCCCGATTCTGACTTTTATTGTTTACAAGCCCGCAAAGCCGTCCCTGTGGTTTGACCTGACTATCATCGCGTTGCTGCAGATTTCCGCGTTGGGATATGGTCTCTGGACGGTATACCAGGGGCGGCCAGTGTGGATTGTTTACAATGTAGATAGGTTTGATGTGGTTCGTGCACTGGATCTGGATACCAGGCGATGGCAGAAAACACCGATGGCGTACCGGACGCACTCATGGTTCGGCCCTGAGTGGGTGTATGCAGCGTCACCTGATGATACTGAAGGGCGCAATACGCTTACATTGGAATCTGTTTTTGCCGGTATAGATCTGCCACAGCGTCCGGATTTATATCAGCCTCTCGAAAATGCAGGAGCCAAGTTACAGCAGCATACCCTACCCCTTGAGATGTTGGCCCAGCATAATTTAGCTGAGGATGTGGAGCGGCTCAAACAACGTTGGCCGGAAGCGGATGCGTATATTCCGCTTATGTACAGGGAAAGTTCTGCTACGGTTTTAATCAATACTGAATCTGCCGAGGTTGTTGGGATTTCGCCACTGCAGCCTTGGTGATGCATATGAGATGGAGTGTTTAGAAAATTCGGGAATTTGGTTTAGTAGTTTAGGGTCATATATGGTTCGCCCCGCGATGCAAGGAAAAGTTCGTTTGTGGCAAGAGGAATATTGCATCCATATATCCGGCCTTTGGGATGATGCGACTTTCATGCCATCATCTGAGCTTTATCCGCGCA
>JAMOMH010000119.1 GCA_027068675.1 Sedimenticola sp.
CAGAGCTTGCTTAAATCATCTCCTGAGGATCAACATCGATTGACCACCGCACACGGCGGCTCAGTTTTAACGTGTTCAACTGCATGACCCACTGAGATAATAGGCGCTGTAAGAGCACCCTACTATCTGCCTGTAGTAATAGCTGTGCGCGTGTTTTTCCTGCGCGGCGCTCCATAGGGGCGGGAATTGGTCCCAGCACCTCAACCTGTGAACTCAATTGATGGGCCTGTTTGGCCGCCTGCTCTAAAAATAGTCGTGGTACCTCGCTATCAGTCGACTCTGCTCTGAGTAGCGCCTGGTAGCTAAAGGGGGGGAGCTCACACGCTCTGCGCTCCTGTAATGACTCAGCTGCAAATGCGGCATACCCTTTTTGAATGAGCAGCTGAAGCAGTGGGTGATCGGGGTGTCGAGTTTGGATCAAGACGCGTCCTAGTTTTTCAGCTCGGCCCGCTCGGCCCGCCACCTGCATCACCATCTGTGCCATACGTTCAGCAGCTCGATAATCGGCACTAAAAAGCCCTTGATCCATATCGATAATGCCGACAAGTGTGACGTTTGGAAAGTGATGCCCTTTAGCCAGCATTTGAGTGCCAATCAGGAGTGAACACTGACCTGATTCAATGGCACTGAGCATCTTCTCCAACGACCCTTTTTGGCGAGTATTGTCACGATCGATACGTAATAGTGGGCTATCAGGGAAGTGCTGTTTTAGCACCTCCTCTAACCGCTCTGTACCCTGCCCAAGAGGTCTCAATTCAGTGTGACCACAATCAGGACAGTGGTGTGGTTTACGATGTTGTTGGCCACAGTGGTGGCACCAAAGAAGACCATCGTCAAAATGCAGCGTCATGTGAGCATCACAGTGCTGACAACTGGAGAGCCAACCGCAGCCATGACAAGTGATAACAGGGGCATAACCTCGCCGATTGAGGAAGAGCATCACCTGCTCTCCCCGTGCTAAGGTGTCATGAATCACCGTTTTCAGCTGAGGTGATAGGCCGCCATCAAGCCGGATATTACTGACATCAATCAGGCCCAATTTAGGTGGTTTAGCTACCCCTGCTCGCTCAGGTAGCTCCAACCGTTGGTAACGGCCTCGCTCAACATTGTAGAGGCTCTCTAAAGAAGGGGTGGCTGACCCTAACAGTAGCAGCGCCTGCTCACGCTGTGCGCGTACCACGGCAAGATCTCGCGCTGAGTAGCGGAACCCCTGCTGCTGTTTAAAGGAGGCATCATGCTCTTCATCAACAATAATCAAACCCAGATCAGGCATCGGAGTGAAGATTGAGGAGCGTGTGCCGATCACAACGCGTACCAGACCAGATGCTGCTCGGTGCCACGACCGCTCGCGCTCACCGTTACTCAAGCCTGAGTGCAGTAGTACTGATTCAGTCGATAGGCGCTGCTCTAAACGCTGAACCAACTGTGGTGTCAGGCCAATCTCAGGCACCAACATCAACACCTGCTTACCCTGTTGTAATGCTTGTTCAATGAGTGAGAGATAGACCTCCGTCTTACCGCTACCTGTCACGCCATCCAGCAGAAAGCAGTTGAATGATCCCAACCCCTTGCCCGCTTGGGTCACTGCATTTTGCTGTGCGCTATTTAGAGGAGGGGGCAACTCTGATGGCTGGTATTTTTGTGCAGGTTGTGGCGGTAGCTCACAGCATACCAACCACCCTCTCTTGACCAAGTTACGCATAGTCGCCTGTGATTTACCACAACAGGCAGACACCTCCTCTCTGCCCAACGCATCACCACTCTGTTGAAACAGCTCCATCACAGCACGTTGTTTAGGTGCTCGCTTCAGTGAATCAATCTCAACAGCTGCTCCAGTAGTGGTCAATTGCCAGCCACTCTGTCCCAGTTTTAGCGGCTCTTCACCACGGCGCAAACGTGTCGGCAGTGCGGTAAATAGTACATCACCCAGTGGATGTTGATAGTAGTTAGCCGTCCATGTGAGAAATTCAATATCATGAGCTGATAACAGAGGAATGCTATCCACCACTGCTTCAATGGCTTTTAATTTTTGCCGATCAAAGCGACTTGTTTCATCAACTTCCAACAGAATGGCGTAGCGACTACTCCGACCGAATGGCACACGCAGGCGCAAACCTGGCTGCCACTCAAATTGGCTTAATTCAGGAGGGATAGTGTAGTCAAAATAGCCGCGCAGCGGGCCAGCCAAGACAACACGAAGAATTGAGGGAGAAGACATGGCTAAATTTTAACACGGTGGCACAATTTACACGCCTACAACTCTTTACTGAGCAATAAAATTTACCTGTCAATTTTTTGGCAAAACAGCATCAGTTGAGGGAAATTAGAGCTAACTCGTTCATCTTATTAGAGGAAATTAGTTCTCCACAGAATCTGTGGATAACTTTGTGGACAACCCTTGAATGGAGTCTCCTAGGCTGCATGGTTATTGCCTTTTTGTTAGATTGACCACTTTTTAGACGATTGCATTATTGTCATAAATAACAATGTGTTATAAGCTTTTTCTTGATAGTGCTTAAAATAACCTGTAGAAAACACTGTTATTAAACGAGTGGGCTTAAGCATGTGAGTAAATAGAGCAAGTCAAGCTGTTTTTATATAAAAAAGAGAGAAATAGAGCTGGACATTGGTAAGTAGCTGAAAACATAGGTGCTCCTATTTTGCAGACTCCAAATAGCTATCTTTCTACAATAAGAGCCAGCGTAGCTTAGTCGATAATAATGAGTCTCAATAAAGCGTTTTGTCACCTCTAAAATCTGCTCGAAAAAGATAAGCAAGTCTTTGCTCTCATAACATAAAGCGGGATTAACCCGCCTTTGTTTCACTCTCCTTACGGTTAGTGGGAGCTTAGAGACTACTTAGAGGCTTTGATATCTGGCCCTAATAAAATGGCGATGGGCCTTGTCGATTCACTGGCATCCATTGCAATTTTTAGCGTCATAGTGAGCGGTACCGAAAGGAACATACCAACGGGCCCCAGCACCCACCCCCAAAAGACCAAGGAGATAAACACCACCAAAGCGGATAACCCCAGCCCTCGGCCCATGAAGCGTGGTTCAATGATATTGCCCACCACATTATTAACGAGAAGGTAACCCAGCCCCGTCCAGAGTGCGGCACCACTGCCGAGCTGTATTAGAGCCAACAGCACCACAGGTACGGCAGCAATAATTGAGCCGATATTGGGAACAAAATTAAGCAGAAAGGCGAGTGTGCCCCAAAGAATCGGGTAATCAATGCCAAGTATAGTGAGCCAAAGGGTAATCACTACTCCTGTAAGGAGACTGGTACTGGTTTTTATTACCATGTAGCGTTTAATATTAAAGGTGATAGTCTCAAAATGTTTGAGGGGCAGCGCCGCCTCATCTAACATTTTGTGCAATTTTGCAGGAAAACCGGCCGCTTCAAGCAAAATAAAGATCACGGTGAGCAGAATCAAAAAGGTGTTGGTCAATGCGCCGCCTAAGCCGCTCAAGGTCTGCCCCACCATCGCCATCGCCTTTTTGGGGTCAAGAAAGGTGTAGAGCATCTCCTCACTGATATCGACACCATAACCACGTAACAGCGCTAGAACCCCAGCAGCCTGTTCTCCTAGCCGATCTTGATAGAGAGGCAGATTACTCTGAAACGCTTTGACCGATCCACCCACCAGCAACACCAGCAATGCACCGATACCAACAACACCTGCAATCACCAGTAGTAGTGCCAGCCAGTCTGGCAGCCCCCGTCTCTGCAGATAGAAGAGGGGTGGAGCAGCAATCACAGCAATGAAGGCTGAGAGTAGCAACGGTACAATGAGTGACTCTGCTGCCCGCATACCGGCAACGACAATAACAAATGCCGCTGCAATCAGTAGAAAGCGACTCACCGGTGGTAGTTTGGTTATCTCGTTCATTTGAATTGAGGCACTTTAGAGGCCAGCATCCAACTCTCTTCCTCTTTGTTGTAGTGCCACACTTGCTTATCTTGGAGATTACGAATCACCTGTATATCTTTATAGAGATACTCAATAAGAACAGTCTGAATTGCTGTTGTCTCATCACTCATAATCGGCCCCTGAATCACCTCATATGAGGTGACGCGGATGTTCTCTAATCCGCTGGGGATATCGTCCAGCATCTCCATGCTGGAGGGGTCACGGAAGGAGTAGGCTTTACGCAGCGCTCCCCAGCGAATGATGCCAGCATAGAGCTGCAAGGTATCTTCAAGTGCTGTTGACTGCTTACGCTCGCCAAGGGTTTGGCAGCCACTTAACAATGAGGCGGCCAAAACAGCCACAATCAGTAGTGGGAAAATGGGCTTAAGATCTCTCATATTTCATATCTCAAATTGAGGTAGTTAGTCACAATTCCACCGATGTTTCTCTACAAATGACTACCGACTGACCCAAGCATAGTTTGTGGGGTTTTATAGCCTTAGCCTGCCACTGAGTTTATGGTACCCCATATTATTCTAATTTGGAGTATTTTGATGAGCAAAGAGCAAACATGGTCACGCCCCAGTGAGAGGGATATTAAACAGCAACTCACACCTGAGCAGTTTAGGGTGACCCAACAAGATGGCACCGAACGCCCTTTTAGTAATGCCTTTTGGGATAACCATGAAGCGGGTATCTATGTTGATGTTGTCACGGGTGAGCCGCTTTTTAGTTCAGCAGCCAAATTTGATTCAGGCACCGGTTGGCCCAGCTTTTTTGCCCCTATTGAGAGTGGAAATATCTGTGAATTGAGTGATGAGAGTTTAGCCATGTGCCGTGTGGAGGTGCGTTCAAAAGTGGGTGATTCACATCTAGGGCACCTCTTTAACGATGGCCCTACACCGACTGGCATGCGTTACTGCATTAACTCTGCCTCACTACGATTTATTCCTAAAAATGAGTTGGAACAGGCGGGGTATGGCAACTATCTCGCCATGTTACAAAAAAGTAGTTGGCTTGAGAAGCTCTGAACAAATCGTGACTATTTTAGATTAGCTGAAATAGTCACCACTTTAATTCAGCTGTCGTATCGTAATAGAGGGGTAGCGAGTAAAACCGCATCAACTACACTATATGGTTATCACCTGCCCGATGATTTCAGGGCTGATGTTAATGGAGAGATATAGATGGAGAAGATGACCCCAATCGAACTTGGTGCCTCAATATTTGGTGCTTTTTTGGGAACCCTAACGGCCTCATTCTTCTCCTATATGACGCTCGATATCATCAGCTCTTCAGTCATCATGGCCTCTACAGGGGCCTCTGCAATGGTGCTTTTTGGTGCGCCACATAGTCCCGCTGCACAGCCGTGGAATTTGCTGGGTGGGCATGTTGTATCAGCGATCATCGGCGTTAGCTGCTATAAAATTCTGCCCAATGCCTTAGTTGCCTCCTCAATAGCGATTCCTGTGGCGATGTTGGCTATGCATATGCTGCGTTGTACCCATGCACCCGGCGGTGCTACGGCGGTTACAGCTATTATTGGCGGTGAAGCGATCCATGAGTTGGGGTACGCTTTTGTCATCATACCGGTCTTTTTTAACGCTGTTATTCTGCTCTCAGCGGCAATGTCAGTGGGTACTTTTCGTGAAATAAACCCCTTTGATGTTGAGTCAAAAACCTGGTTGGAATAGGGGGGCAATTTCAACAAAACGGAACTTATCTACTTTTTTGATTAGGTTTATACCACTTGCTCAACAGCTCTGTTAGAGTAATTTCAATGGACTTTAAAGCAGTCACTCTCTTCCAAGTAAAAATGACTCTGCACTAACTTACTGTTCCTCACTGCTGAGGTGAATGATTGGTTGCATAAATCAGTAACTTAGGAAAAACGCACCCCTATTTAGCTATAACGCTACTTCTTGATCTGTAAATCAATTAAGTTAGTGCAGAGTCATTAAAGTAAAACGGACACTTATGCAGACATCTGTTTTTACAGTAGATAATTTAGCTACAATCGAAAATGTCATCCCTTTTGCAGATTATGAGGGAAAAGATAATCTCCTGATTCAGCTTTTTTGTGGCCAAGGCGGGGAGCGGCTTCAAACTATCGGTCTGCTCATCAGGCAAAAACTTCCCCAAGCCATCTGCATCGGTGCCACCACCGATGGTGAGATCAGCCATTCAAATGTGTCAACTGTAAGCAGTGTCATCGCCATCAGCCACTTTGCTGCCACTACGCTGCATGTTTACGCCTCATCTGGCAGACCTAGCTATGAGACAGGCTGTGATATTGCAAAGAGCATCACCACAGATAAAACAAAACTGCTAATTATTCTCTCTGATGGCACCACTACCAATGGTGATGAGCTGTTACAGGGAGTCTATGCCTGCGCACCTAACGTCACGATTGCGGGAGGGATGGCAGGAGACAATGCGACATTTACTCAAACCTATGTTTTAAATGGGGCTGAGTTGATCAAAAACGGCGCGGTGGCGGTGGCGCTTGATAGTGATCAACTACAAGTACGCAACCACTACAGTTTTGACTGGCAACCGATTGGTAAAAAATTAATTGTTACCCACTCTGAGCATAACCGCATCTACACTATTAACAACAGACCCGCCGCGGCTATTTATGCACACTATCTTGGCCATGATATTGCCGCCAAAATGCCTGCTACCGGTATCGAATTTCCGCTTGTTATGGAGAGAGATGGGGTGCAGGTGGCACGTGCTGTTTTAGCTACCCATGATGACGGCTCTCTTAGCTTTGCAGGTAATATCCCAGAAGAGAGTGAGGTTCAGTTTGGCTTTGGTAATACCGCATCAATCATCCATAAATCTGTTAGTAGTTCGGCAGCCATTGCCAACAGTAATATTGAGACTTTTTTTATCTACTCATGCATGGCACGACGGCGCTATATGCCTGAAAATATCTACGTGGAGATCGAACCTTTTGCCAACTGTGCGCCCACGGTCGGTTTTTTCACTTATGGTGAGTTTTTTCATACAGCGCATGCCAACTCTCTTTTGAATCAAACGCTAACAGCCGTTGCTCTGAGTGAGTCGGAGTCATCTATTTTTGAGGTGGACAATAGAGAAGCTAGTAAAAATGTTAGTCAAAACAGTATGGTGCAGACGTTTAATGCACTCTCAAATCTCGTCAAGGTCTCAACAAATGAGCTGAATGAGACTTTTCAACTTTTTGACAGTGGCCAGTTTATCCTCTTTAAATGGCGCAATGAGGAGGCCTTTCCTGTCGATTATGTTTCAAATAATGTGGCAAACATCCTCGGTTATAGTGCGAAGAGTTTTGAGAAGAATGAGATCGATTTTTTATCTCTGATTCACCCTCATGACTTAGAGCGTGTCATACAGGAGCGTGAGCAAGCGATCGATGACGACAGCTATGACCAATACATTCATGAACCATACCGTGTCAAAAAATATGATGGCAACTATCTCTGGATCTACGAGGCAACCCGACTTATCCGTAATGGTGATAGTGAGGTCACTCATGTCGTTGGTTACCTAACTGATATTTCAAAACGAAAAAAAGCGGAGGAGAAACTACACCTCTTCGCTTCAATTTTCCACAGTTCAACTGAAGCGATTATCGTTACCGATAAGAGCAATCATGTCATCTCTGTTAACCCCGCTTGCTGCTATCTAACAGGTTATAAAGAAGATGAAATTATTGGCCTCAACCCTGTTTTTTTAATCTCTAAAAAACATAACCAGCACACTCTCTATGAGATTGTTGAAGAGCTGAAAAAAACAGGGGCGTGGCAGGGTGAGGTTTGGAACAGAAAAAAAAGCGGTGAGATATATGCTGCCAGGTTATCCATCAGCACTATTTTTAGCCGTACTGGGCGAGCTAAAAACTATATTTTACTCTTCTCAGATATCACAGAAGTTAAAGAGATTAATGAGCGTGTAGCCTTTTTGGCACACCATGATGCGCTTACGGGGCTGCCCAATCGTGCATTATTTGAGAGCTTGATGCAGCATGCTATTCTGCAAGCCAAACGCAAGCATGAGAAGGTAGCGCTACTCTTTCTCGATATTGATCACTTTAAGAGTGTTAATGACTCATTGGGGCACCGCATTGGTGATCTGTTGATTAAGCAGTTTGTTAAGCGACTACAGCAGACGCTACGTGAAAATGACACCATCAGTCGTCAAGGAGGAGATGAATTTTTGATACTGATTGGTGAGATTAGCGACAATGCACCCGTACTAAAAATCATTGATAAAATAGTACAGGTTTTAAAACCCCCATTTACCATTGATGACCATCAGATACACAGCTCGTCGAGTATCGGTATTGCCATCTATCCTGATAATGGCAATACTTTTGATACTCTGCTGCTGCATGCTGATACGGCGATGTATCATGCTAAACAGTCTGGGCGAAATACCCACCACTTCTTTACACCTGAAATGCATAATCAGGCTAGGCAGCGACACTTTATACACAATCACCTCTATGATGCTATTCCAAATAGTGAGTTCTATCTAGAATTTCAACCTCAATATTGTATCGACTCGCAGCGAATCATTGGCACAGAGGCACTACTGCGCTGGCACTCTAAAGAGCTTGGTGAGATACCTCCATCCACATTTATCCCCATTGCTGAAGAGAGTGGGCAGATTATTGATATTGGCAACTGGGTGTTTAGAGAGGCTTGTGAGACATTACGGCAGATTCACGATATGGGACACAGTGAGCTCACCATGTCGGTCAATATCTCGGCCCTACAGTTCAAGCAGGCCAATCTCTTAAGTACGCTGTTAGAGATCACAGAGCGTTGCTGTGTCTCCCCCCGTTTTATGGAGCTGGAGCTAACAGAATCAATTCTTATCAGCAATATCCAGCGCAATCTCGACCTACTTGATCAACTTAAATCAGTCGGTTTTAGATTGGCGATTGATGACTTTGGAACGGGTTACTCCAGCCTCTCCTATCTACAGCAGTTTCCTGCTGATACGTTGAAGATTGACCACGCTTTTATCAGTGATATAAATGGTGATGAGAATGATATCCCCATCGTCAATGCCATCATTGGTTTAGGCCACACCTTTGGGCTCACAGTGGTGGCAGAGGGGGTTGAGACAGTTGAACAGTATGAATATCTACAGCAGCAGACGTGTGATGTTATTCAAGGCTACCTCTACTGCAGTCCTCTGCGGAGACCTGCTCTTGCCAAGATACTAACGTCACTGCAAGCCGGTCACCCAGTCGTATAGTGTGTATCCAACATCGGGTTAGCACTGAAAACAGAGCCTGTTTATTGTGCTTTTATTTAAGCTTATAGATAGGAATCAACTCTTATTCAGTGCTTCCTTTACGTGTACAATCCGGCTACCAACCTTAAATCTTAGAATGAAAAAGGACTCGATACGTGGCCACCTTGAAGAATGATCGTTTTTTGCGTGCCCTTTTACGCGAACCTGTAGATAAAACCCCCGTATGGATGATGCGTCAGGCTGGACGTTATCTTCCTGAGTACCGTGCATCGCGCTCTAAAGCGGGCAGTTTCATGGACCTTTGTAAAAACCCTGATCTGGCGTGTGAGGTGACCATTCAACCGTTGGACAGATATCCACTCGATGCGGCTATTCTCTTCTCAGATATCTTAACTATCCCAGATGCGATGGGTTTGGGTCTCTACTTTGAAGAGGGTGAAGGGCCAAAATTTGAACGCCCTATCAAATCAGAAGGTGATATTGATGCGATTGGCGTGCCCGATCCAGAAGATGACCTTGGTTATGTGATGGAGGGTGTCCGCACTATCCGCCGTGAGTTGGATGGTCGTGTACCGCTGATTGGTTTCTCCGGTAGTCCTTGGACACTGGCGACCTACATGGTTGAAGGTGGCAGTACCAAAAACTTCGGCCTAGTCAAAGGGATGCTGTTTGATCGCCCCGATATGATGCATAAACTACTGGATAAACTGGCAGATTCAGTGACCTCCTATCTCAATGGTCAGATCGCCGCAGGCGCTCAGGCTGTGATGATTTTCGACACCTGGGGTGGTGTATTGACCCCGCGTGACTACGAGGCCTTCTCGCTCTCTTACATGCGTAGGATCGTACAGAATTTGACCCGTGAAGCGGATGGCAGAAAAGTCCCTGTCATTATGTTCACCAAGGGTGGTGCGCTGTGGTTGGATAAAATGGCAGAGACCGGTTGTGATGCGCTGGGTGTCGATTGGACACTTGATATGGCTGATGCACGTGCCAAAGTTCAGGATAAAGTTGCCCTACAAGGCAACATGGACCCCTGTATTCTCTACTCAAACCCTGATCGTATTCGTGAAGAGGTGGGTAGTGTGTTGGAGAGTTATGGTCGTGGTCCTGGTCATGTTTTCAACTTGGGTCATGGTATCCACCCAACGATTGACCCAGAGAATGTTGGCGCGTTTATTAACGCCGTGCATGATCTGAGTGAGCAGTATCACGACTGAGCCTAACTGCTCTTCATCAATAGAAAGCCCTCTGTCTTTAATAGCTGAGGGCTTTTTTTATGGCTGTTCATAACGCACTACATGGCCGCTATTTGGGCCAATTTGTTGCCAAGATTTAACATTAAAGCTCATCTGGCAGACACCACATGTAGGTAAACCAGCAATTTTTTGGTCGATGGAAAGGTGGTTGCAGAGGTTGGATAGTGCAGGGTTATGGCCAACTAAAATGATCGTCTGATGTTGATCATTCAGTGTACTAATGAGTGCCAAGAGCTGAGATAGGGAGGCATTATAGATCTCATCTTGCCAGCAGATCTGCTGCGGAGGAGTATTGAACCCTTTAGCTATCGCCTGAGCCGTCTCTTTTGTACGTCGCGCAGGGCTGGCAGCTAACAGGTCGGGTAGAGGTTGGCAGCTTGCTAGAAGCTTCCCCATATTGGTTGCATCTTGTTGGCCTTGAGTAGTAAGTGGTCGATTAAAATCACTCATGTCAGCCTCGCCCCTGCTTGCAGTAGCGTGGCGGATTAATGTAAGGGTTCTGCTCATTGTGGATGACTCCAGCTGGGGATTAGGGTTAGTTACAACACTAACACTCTTACGCAAGTGCTTAATCTTGACTAAAATACTATAGAAATAGCATAATCAAATCATTGAATTTTACTGTAGATAGGCCTGTATTGATGAATGCAACAGAAACAAATACCGACACGCCAATAACTTTTACTACTGCTGCGGCGGCTAAAGTCAGCAAGATGATTGCGGATGAGGGTAACCCCGATCTGAAGCTTCGTGTCTATATTCAGGGCGGTGGTTGCTCTGGTTTCTCATACGGTTTTAAGTTTGATGATGAGAAAGATAATGATGCCAAAGTGGTCACCGATGGTATGGTGTTACTGGTTGATCCACTGAGTTTGCAGTATCTCTATGATGCTGAAGTTGATTATGTGGAGAGTCTGCAAGGATCACAATTTGTGGTGCGTAACCCTAATGCTGCAACCACTTGTGGTTGTGGTTCATCATTTTCAGTTTAAGAAGCAACAGGCAATAAGGTGGTAGAGAAGGGGGTGTTGCCCCGAATGGTACTGACTTAAGCTCAAGCGATTGATTGAGCAAGGAAATATTGGGTGGCTGGCTAACCCGGATGATAGGCTGGAGGTTGCGACACCACAGCAACCATCCGAGGAGCCAGCCCCATGCATCTTAGCCATCACAGCGTCACCCATCAACAGAAACGTGTCAGACATTATGTAGGAAACACCGACTCTCACGCCCTATTCAATCTGTTGACGAGTCCACAGCTGCTTGATTCGGTCGAAGAACTATTGCCAGAACATCGCGAGCGCCTGTATCCACAGACAGAGACACTATCGATGTTTCTATCCCAGGCGTTATCAGCCGATGGCAGTTGCGATGCGGGGGTCAAGCGTATGATTGGTGGTCTAGAATCGGGTAAAACCGACACTGGAGCCTACTGCAAGGCACGCATGCGCTTGCCGTTGCCAATGGTCTCAACACTGACCGATAGCGTTGGTCTTACCAAGCCTAAGAAAAAACCTGATTGGATGAGTCAAGAGGACTATGACCAGGCTCCAGATAGGCTGAAAGTGCGCGAGATGAAAGCAGGCGGAAAGATTATGGTCACGACTATGCTGTGCTCGAAAGAAGCCTCCAAGGAGACGCTCAAGAGCTTGTTTCGTGATCGGTGGAACGCATGATAGTGTTGCCATGGAGG
>JAMOMH010000120.1 GCA_027068675.1 Sedimenticola sp.
TGTGCAGCGCTTTTTGCACAGCATTGATGGTTTGATCAGAGTCACTATTGTGCGGCATCTGCAGCAGGCAGCGGGCCAACATCGGCAGCGCCTCATGCGTTGCACCCCCACCAAAATCGAGGTTAAGCACCTTGTAAACATCAAAACCCTTGGCCTCTGCAAGCGCACTAAACTCCTCCATCAGACGTGTTTTACCAATACCCGCCTCACCCCGAATGAGAAAGCTCTGACCACAGGTAGTATCAAGACAATCCTCTAATGCTCCACGGTAGAGACACATCTCTCGACGCCGCCCAACTAGCGGAGCAAGAGGCTGTTCTGGCTGCATTGAGGTGACAGACCATGCACGGCTCTCACCATCAGTATGTTGAATCTGTTGGGCCGTGATGCACGAAAAATGTGAGCGATGAACCGCCCGTGTAATGAGTATCTCACCCACTTTAGCCCGCTCGGCAAGACGCGCCGCTTGAAGCAGAACTTTACCACTGAAGTAGTACTCATCCTCAATGTGGCTAACCAACAGACGGCCACTGGCGATACCCACCTTCACCTCAATATTCTGCAAATCAGCGTGCGATAAGGCATAGTGAATGCGACCAACACTCTGCAGTGCACGTTTGGCATCATCGGTATGCGCCTTTGGCACACCAAACACCACCATCACCGTATCACTCATCGGTTGAAAACTACGCCCATTCCAATGCGCAGCAGCTTTACTCACCGTATCAAAAAAGTGCTCTTTTAGCGTTTGTAACTCATCAGAGGCCAGCTCATCAGCCTGTTGAGTATAATTTGCCATCGTAACAAACAGAATGGTCGACTGGCGTAACTCAGGAGAGTGAAAAGCAGCATCATGTTTCGGAGGAAGCTCTCCTTGCCTTAGATGTTCAATGGCAGACTCCTCCTGAAACTGTGCCGCTTCATTGGCATTTCCAGGCTCTGGCAGCGATCTATTTTTACGCTGTTCGAGCGTACTGCGATAGAGTTGTTGCGTCTCCTCTTCTGGCAGTACCCCCAGCTCTTTTCGCAGCGTATTCCGGCAGAGACGATACTGCTTTAGTGCCGAAGCGTGCCGACCCAACTTTGAGTAGAGCATCATCAATGTGCGGTGCACAGGCTCCTGTAGCACATCAAGTGAGAGCATGCGTATCGCCAGCTGCACGGCTCGCTCTAGCGCACCCTCTTGAAGATAGATCGGTAACAGAGCAGACATCGCTTCAAGTGCAGACTCACGCAAACGGCTGCGCTCCCCCATCATCCAATCTTCAAAGGTATTTGTTTTAGAATTAAAGCCCTCCAAAAAATCACCTTTATAGAGCGCAACCGCCTCCTCTAGAGCGGTGCGATCACCCAAAGCAATCAAATGTTCAAACTCAGTGACATCAACCGCAATCACACCACTGATAAAGGTGATTGAGGCACTATCCGTAACCAGTGGAAATTGCTCTTCAGGAAAGAGCTTGCGCAGTGCTGCTAATGTCTGCCGTAGGCTGTGCCGAGCTTGTGTATCGCTACTCTCTTCCCATAAGAGCGAAGCCAACCGTTCACGAGAGAAGTTTTGTTCAGGATGAAGTGCCAAATAGACCAGCAGTGCTTTCGCTTTTTTTGCCGAATTGGAGAGGGGTTTATCATCTGCGGATAGAACCTGAAATCCTCCCAAGGAGATTAGCTTCAACATATTCACAATTTATCCTTTAGAAAGCTCTAATGCCACTAACAGACGCACACGCGTCCCCTCATTTGAAGAGTCTATCTGCAATATTGCACCCATTTGCTCTGCTCGGTGGTGCATATTTTTAACGCCTCGCCCCTGCGACAACTCCCTGTTTATCGCTAAATTAAACCCTTTTCCATAATCAATGATATCAATAAACGCATGTGGAGCATCAAGTTCCACCACCCCTGTCATCAGCTTCATTGTTTGGCACCGTGCATGTTTAATACTGTTAGTAAATGCTTCTTGAACAATACGCATAATATGTAAACAGCGGTGAGGGCTCATATCAGGAATCTCTGGCAGATCCGTCACGGCCCACTCTAACTCTATTTTTGCCGCATCTAATTGATCTTGCAGGTGCATTCTCATGGTGCCTAATAGCGTTGGCAGCTCATATTGAACGGGGTCAAGTGAGTCAATTACAAACCTTAAGTCGGTCAGGCTGTGCTCTGCTTTTTCACGGATCTTCTTAAAAACATCCCCTTTATGCGCTTGCAGCAGAGTGATAACTGAAACCAAATGCCCACCAATGCCATCATGCATATCACGCATGATGCGTTCACGCTCCTGTGCCAACAGCTGTTGCTGCTCCATCACTTTTACTTTTTCAAACTGTAGCTGCAGTGCCTCTTTTTTAACCTTTACACGCTGCTCTAAATTGGCCGCCAGGAACTCAGCTCTCTTAATTGAGGAGACAAAACGGTAGACAATAAGCCAACTAAAAAATAGCAGCGTAGGAAGAATGGCGTATTGGGTAATCAGCCCCTCTTGTCGATCAATCAGATGATTGACCAACAAAATATCATGCAGACCAAATACCAACATCAATGCACCCAGAAAAAGCATAAAATAGATATCACGCTTTGGAGCACGCCAGTACTCTTTTAATAAAAGAAATTCTGCATACAGACCTATAATAATTAAAGAGACATCCCACATCCGGTAACCGATATGCAGTACCGCCTCAAGCGTTGGCAGAAAAAATATACCAATCCCTAAAATCGCTAGCACAAAGAGTAACGACTCTACTCTTTTATTCCGCTCCCCAATATAGTGCTGGATAAAGAGCACAATTAAAATAACAGCCCAACCCAACGTACCCATAATCAGCGCCTCCCAAATAGGCGTTGAAAAAGGGATATTTGTAACAAATAGATTAAAGTTATGCGTTCCCCAAACCATCATTATCATTGATAAAATGAGGTAGATGGTATCTTGAGGACGAGCCAACCAGAATGAAAATGTAATACACCCCATGAGGAAGAGCGCCACCGTTACCCATCGTATTAACTCAACCCGTACAAAATACTTTAATTGATAGGCATCCATCAGTTGAGTGACGGGCGCAAAATAGAGCTCACTAAGAAAGCCTTGATCATGAAAAGTGGTCGCTACACGGATATCAATACGATTTTCACCCACATGCAGAAGCTGTGGTGAAAAACTAAACAGCAGCGGTTCATTGTGATGTCGGGAAAGGGGTTTATTAAATGGCCCACCGTGGCCCACCCAAACCCCATTAATATAGAGAGCAGCATTGTGGCTGACCGATGGAATATAGAGCCCTAAAAGTTCATCACTGGATGGCTCATAAAAGAGGTGACTGCGATACCAAATTTGCTCAACATCTGGGTGATTCTTATTCCAACTATCAGGGAGCAATTGTGGCGACCAGTTTGCCCTCTTCAGTGCAGCGGGTGAAGTTGCCGCACTAGCGACATATTCGACCTTTTGGATGGACTCAACATTCGGGGCTTGGAAGAGGGTTAGTGGTGAGTGGAGGGTAAAGTAGTTAAGGCCAAACCAAAAAATGAAGAGTGCCGCTAAACCTACTGTTTTATTGCCTCTCCACCGCATCACGCCACTCATAACCCTGGGTTGTGGGTAGAAGTAAACCACCCGATTAACAATCAAGAGAGCGTAACAGCTTACCCACCACTATTGCAGAGGGGATACCCCTCATTTTCACTGCATGAGCAAACCCAGTTTTGCCGCTTCATGCAGCGCCTCAGCACGGCTATTGACCTGCAGCTTACTGTAAATGTTTTTAATATGGGTGGTGACGGTGTAATAAGAGATATCCAGCTTCTCAGCAATCTCTTTGGAAGAGAAACCTTGGCTCACCAGCTTAAGGATTTTAGATTGCCGCTCTGTGAGTGCCTCTATCGGTTCAAAAGCCTCAGTTTTTGGCGGTTGTTTAAAGCGTTGCAGCATCAGGCGAGCAATAACCGGACTGATCGGCGCACCCCCTTCCATCATGCTTAAGATGGCATCGGTAATCTTCTGGCTCTCATCATGTTTGAGGATATAGGCCTTGGCCCCCGCCTCAAGTGCGTCAAAGACAGTATGCTCATCCTGAAACCCTGAAATTACCATCGCTTCACAGTCAAGATGTAATCGTTCAATCGCCTTTATGATCTCAATACCCGAGCCATCGGGCAGACCAAGATCCGTTAGCAATATATCAGGCTTATGCTTCTCTAAAGCGGCTAAACCATCCACCATTGTTGTCGAGACAGCCAGCAGCTCAAACGCAGTGTGCTGGGTGATAAGCCGCACTAAACGCTGACGCACATCAGCAGCATCTTCAACAATTGTGAGGGTGTATCGCTTCATTTATTACTTAGTTTTAGTCATATATAGTGGTAAAAGAGCATGACTCTCCTTAGCCAACAATTGCCCCGATTATATCCCTCAAAAAAATAGTACGCATACCAAGAATTGGGGATGTGCCAAAGTCAACGATCTCACATACTCCATGCCAATTAAAACCAGCAGCATGCGCATGGAATAAATATGCAATATAGACGTTATCTATCTTTTTATTTTCTATTTCATATGGATAACCATCGACTTAATTTAGTAGGTGGTGCTATCTGTCTGCTCCTTACATGCACTGCACCGCTCTCTGCTGATGAGATACCACACTGGGAACAAAGTACAAAGAACGCTTTAATCCAGACCTGTTACACCACATCAGTGCAGAAGTCTGCCACAGCGTATAAGGCACTCTTCTACAAAAAAATACCCGATGCCGTCTATGAAGCCTTTTTGGTGGTAAACAGCCAACACCTTGTTAGCACCTGCCAGTGCATCATAAATCGCTTAACCGCAACGTATACCCCAGACAAACTCTCATCAGAGATTGAACTGGTACTCACTGATACCGATGCGTTAATCGATAGTGGTGGGGCTTGCCAAACAGATACGGATCAAGTTATGGCCAATCTGCGAGGCAGACTTCGTAGCAACGCCTCCAACAACCAGTAGGAATATAACAATGAAAAATATGCTACTGACTATCCCGATGGTGATGAGCTGCCTAGTGCCAACGATGACCCAGGCTTACACACTGACGATTCAGAGTGACTTAAACCTGAACCAGATAGACTCAAAATATACCGCTGCACTTGTCACCTGCTCAGCCTATCAATTCAATACGCATTCAGACTCAGCCTTCCAACTCAGTGAGCATCCAGATAGCGGCCAAAGCTACGCCCCTTTAATCGCTGGCAGCATAGACGGTGGCGTTGATGTCAAAATCGATGCTACAAAACCTCTTCTTGAGTACGAGGGCATTAAATGCACTGTGCAATTGTGCGGTACCGAAGGTGATAGTGGCTCCTGTAGCAATCCAAATACCCCCGACGATTACAATGAGACGCTGCCCCATCGGACCAGACACGCTCAACCTCTTTCTGATTCTCTAATCATGGTAATACCCCCTCCCTCCTATCAGGTGTCGGGAGGAAAGCAGAGTTCAACCAGCGCTAATCAGTCTGCCAAAAATAGTGGCAACAAGGGTAAAGGAACAGGCAAAAAGACAATAGGTTCTGTTGCAGGTGATGCCAATACGGTCCAGGGATATGGCGAGACCCTCTTAGCCGCAGCCAAAGTGGGAGTTGCCATCTATAGAAAAGATGTTCCTGCACTCAGTGCCGCTCTAGGCGATCTGACAATGAATGGTACCGGTGTTGCTACAAATGCAGCTTTTGGTGCGGCTGATAGCGATGCTATAGGTATTGTGGGTGATATGGCAGGATTAGGACTTGGATTTGCCTCAGCAGCAGCCTCAGCCGCTGCAGGAGGGGCCGCACTCACAGTAGGCGGAGCACTTCTGCCACTAACCGCCACCCTAACGGGTAGCATGGCTCTAGGTGATAAAATCAACAAAGCGCTAGATAAGAAGTTTGATTACCCTATTCAAAGAGCAATGGATGCGATAGCGAGAGACAAAGAAGTAGAGCCCGAAGGTTATAAAGAAGCTGTAGCTGCCTCAGAGGCAAGAAGAGCCGCTCAAGCTGCTGATGCACAAAGAGTGGCTGAAGACGCTTTCAGAGCTGGCGACCCGAGTGATCAACAACCGGAACAAAGCGATGACACCTCTTCTCGAGATAATACAGAAGATAGATCACCCACCAGTGGACATGGCCCTCAACCCACTGCCAATGCAGAAGAGCAACAAGAAAACACACCATCAGGAGCAGGGAGTGCATCAGGTCAAGTGGCTTCAGGCTCTGGACAAGAGAGAGGAGGTCAGGGCAATAGCTTCATTGGCGTAATTATCGAGAGCCATACCAATTCAGACGGTAGCTATGGTTATACAACCATGGTTTATGAAAAGACAGAAGATGGAGGCACACGCTACGTTGATACCATTGAGACCACATGTGCCGGCGGTTTTTGTGTATCTGATTATGGAAATAGAGAAAGCGAAGTTCATAACGATGAAGCTGGCGGTGCACCAGAAAATGGCACCGTAGCCCCTTTTAGCGTTGGCTCAGGTGACGGAGAGAGTGATGACCCAGGCGATGGTAGCAGTGATGAATCCTCAAATGGAAATGAATCAGGCGATGGCAGCAGCAGTAATGATGGCTGCAACCAGGGAGATAGTAACTGCAACAGCGATGATGACGAAGCCCCTGCCGAGGATGAAGAGGCGACAACCGATGATACGGAGACCTCGGATAACAGCACACCCAACCCCAATGAGTCAGATGATAGGAGCAAAGGGCTCGCCTGGGCAATGCAGAACCCTGATAACCCATTAGCCCAGCAGATTCTAAAAGATGCGGCGACAGCCATTATTGAGAACTCCGCCTATTGCCAGCTTGGCTGCTCAGAAGCGGAGGCAAAAGGTGGGCTTCTCTGGGCAATGCTGAACCCAGGCAACCCGTTGGCACAGAGTATTTTAGCCAATACCGCCCAAGCCGTAGCAGACCATTCAGGCAGCGGCCAAACCGGTGGCGTAGGCGATAACCCCGCTTATGAATCAAACGAAGGGGTCTCTGATCAGGATCTTATGCGCATTGAACTCATCATTGCCGGTGGCGGCGTTGTCGATCCACCTGAAAGCTCGGGTTCTGGTTCAGCACCCGATAGCCCACTAACCGGCGGTGTCGGCCCCGTTCCAAGCGGCCCCATCAACAGTAACAACCTGGAGTTCCACCAACTTCAGGGAGGGGCGCGGTTAGATGACGGCGGTCCAGATGATCCCACTGATCCAGAGGATGTGCAGCTCAGGCTCAACAACTCAGGAAGGATACAATAATGAAAGCACTACATTGCAGACTCTCCTTTGAAGCAAAAAAGATTAAGTATCGACTGCACATACTCTGTTTTTTAGGCCTCATCTCAGCAAATTTTCTCTTTGCATCCCCCCTATTTGCCGCCGCAGAGGTCTCAGCAGAGATGCCCGCTGATGCGCGAATATGGCTCAACCGATCTAATGAAGAGGGCTCGGACTACCGAAACTATCGAGGGTATGACATCGCCTTTATCAACAGTGAGGGCAAAGGCGCTTGGTACTACTTTGTACCTGAAGAGCGTGGCGGCCAGGGTCAGTGGCATCTGTTTCATGAAGGAACAACGCTGGACCTCAGCCGATCAGACTCCTCTATTACTGAAGCTCTGGGATACGAGGTGGTTTCAGGCTCTGCATTTTTTGGAAATGGCCCAGCAGGTATCTACGACATGGTGCTTGATGGCGTAACGGGCAATCTAATCACTGCGGATGGGCATCGCTTCAATCCACACGATTTTGAGGCGCTGCGCGATGCTGACGGCACACCGCTCTATTACAATCTAAAAAATGGCGAGTGGTGGTCTGCCCGCCCTGACCAGTTTGGTCAGCCGCTCTCCTCCACACCTCCAGCGCCTTACTCACCGAGTTACATTCACCCAGGTAGCATTCCAGCCGCCGACCAATTGGGCAGTGATATTGAGAACAGCCTCATCTTTGATATCAACAGGCGTTTGTACCATAAGCGTGACGATGCAAACCAAGTGGTCGCTTTTCACCACACTTTAGCCGCTGGCCTGCGTCGTTGGGATAACGAGTCCGATATGCCTTGCTCCCCCTACGGCGGGATGCCTGGGAATAGTGTCGTGTATGTTCAAGGCACTTGGTATCGCATGGATGAGTCTAGCTATTACCCTATTTTAGTTAACCGCTACTTAGACTTTTCTGAACAATATCAAGGCAGTGAATTTTTAGAGTACGCCCTCACAGCAGAGACACCTCTGGGTAATAACGGCCCGTTAGAGCAGCAGAACCTCCGGCTGGATGGCGAAACAGGCAGGGTGGTCGATGAGAAGGGCGAAGCCATCGCAGATAGCGAGTACCACTCACCGGGTAAGGAGAGAGCGCCTTGCGGCATAGAGTATAGGGTACTGCTCAATGAGCCACTCATATTGACGGGCATGGACACCCACCCACCGATAAAAGAGATCTTATCCCGCGATAAATTTAGCGCAAAATCGACCAAAGTATCTCTACTGCGCGTTGTTCCTCTTAGAAATAGAGCCAACGATCCGTTTGATGACCGCTTACTGCCGCTGGCCATCAGCAGCGCCCGAAGTGGTGAGCGACTGGTTGTAACCTCTCCACCGCCTGCCCCTCCCCCACCATCGGGTAGCTGTCCGCTCAACACACCCTTAACGGTGGTTGCCAGTCTGCCTGCCAGCATGCCGCTCAGCCAGTCACTCAACCTAACAACCAGCAGCCCTTATCAGTTGGGCGCAGGGAGTTTTAACGCAGCCATCAACATTGCCGTCATCAACCCGGGTAATGCAACTGAGGCCGCCATTAGCACCGCTTCTGGTTTTACCTATATTTCAGGTTCATCACTCGGCATCGTGACCGAAGGGGCCAACCTCAGCTATCTGCTGCGGCGCAATTCAGACAGTGCTGAGTTTGAGATCAACTTCAGTTTTGCAGTTGAGTTGGTATTTGATGACACGGGGATCTCGGTGCAAACACTGACAGGCCGCTTGTGCCAAGAGGGAGGCCCAGCATGAAAACAACCCACCTAATCACCGCCGGCCTGCTGCTAAGCATCGCCCTTGCACAGCCCGCCTCTGCCCGTAATTTTAGGGAGATGATCAGAATACCCGTAGCGCCTGAAAAGAAGGCCATGGAGATATCAACAACAGCGCCCCCCTTCTCTCCGGTTGACCCGGCCACCATTGAAAAGTCGATTCGGAAAATAGTCGCCAGTTGGAATGGACCCAATCTCGCCACCTATCTGGATAAAAATTTCCAAGATAAGAGCCTGCTGCTAACCACCATCCAACGCAGTGTGCCACTGGATGCCAAGCTACGCCTGATCGCCGTGCATGGCATCAGTACGCTGGAGCAGAGGGTATCAACCCAGCCATCTTCGCAGGTTAGGCAGCGGAGAAGCGTTGTTATCGCCACCGTTGATCTGCAACTTGAGTTTAACGACCCCTTTAAAGGGCTAGTTAAACTGCCGCACAGCAGCCAGTTCTACCTGCAAGTTATGGAGTCTGAATAGTGAAAACAAGAAGAGAGACTTCAGCCCATAAGCGAGCCGCTCTGATCGTTTCGATATTGGCTCTATCGGCCATCAGCCAACCCACTCTGGCCGCCTTTACCTACAGCGGCCAGAACAAATTAACCTTTGAACACTACAGCGTTGAGGGTGATGAGAGCAGTGGTCTCTACCCAAATGAGGGGTGGCAAAATTTTGATGATTTTAGCCTCAATTTTTCTGATGCCTACTCACCCTATAGCACCATGCGGGGTTACATTATCGGCAGCAGTAACCACTCGGAGTACCGTGGCGAAGAGGGTGAGACGATCAGCAACGCCTCTGTTGTCTACCAAACGGGGGAGAGCGCCATCCCCTTCCGTATTGAGGTGGGCGACTACTTTGCCAACCAGAGCCGCCACACCCTGCAACGGGGGATAAAAGGGATTCAGTTTGAGTTGCAACCACAAATAGCCAACACACCACACTCTATTCAGCTCTTTGTTGGCCGCAGTGCAACCGATTACCAGGCCCTCTTTGATGGTGAGGATAGGGACTACTACCTCGGAGCCTCATGGCTCACCGAGAGTAAAAGATGGGGGGCATTGGCCCTCACATCGATCAACTACCGATCAACAGAGGCGATGGGCAGTAACCTTGAAAATGTGACCGGCCTCGCCTGGGAAAAGGGGTTCACCGCCGGCTCCTTCAGCCACACCCTCGAAGCAGAGTTTGCCTATTTGAGCGGTGAAAACAGTACCCATGATGCTCTTGATGAAAAGAGCACAACGCTAAAACTGAGCGGCAACAACCACACAGGTTATGACTATTTGATCGACTTAGAGCGAAACGGCGAATTTTTCTCTCCCAACGGGGCCGCCACCACCGCAGATCGTGAGAGTGCTAACCTCCAGTGGGGGCAGCCGATCACCGACAGTATCAACGCCAGGCTCCGCAACCAGCACACCCGCAGCAATCTAAGCAGCGATAACATCACCGCCACCCGACTCACCGGCTTCAATATCAGTGGTCTCCCTTTTAACCGCTTTGATAACCTGCTGAAGGGGCTCAACATCACGGCCGATATCTACCGCCAAGATGAGTGGGACGAAACTAGAAGTTTCAAGCGAGAGAACAGCGTATTCCAGCTCAACAGCAGCCTACCCATTAACCGAAACTTGCGTAGCCGACTCAGCTATCAGTGGTTGCTAACCGATAACAGAGTGGCCGACACCCGCTCCAAACGGCTTAGTCTATCGGCCGGTTTTGACTACAGTTTTGCACTCAGCCAGTGGCAAGGCGCTCTATCACCCACTGCTCGTTACGTTGAAGATCGGGATGTTGCTGACAAACAGACCTCAAATCTGACACTGGGTGGCCTCTTCAATATCCGTAGAGATGGGCACAACCTGCGCCTCTCTTACCAGACCATCAACTACAACGCCGATGATCCTGCTGCGGCAGAATCGACCACCGCTCAGACGCACATCGGCTGGAACAAAGATTGGCAGCGGCACGGTTTTGCTGTGGGGTTGGATCACTTCAACCGCAATCCAGAGAGCCGTGAAAACAGCGATAGCTACAAGTTCAGCCTAGCGTGGACCTATCGCTTTGCTAAAAAAGCCACACCCGCAGCAACCACTCAGAGTGGTGTGAGTGAAATCACCACATTCAGCAACCTAAGCGATTTGGCACTGGGTTCCCCCCTCAACAGCGCAACCAACCACACACTAAAACAGGCCGGTTTCCTCACCTCAGGCCACAGTGGCACCTACCAGCTCTATGAAGGCAAGCTCTTTAGCAGCCTGGATAATCGGCAGGTATTGGCGATTGAGGAGGGCGCAGGGCGGGTTAAATCGAGCCACATTCTCATCCCCATCACCAACAGTGCAGCTCAAGCACAGCAACTCTATCAAAAACTGCTTGATGAGCTATTGGCCACCTACGGCTCACCCAGCCTCACTATTGAGCGTGGTGAATTTGCAGCCCACTGGCTCACTGCACTGCAAGATAACCAGTTCTCACGCATTGTAGAGTGGCAAACAGAGAGCGGCATTTTGCGCTTTGGTATTCCAAAACCAACCGCAGGTGCGATACGGATGGAACTGCAGCTTCGCCAGCACCACCCCACTACCGACAGCAATGATTGGGGGCTTCTATTAGCACTTTAGCCATGACAGCAATAGCGCACACAACTCGGCTAGCTGCACTTACGCTGCTGCTCTGCGGCAGCGCATTCGCACAGACTATCCATATTCAAGTTGATGTAGATGCCCGCCACCTACACGCTGATACGGAGTCGGTTCGGGTGCTCTGTCGGCTTGAAAATGGCAAACAGAGCGCCCAGGGCCACGCCAACCTGCGAGTAAAAAAGGGTCGGGCAAGCGACACCCTCAATGTCCCCATTACGATTGATCAAGCCTTCAGCCAATACCAATCCGTAAACTGCGGTCTACAGGTGTGCAAAAAAGGGGCATCCGACAGGTGCCAAACCCCACTACCCCATTCAAAGGGTATTGCAACCACCGAACAGTACCGCGCTTATGATGAGGGCGCTAAGAATCGGCTCACCGCCCATCAGCCATTAAATCAATCAACCCCATCAACCACAGGTGGGGATGGCTCAT